>NZ_RBXX01000002.1:1203812-1504765 GCF_003635025.1 Saccharopolyspora antimicrobica | reverse complement strand
CGCCGATTACCTGACCAGCCAGCAGATCGCGGGCAGCTCGCTCGCGCCGACCGCGCCTCGCGACAACGCGGTCCGGGTGCTCACC
The DNA here is from genome assembly GCF_003635025.1 of Saccharopolyspora antimicrobica. GTDB lineage: Bacteria > Actinomycetota > Actinomycetes > Mycobacteriales > Pseudonocardiaceae > Saccharopolyspora > Saccharopolyspora antimicrobica. The sequence continues at coordinate 1,504,680 of NZ_RBXX01000002.1, read as the reverse complement.
GCGCACGCCGCCAGCGGCCAGGAGTGGGAAGTCGTGGCGATTCCCGGTGTGCAGGAGGGGATTTGGCCGGACCTCCGGTTGCGCGGATCGCTGCTCGGCGTGGAGCGCCTGGTGGACGTGCTGTCCGGGATGGACTCCGAGCGGGTGTCGGCCACCGCGCCGCTGCTGGCCGAAGAGCGCAGGCTGCTGCGGGTCGCCGCCAGCCGGGCGCGGCGGAACCTGCTGGTCAGCGCGGTGCGCGGTGAGGACGACCAGCCGTCGCGGTTCCTCGACGAGCTGGAGGGCGTGGACAGCGATCCCGACGTGGTGGAGCGGCCGATCGCGCGGCCGGAGCGCGGTCTGGCGCTGGCCGACCTGGTCGGCGAGCTGCGCCGGGTGGTGTGCGATTCGGCGTCCGAGCCGCGACGGCGCGAGCGGGCGGCGAAGCAGCTGGCGCGGCTGGCCGCGGCGAACGTGCCGGGGGCCAATCCCGACAGCTGGTACGGGCTGCCGGAGAGCTCGACGGACCAACCGCTGGTGACCGGCGACGAGCCGGTTCGCGTCTCACCATCCACAGTGGACATCCTGGCCACCTGCCCGCTGCGCTGGCTGGTGGAGCGGCACGGCGGTCAGGACACCGCCGAACTCGCCTCGATCACCGGAACCCTGGTGCACGCGCTCGTGCAGGCCGCCGCCGACGGCGCGGACACGACGCAGCTGCACAAGGCGCTCGACGACGCTTGGGAATCGGTGGACGCCGGTGCGCCGTGGTTCTCCCGCAAGGAGCGCAAGCGCGTGGAGCGCATGCTCGACGCCTTCGTGAACTGGCTGGTGCAGTCGCGCGCCGAGCTCACCCAGATCGGCGTGGAGAAGGACCTCGACGTCACCGTCCCGGCGCGCGAGGGCGGTCCGTGGCTGCGGCTGCGCGGCCGGGTCGACCGCCTGGAGGCCGACGCCGAAGGGCGTCCCGTCGTGGTCGACGTCAAGACCGGGAAGAACCCGGTCAGCAAGGGCGATGCCGAGGAGCACCCGCAGCTCGCGGTCTACCAGCTCGCGGCCGCGCTGGGCGCGTTCGGCGAGCACGACGGTCCGGGCGGAGCGCGGCTGCTGTACGTGGCGAAGTCCGACCGCAAGGGCGCGGCCACCGAGCGGACCCAGCAGGCGCTGGACGAGGACCGCATCAAGGTGTGGCTCGACGTGGTGCACACGGCGGCGGCCGACAGCCTCGGACCGGCCTACGTGGCCACCGAGAACTCCGACTGCTCCCGCTGCCCGGCGCGGACCTCCTGCCCGGTCCACCCGGCGGGAAGACAGGTCTCCCAGTGAGTGAGGCACGGCCGCTGGTCAGTCCGCACCGGATCGCCCAGGCGCTGGGACTGCACCCGCCGACCCCGGAGCAGGCCGCGGTCATCGCCGCACCCGCCGAGCCGGCGCTGGTCGTCGCGGGTGCGGGTGCGGGCAAGACCGAGACCATGGCCGCTCGCGTGGTCTGGCTGGTGGCCAACCAGCTGGTCACGCCGGAGCGCGTGCTCGGCCTGACCTTCACGCGGAAAGCCGCGCGCCAGCTCGCCGACCGGGTGCGCGCGCGGCTGCGCAGGCTCGCCGGATCGGGGCTGCTGGACGAGGTCGACCCGAGCGGGCAGCTGCGCTCCGCGGTGCTCACCGAGGACCCGACGGTGCTGACCTACCACGCCTACGCCGGGCGGATCGTCGGCGAGCACGGGCTGCGGGTGCCGGTCGAGCCGGGGGCGCGGCTGCTGTCGGAGACGGCGTCGTGGCAGCTCGCGCACCGCGTGGTCGCGACCTGGACCGAAGACCTCGACACCGACAAGGTGCCTGCCACGGTGACCGGCTACGTGCTGTCGCTGGCCGGGGAACTCGCCGAGCACCTGGTGCGCCCGGGCGATCTGCGCGACCACGCCGAGAGGCTCAGCGAGATCATCGAGAACGCGCCGCGGGCGAAGGGGCAGCGCGCGAACCTGCCGCAGGAGCTGGTGAAGGTCGTCGCCGCGCAGCAGCTGCGGATCGCGCTGCTGCCGCTGGTCGAGGAGTACGCGCAGAGCAAGCGGCGGGAAGGCGCGATGGACTTCGCCGACCAGATGTCGCTCGCCGCGCTGCTGGCCGCCGAACACCCCGAGGTCGTAGAGGGCGAACGGGCCCGGTACGGCGCGGTGCTGCTCGACGAGTACCAGGACACCGGGCACGCGCAGCGGGTGCTGCTGCGATCGCTGTTCGGCCAGGGCGACCCGCTGCCGGTCACCTCGGTGGGCGACCCGGCGCAGGCCATCTACGGCTGGCGCGGCGCGAGCGCGGCGAACCTGCCGCGCTTCACCACCGACTTCCCGCGCGCCGAGGACGGGCGGAAGCTTCCCGCGCGCCGGTACGGGCTGCTGACCAGCTTCCGGAATCCCGAGGAGGTCCTGAAGCTCGCCAACGCGGTGTCCGAACCGCTGCGCAGCACCGGCCTCGAAGTGGACGAGCTGCGCGCCAGGGAAGGCGCGGCGCCCGGCGACATCCGGCTGGCCCTGGCCGGCGACATCCGCGAGGAGCTCGACTGGCTCGCCGACCAGATCGCCGCGCGCTGGCACGCCGCGGTGGACGACGGGAACCAGCCGCCGACCACCGCGGTGCTCGTGCGCCGCCGCGCGGACATGGCGGACATCGCAGCCGTGCTGCGCGAGCGCGGATTGCCCGTGGAGGTCGTCGGTCTCGGCGGGCTCCTCGACGAGGCCGAAGTGCGCGATCTGGTCAGCGCCCTGCGCGTGCTGGTCGACCCGCTCGCCGGAACGGCGGCGATGCGGCTGCTCACCGGCTCGCGCTGGCGCATCGGCGCCGCCGACATCGCCGCGCTGTGGGAGCGGGCGCGCGAACTCGGCGCGCAGGCGTTCACCGAACCGGCTTCCGACGACCCGTCCGCAGTGGTCACCGCGGCGCTGCCGGGCGAGAACGCCGAGCAGGCCGGGCTGGTCGACGCGCTCGACGATCCCGGCAACGCCGCCCGCTACTCCGCAGCCGGCTACCAGCGGATCCGGCGGCTCGGCGGTGAACTCGCGAACCTTCGGCGACGCCTCGACCAGCCGCTCCCGGAACTGGTCGCCGACGTCGAGCGGACCCTGCTGCTGGACATCGAGAGCATCGCGCGAGCGGTGGGCCCGGGCCGGATCCACCTGGACGCCTTCGCTGACGTGGTCACCAGCTTCGCGCTGACCAGCCCCTCGGCCACCCTGCCAGCCCTGCTGGACTACCTGTCCGCCGCCGAGCGCGCCGAGGACGGCCTGGAGCCGGGTGAGGTCGAGGTCGCCGAAGACCGCGTCCAGGTCCTGACGGTGCACGCCGCCAAGGGCCTGGAGTGGCAGGTGGTGGCCGTCCCGCACCTGGTCAACGAGGTCTTCCCGGGCAAGCGCAAGTCGTCGTCCTGGCTGCGGTCGGTCACGGCGCTGCCCGCCGAGCTGCGCGGCGATGCCCAGGACCTGCCCCAGCTGGACCTCGGGCGGCTGTCCGGAATGGACCGCAAGGAGATCACCGAAGCCCTCGGCCTCCACGACGAGGAGTTCGAGGAGCGGCGGATCGCCGAGGAACGCCGGCTGCTCTACGTCGCCGTTACGCGCTCGGAGCGGACGTTGCTGCTCTCCGGGCACTGGTGGGGGGAGAACGGCGACCGGCCGAAGGGGCCGTCGGTGTTCCTCCAGGAACTGGCGGCGGTGCTGAATGATTCCGGAGTGGGCGTGCTCGACCGCCTGGCCCCGGAACCCGCCGAGGACGATTCGAACCCGCTGGCCGAGGCGGTGCGCACCGCGGAGTGGCCGGTCGATCCGCTGGGCCCGCGCCGCGCGGCGGTCACCGAGGGCGCGGAGATGGTGCGCGCAGCTCTGTCCGATGTGGACTCCATCGAGCCGGACGAGGAAGACGAGGACGGCTGGGCCCGCGACGTGGACGTGCTGCTGGCCGAGCGCGCGGCGGCGGCGCAGCGCCGCGAGCAGGTCCGGCTGCCGGACCACCTGTCGGTGAGCCAGCTTGTCGAACTCGCCGGGGACACCGACGGTCTGGCCCGGCGGCTGCGCCGCCCGCTGCCGTTCCCGCCGAACCCGATGACCCGGCGCGGCACCGCGTTCCACGCCTGGCTGGAGCACCGGTTCACCTCCTCGGCGCTGCTGGAGTACGACGAACTGCCCGGCGCGGCCGACGATTCCGCGCCGATGCAGGAGGATCTGGCCGAGCTGCAGGAGGCTTTCCTGGCCGGGGCGTGGGCCGATCGCACCCCGCACCGCGTCGAGGTGCCGTTCGAGACCCAAGTGGAGGGAGTCGTCCTGCGTGGCCGGATGGACGCGGTGTTCCGCGATCCCGACGGCGGCTGGACGGTGGTGGACTGGAAGACCGGCGCGGTCCCGGGCGGCGACCAGGTGCCCGCGCTGTCGGTGCAGCTGGCGGCCTACCGGCTGGCGTGGGCGGAACTGTCCCGCACCCCGCTGGAGAAGGTGCGCGCGGCGTTCCACTACGTCCGCCACGACCACACCCTGCGCCCGGCGGACCTGCTCGACGCCGACGGCATCCGCGAGCTCATCACCGCGGTGCCCGCTGCGGAGTGATCCAGCCGTCGTAACACGTTCGGGTGGCGGAGCTTGAGATGGCGCGGCGCGGCGGAACAGTATGCCCGCGATGAACACGCACTGGAAGCTCAGCGCCCCACCGGAATCCGAAGTGCACGTGGACGCCGACGTGCTCGCGATGCGCGCCCCGCTGGTGCGGGTGCACCGCGACAAGGCGGGCACCTGGTCCTTCGACGGCCCCGGCCAGTCCCCGCGCCCGTCGAAGAGGACGCTGCTCAGCGCCGTCGTCGGGGCCTGGCCGCACGTCGCCGCGCTGTCCGACCTGGGCATCGGCGCCGCGGCGGTGTGGTCGTGGAAGCAGCACGGTTGGGCGGGCGAGTCCGCGTGCGAGTGCGGTTCCTGCGACCAGCCGGTGGCCGCGGACATCGACCGCCACAGCTGGCCCGAAGAACTCCAGCCGCACACCATCCTGAGCGTCGAGCAGGCCGCGCTGTCCGGTCAGACCGCGCTCACCGACATCGTCTCCACGCCCGGCGGAGTCGCGCTCCTCGGCCCGGGCGAGCACCGCCGCACCGCGGACCTGATGACGCCGGTCGCCCTGGCCAACGTGATCCGCCGCTGGCCGCACACCATGCAGGCGCTGCGAATGCTGAAGGAGGGCCACGGCATGCGCTGGAGCGCCGAGGGCCTCAACTGGCACGAATACGCGTTGGCCTGAGGTTCGGGGCGCCGCCCCGGGGCCGGTGGTGATAGCGGGGGACCCGGCTAGCCGTGGGGTACGGGGCTGGGTTCGGGTTCAAAGCGGTGGGTGGTCGCCTCGGGTGGTGTAGCGATTTCAATTGAAATTGGATTTGTCGCGTTGTGGACGGAGCCTGCGGTGGGGCGAATCCAATTTCAACCGAAATCGCGGAGGTTCGGCACTGCCGTCACGGGTGTAGATCGGGTCGGGGTGAGGCGTTCTCGGTGAGCTGGGGGAGTTCGAGGAGCCGGGAGTAGAGGACCTCCAGGAGCCAGCGGCCGAAGAGGGACGAGCCGAACTCGGCCGTGCGGTCCTCCGGGGCGAGCACCAGCTCGGCCGGGCTCTCGGGTGCGGCGTTGACCACGCCCACGCCGTAGTAGTCGAGTTCGAGCATGCGCAGCGGGCGGTACGGCTGGTTCGACGGGAGGACCACCGCGCACGGCGCCAGCGTCAGCAGCGTTCCGCACGCGCGCAGCGCGAATCGCGGGTGGGCCACCGGGACCAGGGCGCCGAGCAGGTCCACTGCGGGCACCGGCACGTGGTCGTGCGTGCTGGGTTCGGACCAGGACCGGAACCAGGCGGGGTTGAGCTCGGGCGCCCAACCGTGGCGACTGCGCCACTGGTGGACGTCCTGGCGGATGCGCACCACGGCGGCGAACTTCGCGCCGAGGACCTCCACGTCCGGGATCAGCTGGCCGTCCCACCCCAGGGCGCGGGCCGCGTGCTGAAGCTGCTGCACTTCTGCATCGTAGAACGCCGACCCCCCGATTCGGGGACAGGTCTTCCGCTCGGCAGGAGAAGTTCTCGATCCCGCTCCCGGGGTGCCGGACCCCGGCCGGCTCGCGCTCGGGGTTACTGTTCTGCGCCGTGAGTTGTCGGGGAGTCGGGGGGCACGGTTCATGATGCGGCGAGGGCCCAAGTCGCTGGCGCAGCCGTTCATCGGCAGGCGGGGCAACAAGGACGAGCTGACCAGCCAACCGGACCACGCGCTGGTCGGCGTGATCCGGATGCCCGGCACCGTGATCAGCCCGGTCCGCTCGATCACCCGGCGCATCATCGGCGCCAGCCTCGCGCTGGCGGCCACGGTGCTGCTGGTCTACTTCGACCGCGACGGCTACCAGGACGGCAACGCGGGCGACGGTCTCAGCCTGCTCGACGCCATCTACTACGCGACGGTGACGCTGTCCACCACCGGCTACGGCGACATCACCCCGGTCAGCGATTCGGCCCGGCTGGTGAACGTGCTGGTCATCACCCCGCTGCGGGTGCTCTTCCTGATCGTCCTGGTCGGTACCACACTGGAAGTGCTCACCGAGCGCTCGCGACAGGCGTTCAAGATCCAACGCTGGAGGTCCAAGGTGCGCGACCACGTGGTCGTCGTCGGATACGGAACCAAGGGCCGGTCGGCGGTCACCGCACTGCTCGGCGAAGGCGCCGAGCCCGGCCGCATCGTGGTGGTCGACACCAACCACACCGCGCTGGAGGCGGCTTCCGCGCAGGGGCTGGTCACGGTCAACGGTTCCGGCACCCGCTCGGACGTGCTGAGGGTCGCGGGTGCGACGCGAGCGCGGGCCATCGTGGTGGCTCCGGCCCGCGACGACACCGCGGTGCTGGTCACCCTGACCGCGCGCGAGCTGGCGCCGAAGGCGCAGATCGTCGCGGCGGTGCGGGAGGCGGAGAACGTCCACCTGCTGCGGCAGTCCGGTGCGGACTCCGTGGTGGTCTCCAGCGAGACCTCCGGGCGCCTGCTCGGCATGGCGACCTCCACGCCGTCCGTGGTGGAGATGTTCGAGGACCTGCTCACCCCGGATGCCGGGCTGGCGATCGCCGAGCGGGAGGTCGAGGAGCAGGAGATCGGCGGCTCGCCGCGGCACCTGTCGGACATAGTGCTCGGCGTGGTCCGCGAAGGACACCTGTACCGGGTGGACGCACCCGAAGCCGACGCCATCGAATCCGGCGACCGCCTGCTCTACGTGAAGAAGGTGACCCCGGCCGAGCCGTGATCCGGCCGCACGGTCGGTGATCCCGCGACTGCTCGTGGTGAACCGGCGGGATCCTGGCACTATCGGTGTCGTGGGTAGGCAACGAGGTTCGGCGTCGGTCGCGCCGATCCTGCTCGTGCTCGGCCTGCTCGGCATCGTCCTGGCCGGTGCGGCCGTGTGGCCGCTGGTGGCGGCGGCCGATCGGGGACGCGCGCAGCTGCGCCCGGCGACGGCGACCGTCGTCGAGTCGCGCCCGTGCGGCGGCGCGGCGGCGGGCGACCTGGTCGAGGTCGAGATCGGCGGCGAACTCCGCCGCGCGCGGTTCGACGGGTGCGGGCACAGCCGCGGCCAGCAGCTGCCGGTGCTGGTTCCGGGCGAGGCGACCGGGGAACTCGTGGTCCGCCCGGCCACCGCGAACGACTCGCAGCTCGACGAGCTCGCCGAACGCGCCAACTGGATCCTGCTCACCCTGGCCGGCGTCGCCGGCGGCGGCTACGCACTGATGCTCGGCAGGCGCTGACTCGGACTCAGCTGACGTCGGAGGCGGCGGCCAGCCAGGTGTTGCACTGGGTGATCTCGTTCTTGTAGAAGCCCTGGTCGACCCACGCGTTGTTGTTCTTGGTGGTGCCGTGATCGCGGACGTTGGAGTGCTCGTCGCCGCGGCCCCGGGAGTCGTACAGGGCCGGGAAGATGTAGTCGTTGCTGACCCCGCCGTTCTGCAGCGCGGCCAGGGTCATCCCGCCGAAGCAGGTCGCCTGCAGCTCCGAGCGCCGGGTCAGCTCCAGACCGCTCGGGGTGTCCCGGCCGCCCGCGTCGTAGGCAGCGTCGCCGAATGCCGTGCTGATGCCGGACATGCCCTGCACCGCGTGGCCGAACTCGTGCGCGAACTGGCCCAGGTACGCGCCCGGTTCGACGAGCTGCTCCTTCTCGGCGTAGTACCGCGCGGTCATGTAGATCGTGTGGCTGCCGGGGCAGTACATCGCGGTCTGGTTCCACTTCCGCGTGCCGCAAGGGGTTTCGAAGTCGCTGCCGCTGGTGACCACCTTCGGGGTGCGGACCGGCAGGTCGGCCTCCTCCAGCAGCGGCCGCCACGCCTCCACCAGGCACGGCAGCGCGGCCTGGTAGAAGCGGTCCTGCGACTCGACGTCGGTGCGGAAGGTGGGCAGGTCGCACGGGGTGTTCACCGCGCCGTTGTTCTGGATGTTGATCGGGTGATCACCGAGCCGCGCCACCGGCTGGACCTGCGTCGAATAGTCGTAGCCGCTGGTCTCCGAGGTGGTGCTCGAAGTCGTCGAGGAGCTGCTGGTGCGCGAGGTCGTGGTGCGGGTGCTGGACGAGCTCGTCCCGCTGGTGGGGCTGCTGTCGTAGTCCGAGGCGCGATCGGAGGTGATCGCGGAGGCCATCGCGCCGACCAGGGTGATGCCGCACAGCGTCACGCCGACCAGCACCAGCGCGATGATCACGCCGCCGTTCCCCTTGCGCTTCGGCGGCCGCATGGGCGGCATCGGTGGTGGTGGGCCGTGCGGAGCCGCGCCGCGCGGCGGCATCGGTGGGGGCGGCCCCATCGGCCGGGGCCCGGAAACCGGCCGGACTCCGGGCGGGGGTAACGGCGGGCGCTGCGGGCCGGGAACCGGTGGCGGTTGCGCCCCGCGCGGGCGCGGGTGAGCACCGCGAGGTTGCTGCGGCGGCCACGGCTGCTGTGGCGGCTGCGGGCCGTGCGGCGGCCGAGGCGGCTGGGTCATGCGGTCTTCCTCGCGGTGTGTCGAATGTGGACGATCGAGCGGAGTTCAGCGGTCCGCCACCGGGCCGTGCGCTCCCCAGACTTCCTCGAATCGATCTCGCCCGTTGCGGACCAGAGAATAACTTCGGGCCGCTATCGTTCGGGCCGTGTTGACCAAACGGGGACTGCTGATCGCGCTGACCGCGCTGCTGCTGGGCGCGCCGAACGCGGCCGCCGCGCAGGAACGACCGGTCGACGCGCTGCCCGGCGAGGTGGCCAGTGAGGTGCACCTCAAGCTGGAGCGCGACGGACTGGTGTCCGTCACCGAGCAGATCGTCGTTCCTCCTGGTCAGCCGGTGTCGCGCACCATGCCGCTGCGGCAGTCCAGCGGCCCGGGCGAGGACCGGGTCTTCACCGTCTCCGACGCTTCGGTGTCCGGCGGCGAGGTGCACGTCGGTGCCGACGAAGTGCGCATGACCCTGCACCCCGGCATTTCGACGCTGAAATACGTGGTGCGCGGCGCCGTGGCGGACGCGGGCGACCTGCAGGACGTGCGCTGGCAGGTGTCCGGCGGGTGGAACGTGCCGGTGGGCCGCGTCGAGGTCTCGCTGCTGTCGCCGAAGGTCCCGCAGGCGATCATGTGCCTGGCCGGCCCGCTGGGCAGCGAGCACCGCTGCGACCAGTTCGAGATCTCCCACACGCAGGAGATGCGGGCGATGACCTACGGGCTCGCACCCGGCGACCGGATGGACATCACGTTCCAGCTGCCCGCGGGCACGGTCCCGGCCACGGCGGTGACCGAGGAGTACTTCAGCCTGGCGAAGGCGTTCTCGCTGACACCCGGAACCGGTGTGGGACTGGCGGCCATCGGGCTGGTCCTGATCGGCGGACTCGGCCTCGTCTGGTACGCCCGCGGCCGGGACGTCCGCGCGTTCGGCGAGGACGTCGGCAGCGTCGAGGTGCTGATGACCGACTCGCGCGGCGGCGTCACCTTCGCCTCCCCGGACGGCGTCCTGCCCGGCCAGATCGGTGCGGTGGTCGACGAGCGGGTCGACCCGGTGGACGTGACGGCGACCGTGATCGACCTGGCGGTCCGCAACTACCTGTGGATCGAGGAACTGCCCGGCCAGGACTGGCGGATCGTCCGGATCAACCCGGCGGACGACGCGCTGCGGCCCTTCGAGCGCGCGGTGCACGACCTGCTGGTCGGCGAGGCGGCGGAGGTCCGCCTGTCCCAGCTGCGCGGCCTGGACCTCTCCGGGGTGCGCGACGCGCTGTACGCGGACGTCGTGGACAAGGAGTGGTTCGCCCGCCGCCCGGACGCGGACCGGAACCTGTTCTGGTGGAGCGGAATCGGCGTCGCGATCGGTGGTGCGGCGCTCACCGCGGCCCTGGCGCTGACGACTTCCGTCGCCCTGCTCGGCCTGGGAGTGGTGCTCGGCGGCGTCGCGATGGTGGCCAGCGCCCGCCTGATGCCCGCCCGAACGCGCCGCGGCAGCGCGCTGGTCATGCAGGTCAGAGGCCTGCGCGGCTACCTCCACGAGGTCTCGGCCAACTCGCTGCCCGCAGCGGACCGCGAAACGGTGTTCTCCCGCTCCCTGCCGTACGCCCTGGTCCTGGGCGAAACCGACCGCTGGCTGGCGGAATTCGCCGAACTCGACCCGGCAGCGGACGGAACCCCGGGCCTGTACTGGTACGCGGCCCCCCAAGCGGCGAACCTCCAGAACTTCCGCCGAACCTTCCCCCAACTAACCGAAAAGCTCAACACAACCCTGAAAAGCTGAAACCGCCGCCGACGAACCGAGCGGTGATTGATCTGAGACGAGGTAATCAGTGCAGAGGCTGGTCCGGTCTGTTGTTGTCTTGACCGCTGGTGTTGCGCTCGTCGGACTGTCCGCGTGCAGCGGCACGGCTGGCGATTCGACCCGGAAAGCGGGCTCCGAGGAACCGACGGAGCGGGTCGGCGGTGCTGCGCTGGAGCAGTTCGACCCCTGTACGTTCTTCAAGCCCGATGAGCTCAGCTCGTGGGGGCTGGAGGCCCAGGCCGAGGAGTTCACGCCGGTGAGCTTCGAACCGGGATGCCGTTGGCGGGGCGGGCAGATGGGGCTCGTCCTCCAGAAGAACGTCGAGGAAACCGTGGCTTCGTACGAGAAGAACGGCAACTGGGAGCGGTACGACAAGCAGTCCGTGGGCGGACGTTCGGGTGTTGTGGCGAACGTCCCGAGCGGCGGCGCCACCGGCGGCTGCAACGTGCTCGTCGACGCTGGTGGAGGCGTCGTGATCTACGGAGTGTCCGGGCGACTCGCCGACTCGGTGGATGCCTGCGCCGAAGCGGAGAAGATCGCTGCCGCGACCGCTTCGCGGCTGCCTCGCTGAGTCTGGGGCGGCGAGAGCGTTACAACCCTTCAGCAGGTGTGACAGCTTTGTGATCTGAGGCTGAACGAGTGATATCGGACGGGATCGAGGCTGGTGGGAACCGTTCCGGTGCGGCCTGCGTCAAGCTAGAGTGTCCACGGTTCGTGGGGGAGATCGCAGAGTCCAGAGGGGTCTGGGATGACAAACGCAGACAGTGCAGGCTTTGCTGGGGCAGCTGAGGGGATCAAGGCCGTCGCCGCGCAGACGCAGTGGGTGAATCAGCAGGTAGGGTCAGGGATGCTCGCCCTGGACCCTGACGCTGCGGAGAAGGCAGCCAAGCACTGCGAGGACGAAATCCGCGAGTTGCAGCAGCTCGTCCGCAGAAGCGACCAGATCACGCGACTTACGGGGCTCGGTGAATACCCGGACGGGCGCGACCTGACGCAACGCTTCGTCGACAAGGCGACGACCTCGGAATCCGGGGCAGTGGACCTGATTCGACAGATGCAGGACGAGCTGCAGAAGATGGCGGATGCCTACCGTGCTGCGGCCAAGGACTACCGTGCCATCGACGAACAGCACGCCCAAGACATTCAGCGAGGTATGTAGTGAGCTTGTACTCCCGCTCCTTGATCGTGGCGACAGCAGGTCTGGCACTGGTTGGGCTGTCCGCCTGTTCCGGTGGGTCGACTGGAGGTGGCGAGCAGCCGCAGACCTCCGCAGCGCAGAGCTCGGGTCTGGCTGATTTCGACGTCTGCAACTTCTTCACCGCAGGCGATCTGTCCGCTTTCGGGGTACAAGGCCCGGGCGAGCCGGACAGCACGATTGACACTGAGCCGGGGTGCAACTTCCGAGGCGATGTCAAGGACGTCACGCTCTACAAGGTTCCCGACACCGCGTTCGACGCTTACACGAAGCAGGGCAATTTCGGCTCGCTGACGCCGTACGAGATCGACGGCAGGAAAGCGGCGAACGGTGTGACCAAGGGGTCGGAGGGGCAAGGCATTTGTTCAGCGTTCCTCGACGCTGGAGGCGGCACGGTCATCGTGACGGTGACGGGCTTGATGAGGGATTCGGTCGCTGATCCGTGCGGCGAGGCGGAGAAGGTCGCGCGGCAGATCGAGCCGAGACTTCCTGAGTGATAGGAGCCAGGGGGAGTCATGGGATTTGGGGATTGGGTCGGAGACCGGATCAGCGACGTCGGGAACACCATCCACGACGCCGGAGCGGGTGTCTTCGGGTACGACACCGTGGCCCAGAAGGAGGCCAAGGAGCGCGCCCAGCAGGCTTCGCAGGACGGTCAGAACGAGCGGAATGAGCTGCAGCAGCGCAACCAGGCGTTGCAGGACGGTGTCGTCGGGTACGACCCGCCGGGAATTTCCCAGTGCGTGAACTGGTCCGGGTTCAGCCATGCTGACATCTACCGGACCAACCAGGACACGATCAACGAGGGCGAGGTCGACAAGACCGCGGAAGCCTGGGTGAAACTGGGCAAGGCACTCCGCGAACGCGGTCCGCAGTTCGATTCCAAGCTGAAGGAGATCATCAGCGGCGGTTGGCAGGGAGAGGCCGCCGAGCAGGCCAAGACGCTCGGCGAACCGGTCAAGAACTGGATGGAAGGCAGTGGCAACGCCTTCGAGATGACCGGTAACAACCTGAAGACCGTGGGTTCTGCGGCGGGTCAGGTCAAGACGTCGGTTCCGGAGCCGGAGGGGCACAGCTGGGGACGGACGGCTGCCTCGACGATCGCGCTCGGCCCGCTCGGCGGTGGTGGTGACGCGCTCGCGCAGATGAAGGAGCGCGAAGAGGCGGAGAAGGCCGCCCAGGAGACCATGGGGCGCGTCTACAGCCCGACCTTCACCAACGTCGACGCCCAGATGCCGGCCTTCCAGACTCCCGACGGCAAGGTCGTCACCCCTCCGCCGCCACCGCCGCAGCCCCCCACTGACTGGGGTCGTGGTGGTCCTGGTGACGGCGGTGGGATCGGTGGCGGTCCCGGTGGCGGCGGCCCTGGCGGCGGTCTGCCCGGTGGTGGCGGTCCCGGCGGCGGTTATCCGGGTGGTGGTTTGCCGGGTGGCGGTGGTCCCGGCGGTGGTTACCCGGGTGGTGGCGGTCCTGGTGGCGGCTACCCAGGTGGCGGCTACCCGGGTGGCGTTGGCCCCGGTGGCTACACCCCGCCGTCCGGAACAGGCAGTGCATGGGCCGATCCGCCCAAGATTCCCGGAATCGGCGGCCCTGGTGGCGGTCTGCCCGGTGGTGGCGGTCCCGGCGGCGGTCTCCCCGGCGGTGGCGGTCCCGGAGCAGGTGGCGCTGGCATGGTCGGCGGTATGGCCGGTGGCCTCGGTGCTGGTGCGGCCGGGGCCGGGATGGCCGGTGGTGGCCGAGCCGGAGCTGGCGGACTCGGTGCTGGAGGCGCTGCCGGAGCGGGAACTGGAGCCGGTGCTGCCGGAGCCCGGGGCGCCGGTGGCGGCCGCGGCATGATGGGCGGCGGTATGGGTGCTGCTGGTCAACGCGGTCAGGGCGGCGAGGACGACGAGCACGAGCGTCCGTCCTGGCTCGAGGAGCAGGAGGACATCTGGATGAACGACATGCCGAAGACCGCACCCCCGGTTCTGGGCGAGTAACAGCACGTCAGGACGTGGTCCGGTGGCGGCTCGACCGAGCCACCACCGGACCACGACTAATTGAGAGGAACAAGAACGGTGAGCGTGTTGGGTCGCTGGCAGTTGCTGCCGGTTCATCTCGACGTCGTCCTCAAGTACCTGGAGATCGACGCGCTGACGCTCCCGCTGAACAGCCGCTCCTTCGGGCGCACCACCGAGCAGCTCGGCCGGATCGCCCAGGCGGAGATCGAGCGCATGACCGCTGCGGGGATCCTCGTCAACGACGAGATCCAGCCGAATCTGGCCGAGGCCCTCAAGCTGCTCGCCCGTCCGTACCTGTGGGTGGACTCGCTCTGGTTCCCCCAGATCGGGGAAGACCACTGCTGGCGAACGGTCGCGGCGGTGACGGAGGGGAACCGGGTTGTGCTCGGGGTGCAGACCCCGAGCGAAGATCCTGCCCACGGCGGGATGCTGACCGTCGAGGTGCACGAAGGCGTTCCGCTGCCGCAGGTGCTGTTGCCGACGCTTCCGCCCGCGCCGCCGGGCAACCGCGGACCGGCTCGGGTGCCCGCCAGCTCGTTCCGCCCGGACCAGCCGGACGAGGACCAGCAGAGCAGCTACATGCAGACCGCGACGCAGCAGCGGGGCAGCAGCGGCGATCGCGAGTACGACCTGTACCAGGCGATCGGCCGGGCCCAGCACGTCCGGCTGGGGCAGATCGCGGCAAACCTCCGCGATCAGTACGGCCGGACGAAGCGCTCGTCGATCGTCAAGTGGTTCGACAACGTCGAGCCCGATGGTCGTTACCTGGACCACAACGTGCGCGGCAACACCGGTGAGCAGATCTACATGCTCACCCCCGCCGATGCTCGCACGATCGGGGCGGAGATCGATCGGATGATCGCGCAGGTGCGCTGAAGCGCTCTGCGCACGGGTGATTCCGAAGCGTGGCGAAGGGGGCACGCGCCGCGATATGCGCCGCACGTAGGCTGCATGGCATGGTCGAACCCCAGCTGCATCGCGTTACGTTGCCCAACGGGCTGCGCGTGGTGCTGGCACCGGACTCGGCAGCGGGCCAAGCGTCAGGGCAGGCTCCTGTGGTCGGTGTCAGCGTGCACTACGACGTGGGCTTCCGTTCCGAACCGGAGGGGCGCACCGGCTTCGCGCACCTCTTCGAGCACCTGATGTTCCAGGGCAGTGAGAGCCTGGAGAAGCTCGCGCACTTCCGCCACGTGCAGGGTTCCGGTGGCACCTTCAACGGTTCGACGCACCAGGACTACACCGACTACTACCAGGTGCTGCCCTCGGCCGCGCTGGAGCGGGCGCTGTTCCTCGAAGCGGACCGGATGCGGGCGCCGAAGATCACCGAGGAGAACCTGCGCAACCAGGTGGACGTGGTCAAGGAGGAGATCCGGCTCAACGTCCTCAACCGGCCCTACGGCGGGTTCCCGTGGATCCTGCTGCCCCCGGTGCTGTACTCGACCTTCGCCAACGCGCACAACGGCTACGGCGACTTCACCGACCTGGAACAGGCGACGGTCGAGGACTGCGCCGCCTTCTTCGACACCTACTACGCGCCCGGCAACGCGGTGCTCACCGTGGCCGGTGACATCGACGTCGAGCGCACCACCGAGCTGGTGCACAAGCACTTCGGCGACGTCCCGGCCCGCGAGGTCGCACCGCGGCCGTCGTTCGGCGAGCCGTTCCCGGCCGGCGAGCTGCGCGGCAAGCAAGTCGACCCGCACGCGCCGCTGCCGGCGGTAGCCCTCGGCTACCGGCTGCCCGACCCGGTCGGTGAGCTGGACGCCTACCTGGCCGACGTGGTGCTGGCCGCGATCCTGAGCGACGGCGACGCCTCCCGCCTGCAGCAGCGCCTGCTGCACCGGGACTCGCTGGTCGTCGACGTGCACGCCGGTTGCGGTCTGATGGGCGCGCCGCTGGACGCCCGCGACCCGGACACCTTCACCATCACCGCGATCCACACCCCGGAGGTCGGGCTCGACCGGGTGGTCGGCGCGATCGACGAGGAGCTGGAGAAGCTGGCCGCCGACGGCCCGAGCGCCGACGAGCTCTCCCGGGTCACCGCCCGCTGGGCCGCCAGCCTCTACCGCGAACACGACCGGGTGATCTCCCGGACGCTCGACCTGGGCAGCGCCGAGCTGCTGCACGGCCGGGCCGAGCTGATCTCCGAGCTGCCGAAGCGGATCGGCGAGGTCAGCGCCGAGGACGTCGCCGCGGCGGCGAAGGCGCTGCGCTCCGATGCCCGCGCGGTCCTGGAGATCGAACCCGCTGGTGACGAGAACGGAGGTGCGGCATGACCCGCGCAACGCACCGCAGCGCCGAGGAGATCGGCCGCACCGAGCTGGGCCCGCGGCCGCTGCCGCCGCTCGGCGAACCCCGCACCGGCCGGCTCCCCGCCACCGCGGACACCGTGCTGAGCAACGGGCTCCGCGTGATCGCGGCCCGCCACGGCGTGGTGCCGATGGTCGAGCTGCGCCTGCGGATCCCCTTCGCCGGTGAGAACCCCAAGCACGCGGCGCGCGCCGAGGTGCTGGCCGAGACGCTGCTGACCGGCACCGAACGCCGCAGCCGCGTGCAGATGGACACCGACCTGGCCGCCGTCGGCGGCGACCTGAACGCGGTGGTCGACCCGGAGCGGCTCAGCGTCTACGGCAACGCGCTGGCCACCGGCCTCGACACGCTGCTCGACGTGCTCGCCGACGCGCTGACCGGGGCCGCCTACCTGGACGAGGAGATCACCGGGGAGCGCGGCCGCCTGGTCGAGCGGATCGCCGTCGCGCGTTCGCAGCCGCGGGTGATCGCCCGGGAGGAGCTGCAGCGCCACCGCTACGGCGATCACCCGTTCGTCCGCGAGGTGCCGGAAGCCGAGGACGTCGCCGCCGTCACCGCGGAAGAGGTCCGCGCCCTGCACCCCGAGTCGGTCCTGCCGCGCGGTTCGGTGCTGGTGCTCGTCGGCGACATCGACCCGGAGCAGACGGTGGCGACCGTCGAGCGGATCCTGGGCGGCTGGCAGTCCGAGCACAGCGCCCGCGCGCTGCCGTCCTTGCCCGTCGTGCGGGGCGGCGACGTGAAGCTGGTGCACCGGCCGGGCGCGGTCCAGTCGCAGCTGCGGTTGTCCGCGCAGGCGCTGCCCCGCACCGACCCGCAGTACCCGGCGCTGCAGATCGCGAACCTGACCTTCGGCGGGTACTTCTCCTCGCGGTTGGTGGAGAACATCCGCGAGGACAAGGGCTACACCTACGGCGCGCACTCCTCGTTCGAGTTCACCCCGGGCAACGGCACGCTGCTGGTGGACGCCGACACGGCCAGCGAGGTGACCGCGGCCGCGCTGCTGGAGACCCGCTACGAGCTGGCGAGGCTGGCGCTGGTGCCGCCGACCCAGTCCGAGGTCGAGTCCGCCCGCCAGTACGCCATCGGCGGCCTGCTCACCTCCACCGCCTCGCAGTCCGGGATGGCTTCCACGCTCGTCGCGCTGGCGGTGGCCGGGCTGACGCAGGAATGGCTGGTGGAGCACCCGGAGCGGCTGCGCGAGGTGACTGTCGAGCAGGTGGCCGAGGCGGCCAAGCGGTTGGCCCCGACCTCCTTCACCGGCGTGGTCGTCGGCGACGCGGACCTGCTGGCCGACCAGCTGCGGCTGCTCGGTGGTGTGGTGCTGCCGTGATCGGTTTACTCGGTGAGGCGGGCGAATGACCTCCAACGTGTTCGCTGGAACGGGTTTCCAGCTGGATTCCGCACCGCTGCTGTCGCGGTCCACTGTGGATCGGCGGGAGCAGCTGCGGGACGCCTCCGACGGCGGGGCGGAGCTGTGGGCGACCGGGAAGGTTCTGCTCGTCGACGCCAAGGGCCGCACCCGGATCGACACCGGCTCGGGACTGGTGGCCCACCCGGCCTGCGACTTCGGTGAGCGCCCCGCTCCCGGAGCGGTGCTGCTCGGCGTCGAGGGCGAGACCAGCTACTGGGCGCTGCGCAGTGACCACGACGGTGCGCAGGATGGCTGGCTCGACCTGCGCAACGGCGGTGTGCTGCTCAACGACACCGACGCGGGGCTGTTCACGACCGCGGTCGGTCTGCTCAGCTGGCACGACAACGCCCGCTACTGCGCGGTGTGCGGAGCGGCGACGACCCGCGTGCGCGCCGGGTGGGCGCGGCGTTGCACGGGGTGCGACCGCGAGGAGTACCCGCGGACCGACCCCGCGGTGATCTGCCTCGTGCACGACGGCGGGGACCAGGTACTGCTGGCCCGCCAGCCGAACTGGCCGCCGGAGCGGTACTCGGTGCTGGCCGGGTTCGTGGAGGTCGGCGAATCGCTGGAAGCCTGCGTCGCGCGCGAGATCGCGGAGGAAGTGGGGGTGGACGTCACCGACGTCCGCTACCTGGGCAGCCAGCCGTGGCCGTTCCCGCGCTCGCTGATGCTGGGCTTCGCGGCGATCGCGGACCCTTCGGCGCCGCTGGTCCCGGCCGACGGCGAGATCGAGGACGCCCGCTGGGTGCACCGGGACACGGTGCTGGCCGCGCTGCAGTCCGAAGGTGCCGCCGTGGACGGCCTCCGCCTGCCTCCGGGCGTCTCCATCGCCTACCGCATGATCCGCGGCTGGGCGAACTGGCAGAGCTGATCCGACGGGGCCGGCCGGACCCGTCCGGCCGGCCCCGCCACCCGGGTCGAGATTCTCGATTCAGCTCGAACGTGCGTTCCTGTTGCCGCGGTGGAGTGATCGACACGCGGGGCCGTGTTCGGGGTGTGGGCTCGATCGGGGGAGCGGGTCTGCGAGGATGCCGGGCATGGCCGAACAACCGCGACTCCTGGAAGGTCTCGATCCGGAGCAGCGGCAGGCGGTCATCGCACCACGCGGACCCGTGTGCGTCCTCGCCGGTGCGGGCACCGGCAAGACCCGCACCATCACCCACCGCATCGCCTACCTCGTGCAGCGCGGGCTCGTCGCCCCGCAGCAGGTCCTCGCGGTCACCTTCACCGCCCGCGCGGCGGGGGAGATGCGCACCCGGCTGCGCGGGCTGGACGCGGCCGGCGTGCAGGCCCAGACCTTCCACGCCGCGGCGTTCCGGCAGCTGCGCTACTTCTGGCCGCGGGTGCACGAGACGCCGATGTGGCAGCTGACGGACAACAAGTTCCGGCTGGTCATGCAGGCCGCGAACAAGGTCGGGCTGTCCACCGAGAAGGAGGACGTCCGCGATGTGGCCGGCGAGATCGAGTGGGCCAAGTCCTCGCTGATCAGCCCGGAGCAGTACCCGGCAGCGGCCGCCGCTGCCGGTCGCGACGTCCCGGTGCTGCCCGAGCAGCTGAGCAAGGCGTTCGCGGCCTACGAGCAGATCAAGAACCGCGCGCAGGCCCTCGACTTCGACGACCTGCTGCTGCACATCGCGGCGATCCTGGAGGACAGCCCCGAGATCGCCGAGGAGTTCCGCAGCCGCTACCGGTCGTTCGTGGTGGACGAGTACCAGGACGTCAACCCGCTGCAGCAGCGCGTGCTCGACGCCTGGGTGGGCAACCGCGACGACCTCACCGTGGTGGGCGATGCGAACCAGACGATCTACTCCTTCGCGGGTGCCTCGCCGAAGTGGCTGATCGCGTTCCCGCGGCGCTTCCCGGATGCCACCGTGGTCCGGCTGGAGCGCGACTACCGCAGCACCCCGCAGGTGGTGTCGTTGGCGAACCAGGTCATCGGCGCGGCCCGGGAGCGTCCGGCCGGAACCCGGTTGAAGCTGGTCGGCCAGCGTCCGGACGGCCCGCGCCCGGACTTCGCCGAGTACGACGACGAGACCGACGAGGCGGAAGCGGTCGCGCGCAAGATCGCCCAGCTGGCCAAGCGCGGCGTGGCGCTCTCGGAGATCGCGGTGCTGTTCCGGGTCAACGCCCAGTCGGAGGTCTACGAGAAGGCGCTGGCCGACGCCGAGATCCCGTACCAGGTGCGGGGCGGGGAGCGGTTCTTCGCGCGAGCCGAGGTGCGGCAGGCGATGGTCACGCTGCGCACGGCCGTCGCCCGCGACGACGGGGCGCAGGACCTGCCGGGCACCGTCCGCGAGGTGCTGCGCGAGGTCGGTCTGACCGATGACCCGCCGGCCGGTGGCTCGGCCCGCGAGCGCTGGGAGTCGCTGATCGCGCTGGTGGAGCTCGCCGAGGAACTCGCGGCCACCGTGCCCGATGCCGACCTGGCCCGCTACGTCGCGGAGCTGGACGCGCGCGCCGAGTCCCAGCACCCGCCGACGGTCGAGGGGGTGACCCTGGCCTCGCTGCACGCGGCGAAGGGCTTGGAGTGGGACGCGGTGTTCCTGGTCGGGCTGGTCGAGGGAACGCTGCCGATCCAGCACGCCGACACCGACGCGGCCATCGAGGAGGAACGCCGACTGCTCTACGTCGGGGTCACCCGGGCCCGCGAGCACCTGAGCCTGTCGTGGGCGCTGGCCCGCGCCGGCGGCCGGCGCTTCCGCAGGCGCAGCCGCTTCCTGTACAGCCTGGTCCCGGACGAGCACCCGGCCGCGCTGCCCGGCCGGGGGAAGCAGCGCGAGCAGCTCTCCCGGCTGGCGAAACCGCCCAAGCCGCGTTGCCGCATCTGCAACGCCCCGCTGGCGGGCACGATGGACATCAAGCTGGGCCGCTGCGCGGACTGCCCCTCCGATGTGGACGAGGACCTGCTGTCCCAGTTGAAGGCGTGGCGCAGCGAGCGGGCCCGGCAGCTGAAGGTGCCCGCCTACGTGGTGTTCACCGACGCGACGCTGACCGCGATCGCCGAACAGCGGCCGCTGGACGAGGGCGCGCTGGTGGGCATCTCCGGGATCGGCGCGTCCAAGGTGCAGAAGTTCGGCTCGGACGTGCTCGCGCTGATCCAGGGCGAGCGCCCCGGCGCACGGTAAAACCGCAGGTAGCGAAGGTTTTCAAGGTTCCGGGCGGAATCTTTGAAAAATAAGTTGCGACCGGCACGGCGGTGCCAATAACCTGCAAGAGCGCGAGTCGTGGTCGGCAGGATCACGATCTGAAGCCCGGAGAGGGAGGTGGCCCTGGTGTCGACGAATCTGATCAACCGCACCCCGAGCTGCCTCATGGCCGGGGCCATCGCGCTGTTCCGTATCACTTTTGCGTCCTCGCCGGCTGTCGTGCACGCCGGTTATGGCCGAAAGTTCCAGCCGCGTTGGTTCCGTGCGCTCCCAATGAGCGCGGAGACCCCGCGTCGGTCCGTTCGTCGGCGAAACCCTGATCCACTGATCTAGGGGCGCCTCTCAGGCTTGCCACAGGCCGCGGACCAGCGATTGGGTCCGCGGCCTTTTTGGCGTCGCCGAAATCCCCACATCCACAACCTGTTACCGATCGACTACAGGAGGACGTCGCATGTTGACGGCGAGTGTGCCGATAACCAATTCGGGCACCGACTTGCAGCCAGCTGCTGACACCGTCGCCGGGCTGCTCGACAGCTCAACCAGCCTGGACGACAAGCTGCCCTGCCGCCAGGACCCGGACCTGTGGTTCGCCGAGAACCCACGGGAGCTGGACCAGGCCAAGACCCTGTGCGCCGAGTGCCCGATCCGGGCCGAGTGCCTGGCCGGGGCGCTGTCCCGCGCCGAGCCGTGGGGCGTCTGGGGCGGCGAGATCTTCGAGCGCGGTGAGGTGGTCGCCCGCAAGCGGCCGCGTGGTCGCCCGCGCAAGCACCCGCTGCCCGCGGACCAGCCGGTGGCGACCCCGAGCCGCAGTCAGGAGCAGGCGGCGTAGCGCCGAAACCGATCACCGAACCGTGCTTCGGCACACCTGACGAACGAGGTAGGAGAAATGACGTACGAAGAGATGACCTTGCTGCGGATCAACGAACTGCGCGAGGAAGCGCATCGACAACGGTTGGCCCACGACATGTCCGCCGGTCGCTGGTGGCGGTGGTTGGCCGCCTACGCGACGCGGCGGGCCGCGGCCACCTCACGATGTTGCTGAGCGAACACCGCTGAACCACGTTGCGCCGAGCGGTTTTCCAGGCGCGCGCTGCGAGTAGCGGAACCTCAGACGTCGCTTGGCCGCGGAAGCCCGGAACATGGGCGGTCCGCGCCAGGCGGCGTCTGAGAAACCCGTGCGTCGTGGCCGTGACGCACGCCCGCGAGGTTCCCGGGCGCGGCGCGTCGTGCTGCCAGGCAGAATGAAAGAGGTTTTGCTGCAACAGGTTTCGGTTCGGGGCCGGGGAGGGGCGGCACCGATCGGAACCGCGCACCTTGACAACTGCACAGCGGAGAGCGCGATGCGCCGTAAGCTGGTCGTTCGTGGCTATGCACTCGCACGACAACATCGACTGGGACGCGCACCTGCACCGGTTGCGGGAGGCCGACGAGCTGACCGCGCCGGAGACCGCCGAGCTGGTCACCGCGCTGCTGCGGCCGAACGACCGCACGGTGCTGGAGATCGGCTCCGGAGCCGGTGGCACGGCGGCGGCCTTCGCCGCCGCGCTGGCCGGTTCCGGTGGGGACGTGATCGTGGTGGACACCGCGCCGGAGCTGCTCTCGGCGGCCGCCGACCGGGCCGGAGCGGTGGCCGACGGGGTGGCCGTGCACCCGGTGCGAGCCGACGCCGCCTCGGACGAACTGGTCGAGGCGGTGGTGCGTTCCGGCGCACCGGCGCAGGCGGACCTGGTCTTCGCCGCGTTCGTCGTGCACCACCTGCCGGATCAGCTGGCCGGTCTGCGCCGGCTCGCGGAGCTGGTGCGCCCGGGTGGCCGGCTGGCGATCGTCGAGTTCGGGCTGCAGACGAAGGTGCTGCCCGATGACGTCGGGCCGGGCGGGCCGGGCCTGGAAGGGCGGTTGATCGCCGCGCGCGAGCAGTGGTTCCGGCAGATGCGCGGCGAGATGACCGGTTCGGCCCGGTTGCCGGTGGGCTGGGGCCGAGCGCTGGCTGAAGCGGGGCTGACCGACGTGCGCTCGTGGAGCTACCTCGTCGACCGCCCGGCACCGCTGGACGAGATCGGCCGCAGCGCGGTGCTTCGGCGCCTGCACCTCCTGCGCAGGCACGCGGAGGAGTTCCTCGACCCGGCCGATCTCGAAGCGCTCGACCAGCTGCTGGACGAGACCGGTGAGCACTACGTCGGCAACCGCGACGACGTCTTCTACCTCACCGCCAACACGGTCCACGTGGGAGCGAAGGAATCGCGGGGGAGTTCCGCGTAGTGGTGCGGGAACCGAGGTTCCTGCGGGATCAGTCGGTGAAGCCGGGCTGCCACCTGGTGATGACGTCGAGGGCGTCGACCTCCGCGTCGAGCTGGCACAGGATCCCGGTCGCGCCCAGCGTCACGCGGTGGATCAGCAGGTAGTCCGGGGGCAGGTTCAGCGACCGGCCGGTGCGGAAGTCGGGGCTGCGCAGGTCGCCGACCCGCTCGGCCTGCCGCTGCAACCAGCGCCGGGTGAAGTGGAACGTCGGGGTGCGGACCGGGTCGACGAACGGCGCCAGGTAGGCCAGCACGTCCTCACCCCGCAGTTCCCGGTCGGCCTGCACGAACCGCTCGGCGCGCAGCAGGTCGAGCAGCTCGGCGGGCCTGTCCTCCAGGGCCAGCCGGATCATCCGGCCGAAGGTGGTGGGCAGGCCGTCGGGCAGCCGGGACACCGCGCCGAAGTCGATCACGGCGAGGCGTCCGTCCGGCAGCAGCATGAAGTTGCCGGGATGCGGGTCGGCGTGCAGCAGGCCGACCCGCGAGGGTGCGGAGTAGTGGAACTCCGCGAGCAGCTGGCCCGCGGTGTTGCGCTGCTCGCGGTCGCCGTCGGTGATGATCCGCGAGTACGGGGTGCCGGTCACCCATTCCGTCACGACGACCTTGGGGGCGCTGGCCACCACCGCGGGCACCCGGACGGCATCGTCGTCCCGGAAAACCTTGGCGAAAGCGCGCTGGTTGTCGGCCTCGGTGCGGTAGTCCAGCTCCTCGACCATCCGCTCCTGCAGCTCGGCCAGCAGGGGTTTGACCTCGGCGCCGGGAGCCAGCGACTGGAACAGCCGGGAGAACCGCGTCAGCTGGCGCAGGTCGGAGCGCAGCGCCTCGTCCGCGCCGGGGTACTGCACCTTGACCGCGACCTCGCGGCCGTCGTGCCAGATGGCCCGGTGCACCTGGCCGATGCTGGCCGAGGCGGCGGGAGTGTCGTCGAACTCGCTGAA
The DNA here is from genome assembly GCF_003635025.1 of Saccharopolyspora antimicrobica. Classification (GTDB taxonomy): domain Bacteria; phylum Actinomycetota; class Actinomycetes; order Mycobacteriales; family Pseudonocardiaceae; genus Saccharopolyspora; species Saccharopolyspora antimicrobica. Next base: position 1,480,611 of record NZ_RBXX01000002.1, on the reverse strand, counting down.
CCGCTTGCGCCACGCGCGGCCGAGCTGCTCGTCCAGCACCCGGTGCACGCTGCTCGCGGCCATCGGCGGGGCGGCTGCCTGCAGCTTGGTGAGAGCTTCGCGGTACGGGCCGGCCATCTCGTCCGGGACGGCGGCCTCGAAGACGCTCAGCGCCTGGCCGAACTTCATCGCGCCGCCTTTGAGCTGGCCCAGCACGGAGAACAGCTGCTCCGCGGTCTTGGCCGACACCTCGGCGTTGATCTGCGCGGCGTCCTGACCGACGAGCCGCTTGCCCCAACCGGCCGCCATCCGACCGGCGACACCGAGCGGGAGACTGGCGAGCTTGGCGGTGCGGTGCGCTGCCCGGCGCGGGATGTCGGCCACGAATTCTCCTTGGTACGCGCAGGAAAACCCTCTCGGTGTCCGAAGCGTCCGAAGACGCATTCGAAATCGAGGAACCCAGTCACATGCTAGAGGTTTCCGGGCGTGCCTTGGGCTGCGTTAGCCATCTTGGCGCCGACATTGCGTCGGCAGGCGGATTCGAGCGCTCCGCCGAACCGGGGAAAGCGGTGCGAATCGGCTTTCCGGGTGCAGCCGGGGAAAGAAGTCGGAAAGCGGTCGAGCGCGGTGCGGAACATCAGGTGTGGTTCGCGCATTTCGCCTGGTGCGGACCACTGCGGGACACGTGTGCTCCCCTGGCGCACCGGCGCGCGACCGCTGCGGTGTCCGGCGGGCGGACAGGCGGGTGGGCCCCTGTGGCGGCCCACCCGGGCCCGTTCACGCCTTACCGAGGATGCGGGTCATCTTGGTGCCGCAGACCGGGCATGTGCCCTTGGCCATCCGGCGCCCGTTGGTCTCGGAGACCTCGCCGGAGAAGTCCCGCTTCTCCCGGCACTTGACGCAGTAGCCGTTGTACGTCTCGGCCACGGCTCCCCTCCTTCGTGTCATGACCCAGCCAACCGGCTGGATCGTCTGCGGCCCTGCTCCGGGCGGCTGGGGGAACGGTACATGTGGGCCATTCGACATGCATGCATTAAGAGCATCGCATGTTCGGCTAAATTGAGTAATCCCTCAGTAGGTCACAGTCCGTAGGCGCTGTGGTGCGGCTCACCGGGGGAACCGATTGTCGGCTCTTCTCGCTAGGGTCCAGATTCGTGGCTGAACCCCAGGTCGAGGTGCGCCGCAGCAAGCGTCGCCGTCAAACGGTGAGCGCCTATCGCGACGGTGACAAGATCGTGGTGCTGCTTCCGGCGCGGATGACTCGCGCGGAGGAAAAGCGCTGGGTGGCGGACATGCTCAGCCGCCTGCAGCGGAGTGAGACGCGCCGTCGCTCGCCCGCGCGCGAGTCGGACGAGGCGCTGATCGAGCGCTGCCGCGAGCTGTCCGCGCGGTACCTCGACGGCCGGGCCGAACCGAGCGGTGTTCGATGGGTGCCACCGATGCGCACCCGTTGGGCCTCCTGCACGCCGAGCGAGGCCACCATTCGGGTGAGTCGACGCCTCCGAGATGTACCCGGATGGGTGCTCGATTACGTGCTCGTGCACGAGCTGGCGCACCTGCTGGTGCCCGGCCACGGCCCCGACTTCTGGAAGTGGGTGCGCCGCTACCCGAAGACCGAGCGGGCCATCGGCTTCCTGGAAGGGCTTTCCGCGGCCGCGCAGCTCGGCATCGGCATGGACGGCGACACCGAGCCGCAAGACGCCGCAGCGGACTGACGAGAGCCACCACCGGGCTCGGCCGTGGAGCGGTCCTGCGGTGAGTCGCCGGATGCGGGCAGCCCTGACGTCGTGCACTGGAACGTGCGCGCGCCAGGGCTCCCGCTCAGCTCAAGCGAGCGTTTCAGCCTCGTCCGGTGGCCGAAGCCCGAGACGGCCGCGGCGTGTCGGCACGCGCAGGCGGCCGCACGGACCGCCCAAGCGCATTGCCCACCTTCGGCGTAACCGCTACCGGCACCACCAGAGGCACAACGAACCGGGAACGCCGGTCAGGACTGGTCGTCCCGCTTCGGCTCCTCCCCGCCGTCTTCCTCCTCGCCGGACTTACCGGACTTCGCGGCCTCGTCGGCCTCGGCGCGGCGGATCGCGGCGATCGGGTCGTCCAGCTCGGCCGGGGTGGCTCCCCAGCGGTCGGCGAAGTCCAGCGGCTCGTCCAGGTCCGAGCTGTCCGGCAGCAGGTCGGGGTGGTCCCAGACCCGGTCCCGGCTGTCGGCTCCGTGCCGCTCGGTCATCAACCGCCACAGGTTCGCCGCGTCGCGCATCCGGCGCGGCCGCAGCTCCAGACCGATCAGCGTGGCGAAGGTCTGCTCGGCGGGACCACCGGTGGCGCGACGCCGCCGGACCATCTCGCCCAGCGCGCCGGCACCCGGCAGCCGTTCGCCGACCGCTTCCGCGACGACCACGTCGACCCAGCCCTCGACCAGCGCGAGCAGCGTCTCCAGCCGCTTCAGCGCGGCCTCCTGCTCCGGGGTGGTCTTCGGCTCGAGCATCCCGGAGCCCATCAGCTCCTGCATCGAGCTCGGGTTGGACGGATCGATCTTCCCGGCGAGGTCCTCCAGCGCGGAGGTGTCGATGCTGATGCCGCGCGCGTACTCCTCGACGGTGGCCAGCAGGCGCTGCGCCAGCCACGGCACGTGGCTGAACAGCCGGTGGTGCGCGGCCTCGCGGGCGGCCAGGAACACGGTCGCCTCGCTGATCGGCCGGTCCAGGCCCTCCACGAAGCGCTGGATGTTGGCGGGCAGCAGCGCGGCGGTGCCCGTCGGGCCGAGCGGCAGGCCGACGTCGGTGGAGGTCAGCACCTCGCCACCGAGCTGCGCCAGGCCGTTGCCGAGCTGCGAACCGAAGGTCATGCCGCCCATCTGTCCGAGCATGGACAGCAGCGGGCCGGCGGCCTGCTTGGCCTCCTCCGGCATCGCCTCCAGCCAGGCGTTGGACATCCGCTGCGCCACCGGGTCGCACAGCCGCTGCCAGGTGGGCAGCGTCTTCTCCACCCAGTCGACGGAGGACCAGGTCTGCACCGAGCGAACGCCGGCGGGCAGCGAGGTGGCGGCGTCGAGCCAGAGCTCGGCCAGCCGCACCGCGTCCTCGATCGCCTTGACCTGCTCCTGGCTGGGGCGTTCGGTGCGCTGGTTGTTGTGCAGCTGCTGCACGGCGAGCTGCTTGGCCAGGTCGTAGTTGACCGGACCGGTGCCGCCGCTGCCGGAGTGGCTGAGCGCCTGCCCGAGCTGGGTCAGCATCTGGCCGAGCTGGCCGATGTCGAAGTTGGGCATGCCGCCCGGACCGGGCATGCCGGCGAAACCGAAGGGATTGTCCCCGTGGTTTCCGGCGCCACCCTCAGAGCGGCCTTTCGACGAGTCGCCCTTGTCAGGGTCGTCGGGGTCCTGCGAACCGAACCCGAACGGCAAGTTGGTCATAGTTCCACGGTACGCGGCTTGCGCCACCGGGCAGAAGCCGTCCGGGGCTCGAAGGGACGCGAACACCGCACACATCGCCAACAGCGAACACGTACGCTGTCGCCTCGTGAACCGCCGTACCTGGACGCTGCTGACGAGCGTCGTGCTGGTTGTCGCCTTCGGCTTGCTCGGTGCGTTCGTGCGGGTGCCGTACGTGGCACTCGGCCCCGGGCCGACCTACGACACCCTCGGCGTCGACGGCGATCGGCCCGTCATCAGCATCGAGGGCCAGCAGACATTCCCCACCGGCGGTCACCTGAACATGACCACGGTGTCGGTGACCGACCAGCTGTCCATGTTCGGCGCGCTCGGCCTGTGGGCGAGCGGGCGCTACGCGCTGGCGCCGCGCGACCTCTACTTCCCGCCGGACAAGAGCGAGCAGCAGATCGAGCAGGAGAACACCGAGGCGTTCAACGACTCGCAGACCACCGCGGAGACCGCGGCCCTGCGCTATCTCGGCTACCCGATGAAGGTGATCGCCGGGCAGATCATCAAGGGCAGCCCGGCGGACGGCATCCTGGCGCCGGGCGACCGGCTGCTGGCGGCCAACGGCCGACCGGTCACCGATCCGCAGTCGCTGCGGGCGGCGCTGACCGGCACCAAGCCCGGTGACCGGGTGGAGATCCGCTTCCAGCACGCCGACCAGCCGGAACGGGTCGCCAGCGTGCAGCTCGCGCAGGGCCCCGACGGCCAGCAGCAGCAGGGCTTCCTCGGGGTGGCGGCGACCGAGCGGCCGGACGTCGGCTTCGAGATCGAGATCAGCCTGGCCGATGTCGGCGGCCCGTCGGCGGGGCTGATGTTCACCCTGGCGATCATCGACAAGCTCACGCCGGGCGAGCTCAACGGCGGTCAGTTCGTGGCCGGCACCGGGGAGATCACCCCGGCCGGCGAGGTCAACCCGATCGGCGGCATCCCGTTCAAGATGGTCAAGGCCAGGGAAGCCGGTGCCACCACCTTCCTGGTGCCCGCCGACAACTGCGCGGAGGCGAAGGCGCAGGCCCCGGACGGGCTGCAGCTGGCCAAGGTCGGCACTCTCCAGGAGGCCACCAAGGCGCTCGACGACCTCCGCGCGGGCAAGGCCCCGGCCAGCTGCTGACCGGGGCTGAGGATTTCACCGGTCGCACCTTGTCGGTGCGGGTAGCGGGAACCTCAGACGCCGTCTGGACAGGGACATCCCTTCCGACACACGGCGGGCTGCCCTCGCCAGACGACGCCTGAGAACCTGCGGCGCATCCCCTCCAAGTCCTGCTGGCGGCCACCGACCTGGAAAGAAAGTTCACTCGAACGTGGTCGCTGGTCGCCTGCTCGCGCGGGCTGGGAGCGGGCAGGTCACTCCGCGAAGGTGGCGTGCAACGCGATGATCAGATTCGGGGCGAGGGAGCGGTCCTCGATGCGCTCGCCCTGCTCGTCGCCTTCGGCGCGCAGGCGCATCACGCAGGCTTCGCCGCCATCGCGCAGCACCGCCGCGACCAGTCGCGCCTCCTGGCGCTCCGGGTGCTCGGCAGCCGCCTGCCGCGCCGCCTCCGCGTCGTCCGGCAGCTCGGCCTCCGCCTCCGGCGGCAGCACCACGATCTCCTGCACCAGCGCGCACCCGGCCACCTGCTCGGGCCATTCGATGCGGGCGAGCGCCTCGGCGAGGTCGTCGGCGGGCAGCGATTCCTGGGCGATCGGGGTGAGCGCCGAATCGGGGTCGAGCTGATCGGCCAGCCCCGGCTCGGCGGTCAGCAGGATTCGGGTGGGCACCAGGGCGAAGACCTGGGTGGGCTGGTCCCACCCGGCGGCGGCGACGAACTCCTCGATCTCGCGGGCGGCCGAGGCCAGCGCTGCGGTCAGGTCCTGCTCGGGGGTCTGCGGCATGCCGACCATGGTCGCACCGCCGAGGTGGTCCGGATGGCGCACCCCGGTGCGGCGAGATGTCGGATTAATCCACTTCGCGAAGCCCCTTCCAGGAACTTCACACCGGGGTCGTAGAGTTGAACATCACGAGGGCGGTCGGTGGCGTGGACACCGGCGCCGTCCCACCTGCCTGCTGATCGTCACCAGGAGCGTGCGCTGTGGCCATGCGGCCCCCGGTCGGAATGCCGAAACTGTCCCGGCGAAGCCGGATACTGCTGATCCTGGGCGGCATCGTGCTGGTCGCCCTGATCGCCGGATCGCGAATGCTGGGCACCTACGTCGACTGGCTCTGGTACGGGGAGGTCGGCTACCGGGGCGTCTTCACCACCCAGCTGTTCTCCCGCGCCGGGCTCGGGGTGGCCGCCGCGGTCTTCCTCGGTCTCGTGCTGGGCCTGAACCTGTGGGTGGCCTACCGCAACCGGCCGGTGTTCGTGCCGGTCAGCGGCCCGGACGACCCGCTGGCGCGATACCGCACGGTGGCCACCGAGCGGTCCCGGCTGTTCGGGCTGGGCATCCCGATCGTGGTCGGCGTGATCGGCGGGCTGGCCGCGCAGGCCGACTGGCAGACGCTCCAGCTGTTCCTGCACAGCGTGCCGTTCGGCCAGGTGGACCCGGAGTTCGGCAAGGACATCAGCTTCTACACCTTCGAGCTGCCGTTCTGGCGGCTCCTGCTGTCGTGGGCGTTCATCGCGGTCACCGTGTCGTTCATCGGCGCGCTGATCACCCACTACATCTTCGGCGGCATCCGGCTGGCCGGCCGCTCCGGGCAGCTGTCGATGCCCGCCCGGGTCCAGCTGGCGATCCTGGCAGGGCTGTTCGTGCTGTTCAAGGCGGTCGACTACTTCCTGGACCGCTACGACCTGCTGCTCTCCCAGCGCAACTCGCTGTTCACCGGTGCCAGCTACACCGACCTGAACGCGGTGATGCCCGCCAAGCTGATCCTGATGTGCATCGCGGTGTTCTGCGCCCTGGCGTTCTTCGCGGTGATCTTCCTGAAGAACGTGCAGATCCCGGCGCTGGCCGCGGTGCTGCTGGTGCTGTCCAGCGTGGTCGTCGGCGCGGTGTGGCCGGCCCTGCTGGAGCAGTTCTCGGTGCGCCCGAACGCCAACCAGCGCGAGGCGCAGTCCATCGAGCGCAACCTGCAGGCCACCAAGGCGGCGTTCGGCATCGGCCCGGACAAGGTGGAGATCACCGACTACCCGGGTCGCACCCAGCTGCAGCCGCACGAGGTGGCCGAGGACAAGGGCACCATCCCCAACATCCGGTTGCTGGACCCGAACGTGCTGGCCCCGACGTTCACCCAGCTGACCCAGCAGTACAACTTCTACGGCTTCACCGACAAGCTGGACGTCGACCGGTACCGCGACGCCGAGGGCAACGTCCGGGACTACCTGGTGGCGCTGCGCGAGCTCAACACCGACGGCCTGGCGGTCAACCAGCAGAACTGGATCAACCGGCACACCGTCTACACGCACGGCAACGGCTTCGTCGCGGCGCCTGCCGACCGCGTCGACTCGACGTTCCGCGAAGGCGCCACCCAGGGCGGCTACCCGGTCTTCCAGATCAGCGACGTGGCCAACAACGGCCAGGGCGCCATCCCGGTCGAGCAGCCGCGCGTCTACTACGGCGAGCTGGTGGGCCGCAACGACTACGTGATCGTCGGCGGCAACGCGGGCGAGGCGCCGCGCGAGTACGACACCGACCAGCAGCAGTACACCTACACCGGCATGGGCGGCGTCCCGGTCGGCAACCTGTTCCAGCGGCTGGTCTTCGGCGCCTACTACGGTGAGCGGAACTTCCTGTTCAGCGGTGTGATCGGCGACCAGTCGAAGATCATCTACGAGCGCAACCCGCGGGACCGCGTGCAGAAGGTGGCGCCCTGGCTGAAGCTGGACGGCGACCCGTACCCGGCGGTGATCAACGGCCGCATCAAGTGGATCGTGGACGGCTACACCACGCTGAACAACTACCCGTACTCGCAGCTGACCGAGCTGGGCGAGGCCACCAACGACACCCTCACCGGCGTCGAGCGGTTGCCGAACCAGCAGATCAACTACATCCGCAACTCGGTCAAGGCCACCGTCGACGCCTACGACGGCAACGTCGATCTCTACGCGGTGGACGAGCAGGACCCGGTGCTCAAGGCCTGGCAGGGCGTGTTCCCCGGCGTGGTCAAGCCGGCCAGCGAGATCACCCCCGAGCTGCGCGACCACTTCCGGTACCCGGAGGACATCTTCAAGGTGCAGCGCAAGCTGCTCACCGAGTACCACGTGGACAACCCCGGCGACTTCTTCTCCACCCAGACCTTCTGGGAGGTCCCGTCCGACCCGACCAGCCGCGGCAACGTGGCGGGCAGCGAGGGGCAGCAGCCGCCGTACTACGTGCTGGCGCAGATCGGTGAGCAGAAGGAACCGACGTTCCAGCTGACCAGTGCGCTCACCGCGCTGCGGCGGCAGAACATGTCGGCGTGGGTGTCGGCCTCCTCGGATCCGGACGACTACGGCAAGCTCAGCGTGCTGAGGCTGCCGACCAACACCCTCACGCCGGGTCCGAACCAGGTGCAGAACCAGATGGAGTCGACTCCGGAGGTCACCGAGAACCGCACCCTGTTCAACAACCCGAACGTCAACGCCATCTTCGGCAACCTGCTGACGCTGCCGGTGGCCGGTGGTCTGCTCTACGTCGAGCCGATCTACATCCAGCGCAACGAGCAGGAGTCCTACCCGCAGCTCGCCAGGGTGCTGGTGTCCTTCGGCGGCAAGGTCGGCTTCTCCGAGACCCTGCAGGGCGCGCTGGACCAGGTGTTCGGCTCGGGGGCCGGCCAGGCCACCCAGACCGAGGACCCGCAGCGTCCGCCGGCGCCGGGCCAGCAGCCCCCGCCGCCCGGGCAGGACACCTCCAGCCCGGAGATGAGCCAGGCGGTCGGCGACATCCGGGCCGCGCTGGAGCACGTCCGCAAGGCCCAGCAGTCCGGCAACTTCGGCGACCTGGGCTCGGCCTACCAGGAGCTCGACGACGCGATCCGGCGCTTCGAGCAGGCGCAGGGCAACGGCGGCTGACCAGGCATTGAGCGCCGCGGGGCGGGGACCGGCAACGGTCTCCGCCCCGCGGCGTTTCCGGGCCTCCGAACGGGTGGAAGATGTGCTGCGTCACTTTTCCGGCCTCGCGATTTGCACTAAGCTTCGGCAACCCGTAAGGTTGGGTACACAACGACGCGGGGTGGAGCAGTTCGGTAGCTCGCTGGGCTCATAACCCAGAGGTCGCAGGTTCGAATCCTGTCCCCGCTACCATTCGGATGTTCAAGGGCCCCAGACTTCGTCTGGGGCCCTTTTTCCGTTGGCCTTATTTCTTTACGGGGGCCGAGCCCCCGTAGGCCCCCACGGTGCGGTGGTTGCTTTTCGTCGGCTCCTTGCGGGCGGGATCGTTCCCGGCCTGGGTTCTTGACCAGCCCCTCGTTTTGGCGTGGATCGTTTCCCGTGGGGCGTTCGTGGGGTGGTCGGCGCTGATCGATTCTGGGGGGCTCGGGTAGGGGTGGGGGCGGGTTTTGGGTCGGCCTTGTTTGCTTGGGGTGTTTTTGCTGGTCGGGGGTGGTTTTTGGGGGTTTGGGGACCCCCCTGTTTTGGTGGGTTTTCGGGGGTGTAGAGTTAGCGGCACAACAGAAGAACGCAACCAGTTCAAGAGGTTGCTGGCGCGGGGTGGAGCAGCTCGGTAGCTCGCTGGGCTCATAACCCAGAGGTCGCAGGTTCGAATCCTGTCCCCGCTACTATTCCGCAGAGAAAAGCCCCCGGCATCGTCGGGGGCTTTTCTCGTTGTCGATTTCCGTCATAGGCCTTGGGCCCACTGGCGGGCGCAGGCGGGGGAGCAGACCCTGCCGTCGCCTTGGACCGCGCCTGTCGGGCGCATCCACCTGCCGCAGACCATGCAGGAGGCGGCTTCGCCGTCGCGCTGCCCGGGCACCAGCGCCCTGGCTCGTTCCGCAACCTTGTTGGTCACCTTCGTCTTGCTCTCGCTGGCCTTGGTTCGCAACCAACTGCGATGCACTTCCCCGCACCTCCTGCTCGGTCGCTGGTGGCCGCCGACTGGTCGGCCCAGAGCCACAGTGCTGGTGGTCGACCGCAGTTGGGCAGCTCCAGAACCCGATAGCACCTCATTGCGCCGCCAATAACCCCCATCCAGGCGAACCGCGGTCGTGCCCGTCGCAATGCGTGCAGGCGGCGGGCGGGAACCGGCTGCGCACTGTGTCCGGTCTGCTCGGATTGCAGTCGTCCGGCCGCTGCGCCGATGGCGCAATCGTTCGTCCACTTGGACCAGTCCACTGCAACCACAGTGGACAGAACTGGCGACCATTGTGGACAGCTTCGCGCGGGCATGGCACCGTGGCAGTGTGACCGAGCTGAATGCGACATCCGCTGCCCTGTTGGGACTACTGCACGAAGGTCCGAAGACCGGTGGCCAGCTGGTCGCTGCTGCCACCGAGCGCTTCGGAGGGTTCTTCAGCGTGACCCGCAGCCAGGTTTACCGCGAGCTGCCCGCGCTGACCGACGCCGGCCTGCTCCGCCTCGGCAAGCAGGGGCCGCGCTCCAGCCAGCAGTACGCGATCACCGCCGCGGGCAAGCGCGCCTTCAAGTCGTGGCTGAACACCGAGCCGGGACCGGACAACGTCCGCAGCCCGCTGATCCTCCGGCTGGTCTACTCGGGCTCGCTGACGCCCAAGCAGCGCGCCAGCCTGGTCGAGTCGGCCCGCGGCCAGTACGCGGTGAAGATGGACGAGGCGAAGAACGCGGCCAAGACCGCGGGTGACCCGTACGAGAAGGCGGCCGCGGACTTCACGGTGGCCTACAACCGGGCGATCATCAAGCTCCTCGACGCCATCCCGGACTGAGCCGGGCAGTCCGCCCCGCACCGCCCTGCGGTGCGAGTGGCCGGGGAGAACGGGACAACGGGCCGTCCTCGTGGGCGGCCCGTGCCCGGTGAAGTACGCTGAGCACTGTGAATCCCGACGTCGCAGCTTCGCTCAAGGAACTGTCCAACACCCTCGAGGGCATCGAGAGCGTGATGGATCTGGATGCTCTGCGCGCGAATATCGCGGAGCTGGAGGCGGAGGCCGCCAAGCCGGACCTCTGGGACGACGTCGAGCACGCGCAGCGGATCAGCAGCCAGCTGGTGCACCGGCAGGCCGAGCTGCGCAAGATCACCGAGCTGCGGCAGCGCCTCGAAGACCTGGAAGTCCTCTACGAGCTCAGCGAGGACGAGGGCGACACCTCCGGGCTGGCCGAGGCCGACGAGGAGCGCGACGCCCTGAAGAAGGACCTCGAAGCGCTCGAGGTGCGCACCCTGCTCTCCGGCGAGTACGACCCGCGCGGAGCGATGGTCACCATCCGCGCCGAGGCCGGGGGCGTCGACGCCGCCGACTTCGCCGAGATGCTGATGCGGATGTACCTGCGCTGGGCGGAGCGGCACTCCTACCCGGCCGATGTCTACGACACCTCCTACGCCGAAGAGGCCGGCCTGAAGTCGGCCACCTTCCGGATCGACGCCCCCTACGCCTACGGCACCCTCTCGGTCGAGCAGGGCACGCACCGGCTGGTGCGCATCTCGCCGTTCGACAACCAGGGGCGCCGCCAGACCTCCTTCGTCGGGGTCGAGGTGCTGCCGGTGGTGGAGGAGACCGACCACGTCGAGATCCCGGAGAAGGACATCCGGGTGGACGTCTTCCGGTCCTCCGGCCCCGGTGGGCAGAGCGTGAACACCACCGACTCGGCGGTGCGCATCACGCACATCCCGACCGGCATCGTGGTGTCCTGCCAGAACGAGAAGTCGCAGCTGCAGAACAAGGCCGCCGCGATGCGCGTGCTCCAGGCCAAGCTGCTGGCCCGCAAGAAGGAGGAGGAGCGCGCCGAGCTGGACGCCCTCAAGGACAGCGGCTCCAGCTGGGGCAACCAGATGCGCTCCTACGTCCTGCACCCGTACCAGATGGTCAAGGACCTGCGCACCGACCACGAGGTCGGCAACCCGGACGCGGTCCTCGACGGCGACATCGACGGCTTCCTCGAAGCGGGCATCCGCTGGCGCCGTCAGCAGCAGAGCGCAGCCTGATCGACACTGAGGGTTTCCAGGCTCGTTTCGCGTAGCGTTGGGCAGCGGAACCTCAGCGCCCGCCTGGACTGCGGGTGCCCGGCTTTATGCATGACCAATACACGGCAGCCGGGCCGTCCTCGCCAGACGGACGCTGAGAACCCGCGGCGGTGCAAGCGCCGGGGGTGGACCAAGCGGCTCCGCCGCTTCAAAGAACGAATCCTCACCGAGGTGATCTCCGGTAGCACCGCCGGTCCGGGTGAGTCGATGTCCCCCTGATGGACGCAGGTAAACTCACGCCCCGTGATCCGCCTTGAGCACGTGTCCAAGACGTACAAGACGTCGACCAGGCCCGCTCTCGACGATGTCTCGGTGGGCATCGAGAAGGGCGAGTTCGTCTTCCTCATCGGGCCCTCGGGGTCCGGCAAGTCGACGTTCATGCGCTTGCTGCTGCGCGAGGACGTGCCCAGCCGCGGTCGGGTCTTCGTCGCCGACTGGAACGTCGCGAAGCTGCCGCGCCGCCGCGTCCCGCGCCTCCGCCAGCGCATCGGCTGCGTCTTCCAGGACTTCCGACTGCTGAACCAGAAGACCGTCGCGGAGAACGTCGCATTCGCGCTGGAAGTGATCGGCAAGCCGCGAAACGACATCCGCCGCGTGGTGCCCCAGGTGCTGCAGCTGGTCGGGCTGGACGGCAAGGCCGACCGGATGCCGCACGAGCTCTCCGGTGGTGAGCAGCAGCGCGTCGCGATCGCCCGGGCCTTCGTCAACCGCCCGCTGGTGCTGCTCTGCGACGAGCCGACCGGAAACCTCGACCCGGACACCAGCCAGGACATCATGCTGCTGCTGGAGCGGATCAACCGCACCGGCACCACCGTCGTGATGGCCACCCACGACCACTCGATCGTCGACTCGATGCGACGCCGCGTGGTCGAGCTGAGCCTCGGGCGCGTCATCCGCGATGACGCGCGAGGCGTGTACGGCGTCGGCCGCTAGCCGCGCCCCCGCGGCCCTGAGCACACCACCCCCGACCGGCTAGGAAAGCTGACACAAGATGCGCGCGAGCTTCGTATTCAGCGAGGTCGTCAACGGCCTTCGGCGCAACGTGACGATGACCATCGCGATGATCCTGACGACCGCCGTTTCGGTCGGTCTGCTCGGCGGCGGTCTCCTCGTGGTCCGGATGATCGACAAGATGCAGGAGACCTACCAGGACCGCGTCGAGGTCGTGGTGTTCATGACCGACGACGTGAGCGCCAACGACAACGACTGCTCCCAGCAGCCCTGCGCGAACATCATGGCCGACCTCAAGCGCGTGTCCGGCGTGGAGTCGGTGCGGTACGAGAACCGCCAGCAGGCGTTCGAGAGCTTCAACAAGGTCTTCGAGTCGCAGCCCGAGCTGCGCGACGTCGCCCGCGCCGAGGCGATGCCCGCCTCGCTGCGCGTCAAGCTGAGCGACCCGGAGCGCTTCGGGGCCGTCAAGCAGGAGTTCAACGGCCGCCCGGGCGTGGACAACGTGGTCAACCAGGCCGACTACCTCGACCAGGTGTTCGGCATGCTGAACCTGATCCGCAACATCGCCTTCTTCATCGCGCTGGTGCAGGCGCTCGCCGCGCTGCTGCTGATCTCCAACACCATCCAGCTCTCGGCGTTCACCCGCCGCACCGAGACCGGCATCATGCGCCTGGTCGGTGCCACCCGCTGGTACACGCAGCTGCCGTTCCTCCTGGAAGCGGTGGTCTCCGGTCTGATCGGTGCGATCCTGGGCATCCTCGGCCTGTCGGGCTTCAAGGCGCTGTTCCTCGACCGGGTAATGGCGTCGTTCGGCGGCATCGTGCCCAGCGTCGAGTGGGGCGACGTCGCGGTGATCTCGCCGATCCTGCTGCTGGTGGCAGCGGTCATCTCGGCGGGTACGGGCTACGTCACACTCCGCCTCTACGTCCGCCTGTGAGACGTGCCGGAGGGCCGCGGTTCCAGCTGGGGCCGCGGCCCTCCGGCGTTCGCGGCGGCACCGAAACTCGGGTGACACGGCAGCTAGAGTTGTCGGCATGGTGAAGGAACGCGGCCGCAAGGTCATCGCGCAGAACCGCAAGGCGCGGCACGACTGGGCGGTGCTGGACACCTACGAGGCCGGCATCGCGCTGACCGGCACCGAGGTGAAGAGCCTCCGGCAGGGCAAGGCCCAGCTGGTGGACGGCTTCGCCACCGTCGACCACGGCGAGGTCTGGCTGCGCAACGTGCACATCCCCGAGTACACCGAGGGGACCTGGACCAACCACGAGCCGCGGCGCTCCCGCAAGCTCCTGCTGCACAAGCGCGAGATCCTCCGGCTGGTCGGCAAGATCAAGGAGAGCGGGCTGAGCCTGATCCCGATGTCGCTGTACTTCAGCGACGGCCGGGCGAAGGTCGAGCTCGCGCTCGCGCGCGGCAAGAAGGCGCACGACAAGCGGCACGACCTGGCCAAGCGCGATGCCCAGCGGGAGATGCAGCGCGCCATCGGCCGCGCCCGCAAGGGCATGCGTTGACGGCGCCGCGCAGCGACGCCGAGATCCCGGCCTGGCTGGCCGAGCTGGGACTGCCCGGTCTGGTCGACATCCACACCCACTTCCTGCCCGAACGCGTGCTGGACAAGGTGTGGGCGTACTTCGACCGGGCCGGTGAGCACTACGGCGTCGAGTGGCCGATCCACTACCGGCACTCCGAGCAGGACCGCCTGCGGATCCTGCGCGAACTCGGCGTGACGACGTTCGCGCCGCTGGTCTACGCGCACAAGCCGGGCATGGCCGAGTGGCTGACGGACTGGGCGGTGGACTTCGGGCACCGCACGCCCGGCGCGGTGCCGACGGCGACGATCTTCCCGGAGCCCGAGGTCGCCACCTACCTCGCCAAGGCGCTCGACGCCGGCGCGAGGTGCGTGAAGATGCACGTCCAGGTCGGCGCCTTCGACCCGCGCGACGAACTGCTCCAGCCCGCGTGGGGACTGCTCGCGGAGGCCGGGATCCCGGTGGTCGTGCACTGCGGTCACGGCCCGATCCCAGGCGCCCACACCGGGCTCGACGTGTTCGAGCAGGTGCTGCGCCGCCACCCCGCGCTCGTCGCGGTGCTCGCGCACGCCGGAATGCCGGACCACGACGTCGCGTTGGACCTGGTGGGCGCGTACCCGGGCGTGCACCTCGACACCACGATGGTCGGGGTCGCGTTCAGCGAGAACTTTGCGGCGCTGCCCGCGGACTGGTCGGCGCGCCTGGCCGATCACGCGGACCGGGTCGTGCTCGGCACCGACTACCCGAACATCCCGTACCCGTACGCCGAGCAGCTGGCGGCGATCGCGGGCTGGGCGGAGGCCGACGACCGGCTGGGGACGAAGTTCCTGCGTGCGGTGCTGCACGACACTCCGGCGAAGCTGCTCGGCGGGTCTTCGTGATCGTTTCAGGGATATGGGAATGATCGCCGGGACGTCAGGCGCTATGCTGGGGTACACCGGTTCGAAAGCCGAGCCGGTAGCGAGGGGGTGAACGGTTTCGACTCCGTACGTTGATCCAAGGGAAGCGTGCCGGTGCAGGCAGGAGACCACCGTGAGCGTCGCTGCAACGTTATAAGCGCCGACAAGAGTCAGCGCGAGTTCGCCCTCGCCGCCTGAGCGAGGAGCGACTCTGTCGGACCGGGATTGCCTCCGACCCGGGATCCGGCATCAGCTAGGAGGCTCTTACCGCCAGGTCCGGTCGCGGGACCTGGTGGGACATCCAACAGCGACTGGGCTCGTCACATCGGCTAGTTCGCGAGACCGGTGGAGCCAAGCAGAGGCATAGCGAACTGCGCACGGAGAAGTCTTGGTGAAGCGACGGAGGACCCGGGTTCGATTCCCGGCACCTCCACTTCGATGAAGCGCCCTGCTCGCGCGGGGCGCTTCGCTTTTTCTCGTTCCGGGTTTGATTGCGGGGGCCGAGCCCCCGCAGGCCCCCACGGTGCGGGGGTGACGTTTCGTCGGCTCCTTGCGAGGGGCGGCATTCCCGGCCTGCTCGCGGACCAGCCCCTCGTCGGGCTTTCTGTGGTTCCTGGGGTGCGGATGTTGTTGCTTCGGCTCCTGCTGATCGCCGTCGGTGTGCCGGTTGGGGAGCAGGTGCGCTTCACTGCGACTGCCTCCCGGATTGGTGGCGGCTGGACTTCTCCGGTGGGGCCTGGGCTGTGCGCGTCGCTTCTGCTTGAGGTCGGGTCGCCGACCGAGCCCTCGCTCTGCGCTGCGCGGAGGTGCATCGTCCGCTGTGGACGGCCAGTTGGTGGCGAACCGTGCTGTGGCGCAGGCGGCTTCGTGCCCTGAAGTTGTCGGCCGGGTGCTCCGTTCGGTCTGGTGGATGGGTGGATTGCGGGCTACACTTCCGCTTCATTCTGCGAAGTGAGAAGTATATTTCACATCGCGGAAGGTCTATATCCATGCAATGTGGCATCGGAGGTAGGGCTGTGGAAACGGCATCCGGTCGGTCCGGGAGATCGTCCGACGGAAAGGTCGCCTTAGCCGACCAGATCGAGAACGCCTACGGTCGAATCGGCGTCACCAGTGCGCACAAGCACATCTTGATCATGGTCCTGATCGGCATCTGGTTCGACGCCCTGGAGCAGAACGCCGTCGGGCTCACCGGCCCCGTGCTGCAGGAGTCCTGGGGTCTCGGCGGGGCCGAGATCGGCTTCCTCAACACGATGACCTTCACCGCGACCGCCCTGGGGCGGCTGCTCACGGGCGTGATCATCGACCGGTTCGGCCGGCGGAAGATGCTGATGGTCAACCTGCTCATCTTCGCGGGCGGCTCGCTGATCTGCGCATTGGCGCCGAACTACGCGGTGCTCGCGGCCGGGCGCTTCATCGTCGGCTTCGGGCTCGGCGGCGAGATCTCGGTCGCGGTCATCATGATGGCGGAGCTCTTCGCCGCCCGGCACCGCGGCACCGCGGTCGGCCTGATCAACGTGACCTCGGCCGGTCTCGGCAACATGCTGGCGCCGCTGTTCGGCATCCTGGTGTTCTCCGTCTTCGACGGTCCGGACAAGTGGCGCTGGCTCTTCGGGCTGCTGTTCCTGCCCTGCGTGCTGATCATGTTCTTCCGCCGCTACGTGCCGGAGACCCCGCGGTTCCTCGCGGCCAGCGGGCGGATCGAGGAAGCCAACCTCGTGATCAACCGGCTGGCCAGGGGCCAGCTGAGCGGCCCGATCGAGAACCCGGAGCAGTACCTGACCGGAACCGCTGCGCAGGAACCGGGGAAGCCGCCGCGCTCGGACTGGCGCGGTGTCCTGCGGGGTCGGCTGCTGCGCCGCACGGTGCTGCTCACCGTGGCGGTGTGCATGTCCTACGCCGCGCAGATCTCGATGCTGACCCTGATGCCCACGATCCTGGTGGCCAGCGGCCACGACCTCACCTCCAGCCTGAGCTTCACCCTGCTGATGCAGACCGGTTCGCTGGTCGGCGCGATCGCCGCGGCCTTCGGCGCCAGCCGGCTGCCCCGCAAGAAGGTGCTCACCGGCGGCGCCGTCCTCGGCTGCGTGGCCGGGCTGTCGATCGCCGTGTTCTCCGACTCGCTGCCCCTGGTGCTCGCCTTCGGCTTCCTGTTCAACTTCTCGGTGATCATCGTGAACACCACGATCTGGTTGTTCGCGCCGGAGCTCTACCCGACCCGCGTTCGAGGCATGGGCACCTCGATCATCCTGGCGATGGGCTCGCTGTCCGGCGGCCTGTTCCCGCTGGTGGCCGGTTTCGTCTTCGACCTCAGCGGGCTGACCGGCATGTTCGCGATGCTGGCCGTGCTGTTCGTGATCCTCGGCATCGCGGTCCAGTTCCCGCCGGAGACCTTCGGCAAGCCGATGGAGGAGGACGAGCAGATTGCCCACGCCTGAGACCGGAACGGTGCTCCTGGTCAACCCGAACACCAACCGGGCGACCACCGAGATGATGCGCGCGCTCGCCGCGAGATCGCTGCGCGGCAGCGGGCTCGAGGTGGACGGTGTCACAGCGGGAGCCGGACCGTCGATGATCCTCGACCCGGTGGCGTTGAAGGAATCCGAGGAGCATGTCCGCGATGCCGTGCTGCGCGCGCTGGACGCCGCGGAGCGGGACTACCTCGCGGTGATCGTCGCCGCGATCGGTGACCCGGGCCGCAGCCGGCTCGCCGCGGAGCTCGACCTGCCGGTCGTCGGCATCGGGCAGGCGGCCATCGGTGCCGCGGGCCGGGAGGGGCGGCGGTTCGGCATGGCCACCAGCACGCCGCTGCTCGTCGATTCCCTCACCGCGCTGGTCGCCGAGCACGGGATGTCGGAGGGCTTCACCGGTGTCCGGCTGACCGAGTCGGAGCCGCTGGTGCTGGCGGCCGATCCCGAGCGGCAGTTCGCCGAACTGGCCGCGGCGGTCGACCGGTGCACCGGGGCGGACCGTGCCGAGGCGGTGATCATCGCAGGTGGGCCGCTCAGCGAGACGGCCCGCCGGATCGCCGAGGCCCGCACCTGCGAGATCGTTGAACCCATCCCGAGCGCGGCCGAACTGGTGCTGCAGGAGTTGTGGACGGCCGGGAGCTGAGCGCGCCGGGAAGCGCCCTGCGAGCACAGGGCGCTTCCCGAGCCCGGTTCAGACGTCGAGCGCCGTGCCGTACAGGCGATCCACCTTCAACCGGATGACCAGTCGGCGCTCGGCGACCAGCTGTTCCAGGAACGCTCCTTCGTCCTCCGGCTTCGCGGCTGCGGGGACGATCGAGAGCAGTTCCCGCCCGACCGCGTCGCCGGGGACGGTCGTGACCTCGGAGGCCTCGGCCTCGCCCTCGGCAACGGCGAACGACCACACGTCGGCGCCCTGTACGTGGAGCGACGCACGCGGATCGCGCCGCAGGTGGCCGACCTTGACCCGGTCGGCCGTCGTCGAGAACCGCACCACCCGGGCTTCCGGGTCCCAGCTGTACAGCATGGTGGTCAGGTGGGGATGCCCGCTGCGCTTGACGGTGGCGAGCGTGCCGAACTGCTGCTTGCCGAGCAACCCGGAGAGGGCTTCGTCGGACAGCGGGCGAGGTGCCGGTCCTTGTGCCATGGCGCGATCAACGTCCGCGGACGCTCGGGAAATTCCCTAAGTCCACTGCTGGGTCTTGCGGTCGTACTTGGGGGAGCGGTCCTGTGCCAGCTCGGTTCGCAGGGCCGCCTTGGAGACCCGTTCCGAGGGCGTCAGCGGCACCGCGGTTCGGAAGGTCCAGTAGCGGGGGACCTTGAAGTAGGCCAGTTGTTCGCCGCAGAAGGCCGCCAGGTCCTCCGGGGTGCAGGTCTCGTCGCGGAGGACCAGGACGGCGTGGACCTCTTCGCCCCGCAGCTCGTCCGGCTCCGGCAGGACGGCGGCGATGTCCACCGCCGGGTGCAGCTGGAGCACCCGTTCCACCTCGCCCGCGGTGATGTTCTCACCGCTGCGGCGGATCATGTCCTTGGTCCGGCCCGCGTAGTAGACGCGGCCGCGGTCGTCCATCCTGGCCAGGTCGCCGGTGTGGAACCAGCCGGAGCGGAACGCCCGATCGGTGGCCTCCGCGTCGCGGAAGTAGCCGTGCATCAGCCCGACGCCGCGGATCGCCAGCTCGCCGGTGGTGCCCCGCGGCACCGGTTCGCCGGAGTCGCCGAGGATCGCGACCTCCCGCCCGGCGATGGCCCGACCGAGACAACCGGTTCCCACGGTGTCGTCGTGGTCCTCGGGCGTCATCCGGATGTCGCTGCCGGTCTCGGTCATGCCGAACGCCTCGAACCACGGGACGCCCCAGCGCTTTTCGAGCGCCGCGTGCAGGTCGGCCGGGATCGCCGATGCGCTGATCGCGCGCACCCGGTGGTCGCGGTCGTGCGGTGACGGCGGCATGTCCAGCAGCAGCTTCGGCATCAGGCCGAGGCAGTAGAGCCAGGTGACCTCGTGCTCGCGGACCTTGGACCAGAACGTCGTGGGGTGGAAGCGGTCCAGCACCACGAGCCGGGCGCCGGAGGCGAGGCCGAGCGCGGTGTTCCACTGCGGATCGACGTAGTGGAAGGGCTGTGCGGTGAGGATGGTGTCCTGCGCGCCGATCCGCGGGAAGCCCTCGACCAGCCCGGCGGCCAGCGAGGTCCAGTAGCGGTGCGGCAGCACGCACCCCTTCGGCGCCCCGGTGGTGCCCGAGGTGTACTGGATGTTGGCGACCGTCTCGGGCACCGGTGCGGCGCACTTCGGTGCCGGCGCGTCGGGGATCGGGATGGCGTCGACGTCGAGCACGTGCTGCAGGGACGTGGAACTCCTGATCCGCGCGAGCAGTTCAGCGTGCTGCGCCGTGGTCAGAACGACCCGCGCGCCGGAGTGCGCGAGCACGTGCGCGGCGTCGTAGTCCTGGTAGCGGATGTTCACCGGGACCACCGCCGCGCCCAGCTTGGTCGCGCCCAGCCAGGCGAGCGGGAACTCCGGCCGGTTGTCGAGCATCACCGCCACGCGATCGGTCGCGGTGACCCCGTGCTCGGCGAGCAGCGCGGCGAAAGCATCGCTGCGCCGGTCGACCTCGGCGAAGGTCAGCTCCCGGCCGAGCGCGTCGAACGTCCACGCGACTCGCTCCGGCCAGCGTTCGGCCGCGTTGCGGACGAGATCCGCGAGGGACAGGTCGCTCATGCTGTTCCACCTCTCCGCGATGCTGTTCCGCCTCTCCGCGATTCACAGTGGTGGTTGCGTTCGGGACTTATCTCGCGTTTCGGGGTTTCTTGTGGCCGGGTTGCGTCACGGTCCCCTGAGGTGCGGTTGAGGAGGGCTGAAGTCGATACCGGACTGCCTCCCTCGGTGCTCAGCTCGTCGGTGCGGATCGCGTGGCGGATCTCCAGCGCCAGGGCCGATTCCACCGCGCGATCGGTGCCCGCGTCGATGGCCTCCTTGGCCATCGCCAGCGGTGCCGCCGGGAGTTCGGCCAGCCGCCGCGCCCAGCTCATCGCGGTCGCCAGCAGCTCGTCGTCCGGGATCACCGCGTTGACCAGCCCGAGCCGATGCGCGGTGGCGGCGTCGAGAGGCTCGCCGAACATCACCAGCTCCTTGGCCCTGATCGGGCCGACCAGCATCGGCAGCAGGGCGGAGAGCCCACCGGTGGCGCTGAGCCCGAGGCCCACCTCGGGGAAGCGGAACTGCGCGCCCTCGCCCGCCAGCACCAGGTCGCAGCCCAGGGCGAATTCCGCACCCGCACCCACGGCGTGCCCCTGCACCACCGCGATCACCGGGGCCGGGCAGCTGCGGATCCGGCGGGTGACGTCCTGGATGCGGTCCAGCCGGGCTCGCACCGTGGCGGGATCTTCGGGCGGCGCCTTCAGGTCGTGACCGGCGCAGAAGGCGCGGCCGCGACCGGTGAGCAGGACAGCGCGAGCGGTGCGCGCGGAGTCGAAAGCGGCGACCAGCTGTTCCACCAGCGCGGTGTTCACCGCGTTCAGGGATTCCGGTCGGTTCAGCCGGATCACGCCGATGTCGCCGTCGAATTCGGTCTCGACCAGCGTTCCGGTCCGGGGTTCGGACATGTCGTCTCCTCGTGGTCTCAGCCGGCCAGCAGGTTCGTCCGCCACTCCGGCATCCGCGGCGACCAGGGCAGCGGTCGGCCGTCGGCGTCGACCTTCACGATCGTGCGCGTGCCGGTGGCGTTGGGTGCTCCGGGCGGGCCGCAGCGGAAGGTCCAGGTCGCGCTGGTCCGGCCGAGCTCGGTGAAGTGCAGTGCTACCAGCAGGTTCCCGGTGTTGCCGACGGGCGAGTGGAACAGGACGTCGAACCGGCGCACGACGTAGTGCAGGTCGGGGTGCCGGTTCAGCACGGTCGCGGTGTCGAAGCCGGCCGCCGCGAAAGCCGCGGTCTGGGCCCGTTCGACGTGCAGCGCGAAGCGCGCGTTGTGCAGGTGACCGTTGGGGTCCAGCTCGTCGAAGTGGACCGGCGACCAAAAGTCGATCGCGTGCGGTCCGCTGCTCGGTTCTGACACGCCGCCTCCGAACTAGTCGATCGATCGATCGACAGAGTAGGGTCGGCGTCGGCCGGTGCGCAAGACTGCGTGCTCGGCGGTCCACCGCCTGAACCGGCAGTTGGAGGATCATTCATGCACTTGGACGTCCTGTTCACCAACGGCGACATCACCACCCTGGACCCCGAACGCCCGACCGCGAGCCGGATGGGCGTGCTCGGCGGCGTGCTGGTCGGCCTGGACGACGACCTCGACGGCTGCACCGCCGCCGACGTCATCGACCTCCGCGGCGCACCGGTGGTCCCGGGCTTCCACGACGCGCACCACCACCTGAGCATGCGCGGGCAGCGCAGCCTCCAGCTCGACCTGCGGCCCAGCGCTGTCACCAGCATGGACGCGCTGCGCACCGCCGTCCGCGAGCACGCCGAGCGGCTGCCGGAAGGTGCCTGGGTGCGCGGGCACGGCTACGACCAGAACCGCCTCGGCGGTGCCCACCCGACCCGGGCGGAGCTGGACGCGCTGACCGGCGGCCGACCGGCCTGGCTCGCGCACAACTCCGCGCACATGGGCGTGGTCAACACCGCGGCGATCCGGGCGATGGGCTTCGCGGATCCTCGCGCCCTGCCCGACGTTCCCGGCGGCACGGTCGAACGCGACGCCACCGGCGCGCCCACCGGGCTGCTCACCGAGCAGGCCCAGTCGCTGGTGTACCGCGTGCTCCGGCCGCAACCGATCGAGGACTTCGTGCGGGCCATCGAGCTGGGCTCGGAGCTGGCCCTGTCCGAAGGGCTGACCAGCATCACCGAACCCGGCATCGCAGGGCGTCTCACCGGCAACGGGCCGGCCGACCTGCACGCCTTCATGATCGCCCGGGAGCGGGGCGTGCTCGGGGTGCGCGCCACCGTGATGCCGGAGATGGCCGCGCTGCACGACATCGACGGGAGCGAACCGGGCTTCGGGCTCGACCTCGGCCTGCGCACCGGGCTGGGCGACGACCACCTGCGGGTCGGGGCGGTCAAGCTGTTCTCAGACGGTTCGCTGATCGGCCGAACAGCCTCGATGTGCTGCGATTATGCCGACGCGGTCGGCAATCGCGGGTTCACCCAGGACGATCCGGAGCGGCTGCGCGAGCAGATCTCGCGGGCGCACCGGGCGGGCTGGCAGATCGCCACGCACGCCATCGGCGACGCGGCCGTGCAGCTGGTCCTGGACGCCTACGCCCGCGCCCAGCGGCAGGTGCCCCGCGCCGATGCCCGGCACCGCATCGAGCACTGCGGTGTCACCAGCGACGCGCAGATCGCCGAGATCGCACGGCTGGGCGTGGTCCCGGTGCCGCAGGGCCGGTTCGTGGACGAGCTCGGGGACGGGATCATCGCCGCGCTCGGCGAGGAACGGGCGCAGCTCGCCTACCGGCAGCTCAGCTTCCTGCGCGCAGGCGTCGAGGTCCCGGGCAGCTCGGATTGCCCGGTGGTGGAAGGCGCGCCGCTGCTGGGAATCCACGCGCTGGTCAACCGGGAAACCGCGGCCGGGCAGGTGCTGGGCGCCGAGGAGCGGCTGACCCCGTTGCAGGCGCTGCGCGCCTACACCCGCGGCTCGGCCTACGCCGACCACCAGGAGCACCGCAAGGGCCGGCTCGCGCGCGGCATGCTCGCCGATTTCACGGTGCTCTCCGAAGACCTCACCCGCGTCGACCGCCGCGCGATCAAGGACGTCGAAGTGCTGGCCACCGTCGTCGGAGGCGAGGTCAAGCACAACCGGCTCGGCTTGTCCGCCTGACCGAGCCGACTGACCGTCAGGCCCGCAATTTCAATGGAAATCGGGTCTTCGATTTCAATGGAAGTTGCAGGCCGTCGGCGTGTTGGGGCCTGACACGTCGGGGTGCGTCGGGAACCTTCGCAATTTCAATTGAAATTGGACGTCTGATTTCCATTGAAATTGCATCCGTTCCGGAGCCGGAGCCGGAGCCGGAGCCGGAGCCGGAGCCGGAGCCGGAGCCGGAGCCGGAGCCGGAGCCGGAGCGGGTCGGGTCAGCCGCGTGTTGCGCGGGCGCGCATGGATGGCAGCTGGATGTGCCAGATCTCCTCGACCAGGCCGTGGACGTCGGCGGCCTCGGGCAGCGCGGTCGAGGCGAGGCGGGTGGCCGGGACACCGAGCAGCTGGAGCGCCAGTTGCGCGTGCGCCGTGGCGATCGCGTCCAGCTCCTCCTCGCCCTCCGGCGAGTACCACTTGGCCACGCCGGAGCACATCTCCAGCACCGCCATTCGCGCGAAGCGCTGGTCCGGGACCGCGAAAACGCCGCGCTCGCAGCCGTCCGCGACCGCGCTGCGCCAGAACTCCTCGTAGCGGTCCCGGATCTGCACGATCGTGCTCCGGCGTTCGGCGTCGAGCACTCCGAGCTCGTTGTCCACCACGGTCGTCTCGTCGCGGTGCAGCGCGTGCGTGAGCACGTGCACGTGGACCAGGCTGGCGATGATCGCCTGCGGCCGGTCGGTGTCCGCCGAGACCCGTTCGGCCGCCATCACCAGCCGGTCCAGGCAGGTCCGCATGATGGAGAACAGCAGGTCCTGCTTGGTGCCCATGTAGTGGTAGAGGGTCGCGGGGGAGAGCTGCGCGGCGTCGGCGAGCTCGCGGATGCCGGTGCCGTGGAAGCCCTGCGCGGCGAACAGCCGGACGGCCGCCTCCCACACCTGCTGCTGCGTGTCGTCCCCTGAGCGTCCTCGTCCGCTCATCGCCTCGCGCTCCCCCCGGAATACCGGTCGACTGATCGATCTGAGTGACCGCAACCGTACCGGCGACGAGGCGGCCGCATCGACCTCGGGCGGGCAAAGACCTATTGACCTCCCGATTTCCGGCACCTATCGTGCATGGATCTCTCGATCGATCGATCGGTTGAGGCATCTTGGAGGCAAGATGAACGATCAATCGCCATCCGTTGAGCAGACCCGGACGACCGGGGCGCGCGGGCTGCGACCAGCGCTGCGGGACCGGCAGATGAGCATGATCGCGATCGGCGGGGTGATCGGCGCGGGCCTGTTCGTCGGCAGCGGCGCGGTCATCAACAAGGCCGGTCCGGCGGCGCTCGTGGCGTACGCGATCGCCGGGCTGCTCGTCGTCCTGGTCATGCGGATGCTCGCCGAACTGTCCGTCGCCGCACCGAGAACGGGCTCCTTCGCCAGCTACGCCTCGCGAGAGCTCGGCAGCTGGGCCGGGCTGGCGATCGGCTGGCTCTACGCGTACTCGTGGAGCGTCACCGTCGGCGTGGAGGCCGTCATCGGCGGCGCGCTGCTGCACGGGATCCTGCCGGTGGTGCCGGACTGGGCCGCCGCGCTGGTGTTCATGCTGGTGCTGACCGGGTCCAACCTGATCGCGGTGCGCGCCTTCGGCGAGGTGGAGTTCTGGTTCGCGCTGATCAAGGTGATGGCGATCGTCGCGTTCATCGGGCTCGGCGTGCTGGCGATCTGCGGCCTGCTGCCCGGCGTGCCCGCGCCCGGCGGGGCGAACCTGTTCGAGCACGGCGGTTTCGCGCCCAACGGCTGGTACGCGGTGCTGCCCGCGCTGCTCGTGGTGTCGTTCGCGTTCAGCGGCGCCGAGGTCGTCACGATCGCCGCCGGCGAGGCGATGCGCCCGGCGGAGGCGGTGCGCCGAGCCGTCCGCACCACGATGGTGCGCATCCTGGTCTTCTACATCGGCTCGATCGCGGTGATCGCCACGCTGCTGCCCCACGACGCCGCCGGGATCACGGAGAGCCCGTACTCGGCGGTCCTCGACCGGCTGGGCATCCCGAACGCGGGCCTGATCATGGACCTGGTGGTCCTCGTCGCGGTGCTGTCCTGCCTGAACTCGGGCATCTACACCGCGTCCCGGATGCTGTACGCGCTGGCGGGCAACGGCGAGGGCCCGCGGGTGCTGGCCCGTTCCAACGCGGCCGGGGTGCCGGTTCCGGCGGTGCTCGTGGTGGCGCTGGCCGGGCTGACGACCGTGGCGGCGAACTACTTCGTCAGCACCACGGCGATCTTCGACTTCATGGTGGACTCCAGCGGTTCGGTGATCGTCCTGCTGTACCTGACGATCGCGGCCACCCAGCTGCACAGCCGGGCCCGAGCCGAGCGCGACGGCCAGCACCTGCCGGTGCGAATGTGGGGCTACCCGTACGTGTCCTGGGCGGTGGTCGTCGCGCTGGTGGCGTTCCTGGTGCTGATGGTCGTCGACCCCTCCACCCGCCACTCCCTGGTCCTGACCCTCTCCGTCGCCGCAGTCGCGGTCACCGTCGGCCTCCTGAGGCAGAAGCGCGGGGCTCCGCCTGCGGGCTGACCGACATCCGCGGAGTCATCGCCGGTCCAGGTTTCGCACGAGGTCGGTCAGCTGGGCGAGGTTCCGGCACTCGGCCATCTC
Source organism: Saccharopolyspora antimicrobica (assembly GCF_003635025.1). Lineage (GTDB taxonomy): Bacteria > Actinomycetota > Actinomycetes > Mycobacteriales > Pseudonocardiaceae > Saccharopolyspora > Saccharopolyspora antimicrobica. The sequence goes on along the minus strand of NZ_RBXX01000002.1, from coordinate 1,454,886 downwards.
GACGATCTCCTCGTAGGCGAGCGCGGCGGAGTCGCCGGTTCCCCAGTTCGCGCGGGGTTCCGGGTTCAGCCACAGGGTTCGCCGGCACCGGTCGGTCAAGCCGGCCAGGACTTCGAGCGCCGGGTCGTAGTTGTTGTTGCGGGCGTCGCCGAGGACGAGCAGGACGGTGCGCGAGGTGAGCACGTGGGCGTGGTCGGCGGCGAACTCCGCGAACACCCGGCCGTGATCGGTGCCGGTGCCCGGGAACTGGAGGGTGGCGCGGCGGACTTCGGCCAGGGACTCGGCGGCGTCGCGGCCGCGGCGGAGGTGCTCGGTCACCTCGTGGACATCGCGGACGAAGGCGAACACCCGGGTGCGGGAGAAGACCTCGTGCAGCGCGTGCACCAGCAGCAGGGCGAAGTGCGCGAAGTTCGCCACCGAGGAGGAGACGTCGCACAGGACGACGAGTTCCGGTTTGTGCGGCCGGCGCGGCCGGTAGCGGGGTGCGATCGGGACGCCGCCGGTGGCCAGCGCGGACCGCAGGGTGCGGCGGAAGTCCAGCGTCCCGCTGCGGGTGCCGTGGCGGCGCTCGCGGTGGATGCGGGTGGCGAGCTGCCGGGCCAGCGGGCGGATCGCCCGGCGGATCGCCGCCAGCTCGGCTTGCGAGGCCCCCAGGAACGGAACCTGGTCCAGCGTGGGCGCGGTCAGGTTGTCGGCGACGTAGTGCTCACCCTTCTGCTCGGCGATGCGCCGGTGGGCCTCGGCGGTGACGAGTTGCTCGAACTGGCCGATGCGGCGGGTGAAGCGGGATCGGGCCGCGGCGCCGGTGGTGTTGCGGGGCCGCGCCTGCCCCTCCGCGGTGCGGATCAGACCGGCCAGCAGCGTGGTCGGATCCAGTTGTTCCAGTGCGGCGCGCGGTGACCACGAGCCGGGATTCGCGCCCGCGCCGGGGGAGCTGCCGTAGCGGGCGAGGGCGCGGCGGGCGATCTGGACGAGTGCGGTGTTGTCGCCGTCGAACAGCGCTTGGGCGAGTTCGGTGCGCATGGCGTGGAGTTCGGGGGACGTGCCGTGGGCGCCGGTGACCTCCACTTCGAGGTCGACCGCCGCGCCGTCGGTGTCGGTGGTGCGGCCGTCGCCGATGGCGGGCGGGAACCACAGGTCGAACAGGGCGTTGAAGACCGCGACGTCGTTGTGGCGCTTGATCAGCGTGGCCGCGTAGGCGACCCGCACCGCCTCGCGGTCGAGGAGGTCGACGACGCCCAGGGCGCGGGCGGCGTCGATGCCCTCGGCGGTGGAGGCCGCGATGCCGTGCGCGCGCAGCGCGGCGAGGAAGTCGGTGTGCCGGTCCAGCAGGCTCATCGTCCGCGCAGCTCCAGCGCGGCGAGGGCGCGCTCGTGGTCGCCGGGGTGTTTGAGCACCACCCCGAGCGTCGCCTCCAGCGCCGGGTCGTTGAGGTCGTCGATGCCGAGGGCCAGCAACGAGCGGGCCCAGTCGATGGTCTCGGCGATCGACGGTGCCTTGGTCAGCTCCAGGTTCCGCAGCGCGGCCGCGACCTCGGTGAGCTTGCCCGCCAGCTGCTCGCCCAGCGCGGGAACGTGGGTGAGCACGATGTCCCGCTCCCGCTCCGGGGTGGGGTAGTCCATGTGCAGGTACAGGCAGCGCCGCTTGAGCGCTTCGGAGAGCTCGCGGGCGGCGTTGGAGGTCAGCACCACGAACGGCCGGTGCCGGGCCCGCACGGTGCCCAGCTCGGGCACGGTGATCTGGAAGTCCGACAGCACCTCCAGCAGCAGCGCCTCGAACTCCAGGTCCGCCTTGTCCACCTCGTCGATGAGCAGCACGGTCGGCCCCTCGCGGCGGATCGCCGCCAGCAGCGGGCGCTCCAGCAGGAACTCCGGGGTGAAGATGTCGGCGCGGGTGTGCTGCCAGTCCGCATCCTGCCCGGCCTGGATCCGCAGCAGCTGCGTGGCGTAGTTCCACTCGTACAGGGCGCGGCTCTCGTCCAGGCCCTCGTAGCACTGCAACCGGATCAGCTCCGCGCCGGTGGCTGCGGCGACCGCCTGCGCCAGCCCGGTCTTGCCCACCCCGGCGGGACCCTCGATCAGCAGCGGTTTGCCGAGCCTGCCGGCCAGGAACACCGTCGTGGCGGTGGCCGACCCGGCCAGGTAGTCCACTGCGGACAGTCGTGCGCCGACGTCGTCGGAGGTGTCGAACACGCCCACTCCTTCTTCTCGTTGGTCAGCGATCCGCCACGCCTCAGCGCCTCGGTCGAGCCACCGCTCGCTTCGTCACGTTGCGCAGGCGCCGCCGTGATCACCGGGGTGCGGAGCGCGAATCCGCCGGGCGGGGTGCACGGAACGATCGAGCAACAGCCGGACCGTACTGGGTTGTCGACCCGGAACAGCCGCTCCGCGGTGTGCGCTCCGTCACAGCAAAGCCGGAAGGAGTGGCGGGTCAGCCGGGCGGTATCGCGGCCCAGGGATCCACCGGGATCACCCGGGTGCTCCTGCCCTGGTCGTCGAGGATCCGTCCGTGGACCTTCGTCATCCGCAGGACCAGCTTCCGGTCCACGACCGCTGCGCTCGGGTGCTCCTCGGCCAGGCGGAGCAGCAGGTCGTCGAGGTGGTGCAGCGAGCGGAGGCCGACGATCAGGCCCAGGTTCGCCGGGCTGATCACCGCTGCGCAGTGGCGGGTTTCCGGCCAGGCCCCGACCGCTCGGCCGACCTGGTGGACCTCGGTGTCCGGGACGGTCAGCCAGAGCAGGGCCATGCCGTGCCAGCCCGCCAGCGGCCGGGCCACGTCGCAGCGGAACGCGATGTCGCCGTGGCGGCGGAGGCGGTCCAGGCGGCGTTTGACGGCTTGCGGTGAGGAGTTCAGCTCCGCGGCCAGGTCGGTGTAGCTGCGGCGACCGTCGTGGCCGAGGGCCAGGAACAGGGCGCGGTCCTCGGCGCCGAACGGCCGGAACTCCCGCGGTGGCGGGCCGATCTGCTCGCGGACCTGGTCGGCCTGGCTGCGGTTCATCACGCCCAGGCGCCAGATGACGCCGCCGAAGGTGCTGCCGAAGACGTGGCTGCGGACCTCGGTGACCTGCGGGGGCATCGGCAGCGTCCGCAGCAGCACGTCGGAGATCGCCGCCCAGGACGGCGCCATGATCAGCGCGAATACCTGGTACTCGCCGGTGGTGATGCCGACGGTGATCACGTGCGGCAGCTCCGCCAGCTGGTCGGCGACCTGCGTCGCGGTGCCAGGCCCGCAGGCGAATTCGACGGTCGCGCCCCGCGAAGCGCTGTTGCCCAGCGCCACCGTGGTCCAAGCCGCTCCGGCGGCGGTCAGACGTTGCCAGCGGCGGGCGAGGGTGATCGGGGCCAGTTCCAGGACTTCGGCCAGCGCGGTCCAGCTGGCCCGCGGGTTGATCTGCAGCGCGTCGACCAGCGCGAGGTCCACTTCGTCCAGCACGGTGCCCTCCGGTGTCGTTATCGGACATCCAAGCCGCCCGGAACGGGGAAATCCATCGTTCCGGGCGGCTTGTGGTGAGGTTTCTCCGACGCTGCTTCGCATGTGCGAGCCACAACACTTCGACCTGGTGCTGTCCGGGGCCCGGGTCATCGACCCGGAGACCGGGCTCGACGGGGTGCGCAACGTCGGCATCGACGGTCGGCGCATCGGTGCGGTCACCACCGACCGGCTGACCGGGAACACCGTCGTCGACGTCTCCGGCCGCGTGCTCGCGCCGGGCTTCATCGACCTGCACAGCCACGCGCAGACGGTGACCGGGCTCCGGTTGCAGGCCATGGACGGCGTCACCACCGCGCTGGAGCTGGAAGCGGGCGCGCTGCCGGTGCGCACCGCCTACGCCGAAGCCGCCGCTGAGGGACGGCCCATCAACTTCGGGTTCTCGGCCGGTTGGGCGCTGGCGCGGATGCACCTGCTCGACGGCGCCGAACCGGGGGCGTCGTTCGACGTGTTCGCGAAGTACCAGGGCGCGCCGAACTGGCGCCGCCCGGTCGGCGCACGGGATCTGGCGCGGGTGCTGGACCTGCTGGAAGAGCAGGTGCGCAGCGGTGCGCTGGGCATCGGGATGCTGGTCGGCTACGCGCCGGACTCCGGGCGGGACGAGTACTTCGCGGTCGCCTCGCTGGCCGCCCGGCTCGGCGTGCCGACCTTCACGCACACCCGGTTCATCTCCACCGAGGAACCGGGAACCTCGCTGGAGGGAGCGCTGGAGGTGATCGCGGCGGCCGCGGGGACCGGCGCGCACATGCACATGTGCCACATCAACAGCACGTCGAACCGGATGATCGACGACGTCGCGGGCGCGGTGGAGCGGGCCCGGGGCTACGGCGTGCAGGTCACCACGGAGGCCTACCCGTACGGTTCGGCGTCGACCGTGATCGGTGCGGCGTTCCTCGCCCCGGAGAAGCTGCACCGGCTCGGGATGCAGCCGCGGAACATCTTGCGCGTCGCCACCGGGGAGCGGATCGCCGACGCAGCGCGGCTCGCCGAGCTGCGCGAGCAGGACCCCGGCGCGCTGATCCTCTTCGACTGGCTGGACGAATCCGACCCGGCGGATCTCTCCACGTTGCAACGGTCCCTGCTGTTCACCGACACGGCGATCGCTTCGGACGCGGTGCCGCTGGTGGGCCAGGACGGCGACACCTGGCCGGTCGCCGACGGCGTGCACACCCACCCGCGCAGCGTCGGCTGCTACGCCCGCACGTTCGGCTGGCTGGTCCGGGAGCTCGGGGTGCTGTCGCTGGCGGAGGCGGTGCGGCGGTGCACGCTGCTCCCGGCGCGGATCTTGGAACCGGCGGCACCCGCGATGCGCCGCAAGGGGCGGATCCAGGTCGGTGCCGACGCCGACGTCGTGGTCTTCGACCCCGGCACCATCGCCAGCCCCGCCACCGGAACGCGGGTGCTGACCTCCACCGGCGTCGACCACCTGCTGGTGGGCGGGACCTTCGTGGTCCGCGATGCGCAGATCCAACTCGACCGGCTGCCGGGTGAACCGGTCTTCGGCCGCCATCGCGACTGATGGAGCAGACATGACACCCCATGTGTCAACCCGAGTTCTGCCCGACCGCACCTCAGGGGACCGCGATGCAACCCAGCCACGAGAACCCGCGCAACGCGAGATCGATCCCGGGCGCGACCACCACTGAAAATCGCGGAGAGGCGGACGAGACATGACCCAGACCGCTGCGGCAGCCGATGCCCTCTACCGGCGGGTGAGCTGGCGGATCTTGCCGCTGCTCATCCTCTGCTACACCTTCGCCTACCTGGACCGGGTGAACATCGGGTTCGCCAAGCTGCACATGCAGGCCGACGTCGGGATCAGCGAGGCCGTCTACGGGCTGGCCGCCGGGATCTTCTTCCTCGGCTACGTGATCTTCGAGGTGCCCAGCAACCTGCTGCTGGCCAAGATCGGCACCCGCAAGACCATCTTCCGCATCATGGTGCTCTGGGGCCTCACCTCGGCCGCGATGATGTTCGTCAGCGACGCGATGACCTTCTACGTGCTGCGCTTCCTGCTCGGCGTGTTCGAGGCGGGTTTCGCGCCCGGCATCATCTTCTACCTCACCTACTGGTTCCCGCCGGCGCGGATGGCGGCGGCGATGGGGCTGCTGATGCTGCCCGGGCCGATCGGTTCGATGCTGGGCGGGCCGGTCTCGTCCTGGCTGATCACCAACTTCGACGGCGTCGCCGGGCTGCACGGCTGGCAGTGGATGTTCCTGCTGGAGGGGCTGCCGTGCGTGGCGCTCGGACTCGTCGTCTGGAAGACGTTGGCGGACACGCCGGAACAGGCGAAGTGGCTCAGCGCGGACGAGCGGGAACTGCTGCGGCGGGATCTCGCGGTGGACCGGGACAAGGGCCAGCACAGCTTCCGCCAGGTGCTGCGGGATCCGCGCGTGTACCTGCTGGCGCTCGGCTACTTCTGCCTGATCAGCGGCCTGTACGCGGTGAGCTTCTGGTTGCCGACGATCCTGCAGGAGAACGGTCTCACCGACACCGTGACCATCGGCCTGTACTCGGCGCTGCCGTACGCGTTCGCCATCGTGCTGATGATCGTGCTGGGTCGGCGGTCGGACCGCACCGGCGAGCGGCGCCTGCACAGCTCGGTGACCGCGCTGATCAGCGCCGCCGCACTCGCGGTCGCGGCGTTCACGGCGAGCAACTTCGCCGTGTCGCTCATCGCGATCGTCGTCGCGACGGCGTGCATGTGGGCTTCCTACACGGTGTTCTGGTCGATGCCCGCGGCATACCTGAAGGGCACCGCCGCGGCGGGGGGCATCGCGCTGATCAACAGCATCGGCCTGCTCGGCGGATTCGTGAGCCCGACGCTCATCGGCTTCGTCAAGGACGCCACGGGAAGCACGGTGATCGGGCTGCTGTCCATGGTCGTCCTGCTGCTGGTCGGCAGCATCGCGATCTACGCCAACCGGCTGCCCACGGGCGAGCCGTCCTAGGCTGCGGCGCGGAGCGCTTCGGTGCGCAGTTCTCGTTGCCGGATGACGAGTTGAGCTGCCAGGACGAGGAGTTGGCAGAACGGGGAGGGGAAGCCGAGGACGAGACCGGTGGCGAAGTCGATCAGCACGGCCGCCACCGCTGCGGCGAGCATGCCGTTGGTGGCGGTCGGAGGTTTCCGGGTCGTCGCCCACGGGGTCCGGCGCCAGGGCTTGGCGATCGAGAGCCACGCCTGGAAGGCGATCGCCGAGGCCATCAGAGCCGTGCCGACCAGCAGTGCGAGCGTCGGCGCGGGGCGGCCGGTCGCGGCTTCGGCGACCGAGTCCTGCAGTGCGCGGGAGAGGAGGAAGATTCCCGCGTAGAGCTGGACGACGGTGATCGCGAACTTCGCCAGCACCCACCAGTTGCGGAAGAAACCCCAGGCGGTGGAGGCGGAGAGCATGAATCCGGTGAACGCGGAAGCGTTCGCGAACGGGCCGAGCAGACTCACGTCCACCACGTGCGCCATCGACGTCGCGGCCACCCGGACCGACGGATCGCTGCTGGTGAAGCTCGTCGTCAGCAGGGCGAAGAGCACCAGCGCCTGGGCCATCCAACCGACCGATGTGATCACGTGCAGCCAGACGACAGCCTGCCGCCAGCGCTGAGAGCTCGTCCTCGCCATGCCCACGAGGTTCCGGCACGCGCGGGCGGGGCAGATCCAGCGAATCCCGGAGAAAACCCCGAATTGAACCCCGGGCCCGACCGGATGCGGGTACGGCTGATCAGAAGTTGCCGCCGCCCGCGTTGATGATCTGGCCGGTGATCCAGCGTGCGTCGTCGGAGACCAGGAACGCGGTGAGGTCCGCGATGTCGGCAGGTTCGCCGATTCGGCCCAGCGGGGTTTCGGCGGCCATCCGCTGCAACGCCTCCTCGGGTTGCAGTTCCAGCAGCGCGTCGGTTCGGGTGGCGCCGGGGCGCACGCTGTTCACCGTGATGCCGCGCGGCCCGAGCTCCCTGGCGAGGACTCGGACGAGCTGGTCGACAGCCGCCTTCGCCGCGCCGTACAGGCCCGTGCCGGGGCGGTGGTTCGCGGTGACACCGCTGGAGATCGCCACGATGCGGCCGCCGTCGCGCAGGCGGTTGGCCGCTTCGCGGAGGGCGGTGAAGGCGGTCCGGGTGTTGGTGCCGAACAGCAGGTCGTAGTCCGCGTCGGTCGATTCGGCGATCGGTGCGAAGCGGGCCGTGCCGACGTTGTTGACCAGCACGTCGAGGCCGCCGAACTGCTGCTCCGCGAAGTCGAACAGGGCGCGCAGCTGCGCCGGGTCGGTGACGTCGGCCTGCGCCGCGACGGCTCGGCCGCCGCCCGCTTCGATCCCGGCGACGAGCTCTCCGGCGGCGGCCCGGTCCGATCGGTAGTTGACCACCACGCTCAGGCCGTCCGCGCCGACGCGCTCGGCGATGGCGGCCGATGCCGCGCGCGAGCTCCCGGTGACCAGGGCTGATCGCGGCATGGTCGACCGCCTCGAGCGCCGCGAACTGCTGTCCCGGGCGGCCGACCGCAACGACCGCCGCGTCGCCCGCCTCTCGCTCACCGCGGAAGGTGCGGCTCTGGGCGGGCAGATCCGTGCGGCGTTCTCCGAAGCGGTCGCCGAGCGGTGGGGTTCGCTGGACGCGGCCGACGTCGGCGCCATCGCGCGGCTCGCCGCCCCGCGGGGCTGAGGTGTCATCGCTTCCAGAGCAGGAACACCGCGGCCAGGCCTGCTAGGGCGGGGAGCGCTCCGAGCGCGCTGTGGAGCGGTGGGACGACGTTGGTGTACGCGCCGCCGGAGAGCGACAGGTTGAGCAGCGCGGCGGAAGCTCCCAGCGCGAACATGATCGTGCTGACCACGCGCGCCCAGCGGGCGTGCTTCCGGGCGCCGATGATCGACCACACCCATCCCGCGATGCCGAGCACGCCGATCACCGCCAGGTAGCCGGCTATCGCGTTGCGGTCGGTCGCGATCAGGTCGTCGGGCCAGTTCGGGTAGGCGCTGCGCACGTGGTCGCCGAGGCTGTCCACGGTCGCCACGTCGATCAGCGGTGCCAGTGCGGCGAGCGCCGTGAGCGCCAGTCCGACGTACATGACGCGGACGGCTTTTCCGGTTTCGGGCAGTGCAGGGGCGGACATCGGTTCTTCTCCATGATTCTTACGTTGTAAGTTTCTGCGTCTACCGTAGACTTACGCCGTAAGAATTGCAATCGCACGGAGATGGCCATGACACCCCTCGTGTCAACCGGAGTCCTGCTCAACCGCACCTCAGGGGACCGTGATGCAACCCAGCCGCAAGAAACCGCACAACGCGAGAACGGCCCCGAGCGCAACCACCGCTGAAAATCGCGGAGAGGCGGGACCGCACATGTCCACCAGTCGCACACGTGGTCAGCGCGCCGGGCTGACCCGGCAGGACGTGCTCGGAGCGGCGCTGGCGCTCGTCGACGCCGAGGGCCTGAAGGTGCTGTCGATGCGGCGGCTCGGCGCCGAGCTCGGCGTGGAGGCGATGACCCTCTACCACTACGTGGCCAACAAGGACGCCCTGCTGGACGGGCTGGTCGAGCAGCTGCTCGCCGAAGCGGCCGCGCCGCAGGTGAGCAGCGGCTCGTGGCAGGTGGACCTGCGCAACTACGCGCACGCGCTGCGGGACGCGCTGCTGGCGCACCCGAACGCCATCCCGCTGGTGGTGTCCAGGCCCGCGGTGACCTCGCGCAACCTGGAGATCATGGAGGGCGTGCTGAGGACGCTGCGCGACGCCGGGTTCCCGCTGGAGGTCGGGCTGGACGTGCTGTTCTCGCTGGCCGGCTTCGTCGTCGGGCAGGTGGTGACGGAGGCCGACAGCCGGGTGGAACCGTCCGAACAGGTCCGCCACCTGTCCGATGTGGACCCGGATCGGTTTCCGCTGCTGTCCGAAGCGGCGGCCAGGGCCAGCGACCGGGCCGGTGCCCGGTCGCGCTTCGACTTCGCGCTCGACGCGATGATCGCCGGCTTCAGCCGGTGAGGGTGGCGATCCAGAGGTGGTCGCGGGCCCTGGTCCGGGCCACCAGCCGGTGTCGGTTCGCCGCTTCGATCTCGTCCCGGTGGTCGTGCGACCGGGTGCGCTCGTCGGGGAGGAAGACCGCCCGGAACTCCGTTCCCTTGGCGCGGTGCACTGTGCCGATGTGGATCGGGCCGGAGGTGCGGCCGTTCCAGCGGTCCAGGGCGCGGACGGTGAAGCCCGCTTCGCGGAGCACCTGGTCCCAGTGCTGGGCCGCTCCGTTGGTGCGGGTGAGGATCGCGGTGTCGGTGTCCTCGTCGAGCTCGCGGAGCGCGGCGATCAGCGCCTCCTCCTGGTCTTCGCCCTGCCAGTGCACCACGTTCCCGCCGCGCAGGACCGGTAACGCCGAGCGCAGCGTCACCGTCGGGCCGCCGTCGAGGTCGTCGAAGCGGTTGATCGCGTCGAGCTCGCCCGCCTGCTGGAGGATCGCCGCCCGGTTCCGGTAGTTGCGGCGCAGGATCTCGCCCCTGCCCTGCAACGAGATCCCGGCCTCGGACAGCCGCCAGCCGCCCGGGTACACCTGCTGCTGGCCGTCGCCGACGAGCAGCAGCTGGTCGGGGCCGTCGCCGCTGATGGCGTGCACCAGGCGCAGGCCGATCAGCGTCAGGTCCTGGACCTCGTCGACGACCACCGCCGCGTACTGGCGGGGCAGCGGCCTGCGGTCCAGCTCGGACAGCGCGCGCATCAGCACGTCGTTGTGGTCGAAGGCGTCGCGTTCGGACAGCTCCCGCTCGTACTCGCAGTAGAACTGCCAGACGCGGGCGCGGAGTTCGGCGGGCAGCGGACGGCCGCGGCCCTTGCGCGGCACGTGCTGGTAGGTCTCCAGCGCGCTGATCCCGCGCCCCTTGATGACCCGGTTGATCTCGTCCTTCCAGTAGCTGCGGGAATTGCGGAAACCGCGCAGCGGGGCGGTCAGCTCCGCGCGCTGCCAGACCGCTTCGAAGGCCTGCTCGACCTGCTGCTCGTCCACGTCGGCGGCACGTCCGCGCTGGTCCAGGAAGTCCCGGGCCCAGGCGTGCAGGTGGGTGAACTCGATGCGCTGGACCAGGTGCGGGGCCAGCGAGCGGAACTGCTCGGCGGCGATCTGCGGCAGCGTGCGCAGGTGCGTGGTGAACAGCAGCTTCCCGGTCGTGCGGCGGGAGAGGTAGGCCAGCCGGTGCAGGGCCAGCACGGACTTCCCGGTGCCCGCCGGGCCGGTGATGCGCGCCGGGCCGGAGTAGCGGCGGCGCACCGCGCCGAGCTGCGTGTCGTCCAGGAAGATCCGCCAGTCGCGGAACGGCCGCTCCAGCGCGCGATCCACCCGCTCGCGGCGCAGGTCGGGCACCTCGAACAGGCCGGATCCCGTGGCCTGGCCCGGTTTTCGCTGCTGCGGGATGCGCCGCGGGTGCCACATGATCGGGGACAGGTCGAACGTCCTGCAGTCCAGGTGGCGGGCGATGCTCAGCGCTTCGGCCGGTTCCAGCAGTCGTTCGCCGTGCCGCAGGACGCGGTCCAGCTCCGCTTCGGTGATGGCCAGGTGCTCACCGCTGTGGCCCTTGCGACCGCGGTGGTCGGCCGGGTGCACCACCACCGTGCGGGCCACCGCCTCAGTCACCGCGCCCGCCTCGGTCGACGCTCCGGCCAGCAGCTCCGCGGTCCAGACGAAGGCCGCCCGGGTGTCCTCCCACTCCGGTTCGGCGTCGCGGAGCAGGACCACCAGCACGCCTTGCGGACCCACCAGCACCGCGTCCGGGCGGTTGGCCGGGGTGTGCGGGGCGAACTGGTTGAGCAGCGGGTACCAGCCGCTGCCGTGCTCCACGGCGAACCGCTGCAGGACCCGGTGCTGCCAGCTCGGCAGCAGGCGGTCGCGCAGCTCCGCTTCGGCTTCGCGGCGCAGTCGTTCCTGGCGGTGGTGGAAAGTCCCGGTCACGGCGCCTCCTGTCTCCGCTGGGAAGCCGGCAGCCGAGCGCCGACCACGCGCGGTATCGACAGTAATGCGTCGGGTGTCGCTTTCGGGCGTGCTCGTGGTGCATCACCTGGATGTCGCAGGCGCTGGTCAAGCGGGCCCTTCTCGGGAGAAGTCGTGGGCGCGGGCAGATTTCGGAGTTGGTGCTCGGCGGGCTCCGGGAAGATCAGCTGTTGACTACCCCTAGGGGGTATCTGTACGGTCGCACCATACCCCGAGGGGGTATATCGGTACTCGGGTTGAGGGAGTGGTGGAGATGTGTGGCAGCGGTCGTGGGTGTGACCACTCGACGGACGCGGACGAGCACGGCGTGGTCCGGTCGGTTCTTGAGGCCGCGCAGGAGCAGGTGGCCGGGACCGCCGCTCCGACGCGGGACTGGCACCTGCGCGGTGAGTGGTTCGACGTGTGCAGCTGCGGACTTCCGTGCCCCTGCACCTTCGCGCAGGCGCCCACCCACGGCTCCTGCCTGTTCACCTTGGCCTGGCAGGTGCACGAGGGGCACTACGGCGACACGCAGCTGTCCGGCCTCGGCGTGGTGGCCGTCGGCGAGTTCACCGGGAACATGTGGGTCGGGGACCCCGACGCCATGATGAAGCTGATGTTCTACATCGACGCGAAGGCGGACGCCGATCAGCGGCACGCGCTCGAGCGGATCTTCACGGGCCAGGAGGGCGGCTGGCCGGGGCAGTTCGGATCCCTGATCGCTGAACTGCGCGGGATCGAGTACGCGCCCATCCGGTTCGACGCGGCAGCCGACCTGGCGTACTGGGAGGCCGAGATCCCCGGCAAGGTGAAGGTCGGAGCGCGGGCTCTCACCGGCCCGACGGCGGATCCGAACCAGCGGGTCCAGCTGATCAACGCGCCGGGCGCGGAGGTGGGGCCGGGGCAGATCGCGACCTGGGGCGTGGTCAGCGACGACCACGCGACCGGATTCGACTTCTCGCAGCCCTACCGGGGCGGGTCCAGCAAGCACTTCCCGTTCGACTGGCGTCCGGAGTGATGCGCTGACGGGGCGCCGGCCGGGACTGAGTGCCCGGCCGGCGCCCCGGTCGTCGCGGTGGATTCCGCGTCAGCCCGGGATCACCGGGCGTGGAGCTCCTCGGTGACCAAGAGGTCCAATGTGGACATCGGCAGGGCGCCGTGGCGCAGGATCGCCTGGTGGAAGCCGCGGATGTCGAAGTCCTTGCCGAGGCGCTGCTCGGCGATGCGCCGGACCCGCTCGATCTCCAGCTTGCCCACCAGGTACGACAGCGCCTGCGCCGGGAAGGAGATGTAGCGGTCGGTCTCGGAGTCGACCTCCAGCTGCGGCAGGATGGTGTTCTCCAGCAGGTAGTCCACCGCGCGCTGCCGGCTCCAGCCGAACTCGTGCAGCCCGGTGTCGACCACCAGCCGCGCGGCGCGCAGCAGGTCCTGCGCGACCATGCCCATCCGGGCCACGTCGTCGGAGTACAGGCCCATCTCGTCGGCCAGCCGCTCGGTGTAGAGGCCCCAGCCCTCGGCGTAGGCGGTGATCGCGATCAGCCGCCGCAGCAGCGGGAGCTCGGTGCGCAGCTGCGCCAGGCTGAGCTGCATGTGGTGACCGGGCACGACCTCGTGGAAGGCGATCACCTCGGAGTTGAAGCGCTGCCGCTGCTCGGCGCGATCGGTGTTGGCGAAGTAGACGCCCGGCCGCGAGCCGTCCAGCGCCGGGGCGTTGTAGAGGCCGATCGGCGTGCTGTCCGTGGCGGTGCCGGGCATCGGGCGCACCTCGCACGGCTGGTCGGGCAGCGTCTCGAACCACTGCGGCGCAGCCGCTTCCGCGCGGGTGACCGCTTCGCGGGCGGACGTCAGCAGCTCCTCGCCGTCCCGCCAGCGCAGCTCGGGGTCGGTGCGCAGGCGGTGCAGCACCGCATCCGGATCCTGCTCGCCCCAGGTCCTCGCGCCCAGCTCGGCGAGTTCGGCGCGCAGCGCCTTGATCCGCGCCAGGCCGATGTCGTGCAGCTGCTGCGGAGTGCGGTCGGTGCTGGTGTGCGCGCGCACCAGCCGCTGGTAGATCTCGTGGCCGCCGGGGATCCAGCACAGCCCGGGTTGCTGGACCGGGCGCGCGTGCGGGGCGATCTCGGTGGCGAGCGCGTTCCGGTACTCGCGCAGCGCCGGGTGCACCGACTCGGTCAGCACGCGCTTCCGCTCCTGCTCCAGCGCCGGGTCGTGCAGCTCCGGGACCAGCAGCGGGTCGCTGTCCTGCGCGGCCAGGTAGTCGTCGAGGTGGCGGACCGCGTCGTCGACCAGCACCCGGACCGGCACCCGGCCGCTCGCGACGCCCTCCCGGTGCCGTTGCGCGGCGGCCGCCGTGAAATCCGGGATGCGGCGCAGGCGCTCCACGAAGTCCGCGCCCTGCCGGGCATCGGCGGGCGAGACCTGTCCGAGGTGGAACAGCAGCCCGGCGACCGGTGCGAACAGCGACCCGACCACGGTGTACTCGGGGGAGCGGGCGTCGAACTGGGCGATCAGGGCCTGCGCGTGCTGGATCACCACCGCGATGGTCAGCCGCTGCTCCAGGTCGGCGTGCGCGGTGTCCACCGCCATCGCGCGCACCCGGATGTCGTCGGCCCGCTCCCGGAACGCCTGCTCGCCCGCCGCGGAGATGTCGGGCAGCTCGTCGTCGCGGTCGTGGAAGCCGTACAGCGTGGCGCTGACCGGGTCCGACTCGAACATGACGGTCAGCAGTTCGTCGGCGAGTTCTGTGGGAGTGCTCACATCGATCCATCCTGCCGCAGGTCGCCGACATCGCGCTGCGCCGATTTCGCGCGAAACCGCCATCCCGGCGGGCGGGCGCGGCGGGCCGGGGACAATGAGGGTGTGGACCCACTGCACGACCCTGACGACGAGGCACTGCTCGACCCGCGGCAGGCCCGCGATCTCGCCGGGCTGGTCGAGACCGCGCGACTCGCCTCGGCCGTCGTGCGCTACGGACTGCGCACCAGGGTCGGCGCGGCCACGGTCGTGCTCAACCAGGACAACCCGCTGCCCGCCGCGAACCACGCCTGCGCGCTGTGGGGGACGCTCGCCGAGGTCGCCGGGACGCTGCTGAGCCTGGAGCAGGTCTTCGCCGAGGCCGGGCGGTCGGAAGCCGTCGTGTTCGCCTCGCCGACCACGGTCGCCGAGATCGAGGGCATCGCCGACGACGCCGGGTGGCGCGCGGTGGAGGAGCTCGTCGCGCTGCTGCACCGCACGCGGCAGGACGTCCGCGGCTGGGCGCGGCCCGCCGAGGATCGGGATCTGCCCGGGATCGTCGACCTGATCGCCGACGACGCCGGGCTCTCCGAGGAGGGCGAGCGCAGGCTGCTGCGCCACCTGGAGCACCGCCTCGACGAACCGCGCAGCATCCTGCGCGTCGTCGACGACCAGGACGCCGACCGCATCGCGGGCTTCGCGCAGGGATTCGTCGAGCGCCGGGTCGGGCTGGTGGAGCAGGTGGTCGTGCGGCCCGGGCGGCGGCGCCGGGGCATCGGCGGTGAAGTGGTCGCCGAGGTCGTCGAAGAGCTTCGCGAACGCGGTGCGCTGATGGTGGCGGGCTACAGCGAGGAAGGCGGCACGGCCGAGCGCTTCGCCGAGGCCTGCGGATTCGACGTGGTCTACGGCGTGACGGCCTACGCCCGCCGCATCGACGACCTGCTGTGAGCGTTGCAGGGTGCCACAGCGCCCCGGAACGCGCACGGTCTTCTGGCGCGATCAAGACGGCAGAGCTCGTCACAACCCCGCCGCGGCCGGAATAAAGCGAGCACAGTTCGGGTTCGGTTAGCCGGTTGTGCGGATCGGCCCGGGGAGCACCAGGCTCTTCCGGTTAGTTCGGCTAAACATGTTGAGAGGGGCAGCGGTGTCGAGCAGCTCGGCAACGGCGGAGCAGACCACCGAGGGCACCGGCATCGGCTCCCTGCCGCGGGAGATCTGGATCCTGGTCATCGGCAGCTTCATCGTCGCGGTGGGCATGGGGATCGTGGCGCCCGCGCTGCCGACCTTCGCCACCAGCTTCGACGTCGGTGTCACCGCGGCCTCCTTCGTGATCAGCGCGTTCGCCCTGATGCGGCTGGCCTTCGCGCCGGTCAGCGGACGGCTGGTGTCGTTCTTCGGCGAGCGCTCGATCTACGTCTGGGGCATCACGATCGTCGGGCTGAGCACCGCGGCCTGCGCGTTCGCCGGGTCCTACTGGCAGCTGCTGGTGTTCCGCGCGTTGGGTGGCACCGGCTCGACGATGTTCACCGTCTCGGCGGTGGCGCTGCTGGTCCGGCTGGCGCCGCCGCACCTGCGCGGCCAGGCCTCCGGCGTGTGGGCGACGAGCTTCCTGCTGGGCAACGTCTCCGGGCCGATCATCGGCGGCCTGATGGTCGGCTACTCGCTGCGGCTGCCGTTCGTCACCTACGGCGCCGCGCTGTTCATCGCCGCCTTCATCGGCTGGCTGATGCTGCGCAAGTCGACGCTGGCGGCGCCGCGGACCGACACCGGGGAGACCCAGTCGCTGACGGTCCGCGAAGCGCTGCGCAACCGCACCTACCGCGCCGCGATGCTGTCCAACTTCAGCAACGGCTGGGCGGTTTTCGGCGTCCGGATCGCGCTGGTCCCGCTGTTCGTGGTCGAGATCCTGCGCTCCACCCAGGCCATGGCGGGCGTGGCGCTGTCGGTGTTCGCGGTCGGCAACGCGGCGGTGCTGCTGGTGTCGGGCCGGATCGCCGACCGGCGCGGGCGCAAACCGCTGGTGCTCATCGGACTCGCCGTCTCCGGCGCGGCCACCGCGTCGCTGGGCTTCACCGACTCCGTCCCGTGGTTCCTCGTCGCATCGCTGATCGCGGGCATGGGAGCGGGCATCCTCAACCCCGCGCAGAACGCCGCGGTCGCCGACATCATCGGCGCCAAGGGCAAGGGCGGGCCGGTGCTGGCGGCGTTCCAGATGTCGGCCGACCTCGGCGCGATCCTCGGGCCGCTGATCGCCGGCGTGCTCGCCGACGTGATCTCCTACCAGGCGGCGTTCGCCGTCACCGGGCTCACCGCGGTGCTGGGCCTGGTGGCCTGGGCGGGCGCCCCGGAAACCCGCCCGACCAGGGCTTCCTGAGTCGCCGCCCGGCAGGACCGGCCGCAATCTGGACGCGCAGGTGTCCCGGCGCCGATCGCCGGGTACTCCGGCGTGGACGTCGTGACGCCCACGACGTGCCGGTTCGCCTGCCTGCCGAAGCGGGAGGACGACATGAGCACGACGACCGGAATACCCGGATACGAGCTGACCGAGGACCTGCTGCTGCGGGAGCTGCGCCACCTGCACCAGACCCGCAACGAGACCTTCCTGCACGGCTCGCCCGACGCGCTCCGGGAGCACACGGCGCGCACCTTCGAACTGGAGCAGGAGTACTTGCGGCGCCACCCCGAGCGCGAGGTCGACCCGCGGCGCACCCGGTCCGGAGCGAGGGGAGAGCCGCAGCATGCCTGAACAGCCACGCATCGTGATCATCGGTGGCGGCCACGCCGGGCTGACCATGGCGCTGCGGCTGCGGCGGAAGCTGCGCGCGGGCGAAGCCGCCGTCACCGTGATCGACACCCAGCCGCACATGACCTACCAGCCGTTCCTGCCGGAAGCAGCGGCCGGCTCGCTGGAACCGCGCCACGTGGTGGTGCCGCTGCGCGAGGCGCTGCGCGGCTGCCAGGTGCTGACCGCGCAGGTCACCAGCATCGACCACGCGCAGCGCGAGCTGACGGTGATGCTGGGCGACGGCAAGGTCGAGCACGTCAGCTACGACGTCCTGGCCGTGGTGCCCGGCTCGATCTCCCGCGCGCTGCCCATTCCCGGGCTGGCCGAGCAGGGTATCGGGTTCAAGACCATCGGCGAGGCGATCTACCTGCGCAACCACGTGCTGTCCAGATTGGACATCGCGGCCAGCACCCGCGACGAGCAGCTGCGGCGCCGGTTGCTGACGTTCGTGTTCGTCGGCGGCGGCTACGCCGGGATCGAAGCGATGGCCGAGCTGGAGAGCATGGCCCGCTACGCGATCCGCAGCTACCCGCCGGTGTCGCCGCAGGAGATGCGCTGGGTGCTGGTCGAGGCGATGGGCCGGATCATGCCCGAGGTCAGCCCGCCGATGAGCGAGTACACCAGGCAGCGGCTGGAGGAGCGCGGCATCGAGGTCAAGCTGAACACCACGGCGAAGTCCTTCGAGGACGGGCACGTGGTGCTCTCCGACGGCGACGAGTTCGACACCGACACCGTGGTGTGGACGGCGGGCGTCAAACCGCATCCGATGCTGGAGGACAGCGATCTGCCGCGCGACACCAAGGGCCGCGTGGAGTGCACGGCGAAGCTGCAGGTCCGCGGCACCCACAACGTGTTCTCCGCCGGCGACTGCGCGGCCGTCCCGGACCTGACGAGCAGCGACCCGGACGCCCTGTGCAGCCCGTCCGCGCAGCACGCGGTGCGCCAGGCCAAGTTGCTCGCGGACAACATCGTGGCGCTGCTGCGCGGCGAACCGCTGACCGACTACAAGCACCGCTACGCGGGATCGGTCGCCGGACTGGGGCTGTTCCAGGGCGCGGCGGAGGTGTACGGCGTGAAGCTCAAGGGCTTCCCGGCCTGGCTGCTGCACCGCGTCTACCACCTGGCGAAGATGCCGACCGCCTCGCACAAGGCGCGCATCCTCGGCGACTGGCTGCTGGAGCTGCCGTTCCGCCGCCAGGTCGTCGCGCTCGGCGAGCTGCACGACCCCCGCGCGGAGTTCGTCAAGGCGGCCAACACCCGGGGCCTGCCGGGCCCCAACGGCCGCGCGGCCGGCTGAGCAGGTCGCTTCGCGAAGCCGCCCGTTTCCGCTGGTTGCGGCCCGTGAGTGTTTTGTGGTGCCATAGCGCCACAAAACGCTCACGGGGACTGACCAGCGGAAACGGAGCTCATTCCAGGCCGGGCAGCGGCACGACGCCGTAGTCCCAGCGCACCAGCCGCCTGGCCTTGCCGGTCTCGGAGCGCGGGATGTGGTCGGGCGGCAGCACCCGCACGACGCAGCCGAGGCCGAGCCGGGCGTGCAGCGCGGCCGTGAGATCGCGTTCGATGGCCTCGGCGTCGCCCTGCGGGTCGCGCGGTTCGACGGCGATCCGCAGCTCCGGCCGCGACCGGTCGCGGCGGTC
Source organism: Saccharopolyspora antimicrobica (assembly GCF_003635025.1). Classification (GTDB taxonomy): domain Bacteria; phylum Actinomycetota; class Actinomycetes; order Mycobacteriales; family Pseudonocardiaceae; genus Saccharopolyspora; species Saccharopolyspora antimicrobica. The sequence continues at coordinate 1,436,316 of NZ_RBXX01000002.1, read as the reverse complement.
CTCGACGATCAGGTAGTGCGGCGCGACCCGTGGATCGGCCAGCAGCACGGCCTCGACCTCCGATGGGAACACGTTGACGCCGCGGATGATCAGCATGTCGTCGGTGCGCCCGAGCACCCGGCTCATCCGCCGCAGCGTCCGGGCCGAGCCGGCGGCCGGGCCGTGCAGCGCGGCGACGTCACCGGTCCGGTAGCGCAGCAGCGGCGTGCCGGTCTTGGTCAGCGTGGTGAACACCAGCTCACCGGGCTGCCCGTCGGCCAGCGGCTGCCCGTCCGGCCCGACGACCTCGGGGTAGAAGTGGTCCTCGGCGATGTTCAGCAACCCGCCGGAATCCAGCGACTCGCACGCCACCCCGGGCCCGATGACCTCGGTGAGCCCGTAGATGTTCATCGCCCGCAGCCCCAGCAGCCGCTCGACGCCCTGCCGCATCTCCTCGGTCCACGGCTCCGCCCCGAACACCCCGACCCGCAGCGACAGCTGCTCGGCGGTGATCCCGGTCGCGGCGAACGCCTCCCCGAGGTAGATGGCGTACGACGGTGTGCAGCACAGCACGTCCGGCCGCAGGTCCAGCATCAACCGGAGCTGCCGGTCGGTGGCGCCGCTGGAGGCGGGCAGCACGGTGGCCCCGAGCCGCGTCGCGCCGTGGTGCACGCCGAGCCCGCCGGTGAACATCCCGTACCCGTACGAGCAGTGCACGAAGCTCCGCCGCGTCACACCGGCCCCACCCAGCGCACGAGCCATCACGTGCGCCCAGACGTCCACGTCGTGAGCGGTGTAGGCGACCAGCGTCTGCCGCCCGGCCGTGCCCGACGACCCGTGCACGCAGACGACGTCCTCGGCAGGAGCCGAGCGCATCCCGAACGGGTAGGACTCCCAGAAGTCCTCCTTCGCGAGGAACGGCAACCGGTGCAACTGGTCGAGCGAGACGTCGTCCCCCCGTTCGACCCCGCAGTCCCGCAACCGGCCGCCCTGCACCCCACCCGCGGCCAGCAACCGATCGACCAACCGGCGCAGCCGCTGCTCCTGCATCTCGCGACGCCGCTCCGGAGCAGCCCCCTCGACCTCGGGCGCCACCAGCGGAGGGCGAACCCCCTGTGCTGTTGCCACGACCCTCGGTGTACCAGCTGCAGGTCAGCGGGGGTAGATCCAACTAGGGGTACCCCCCTGAAAGCGCCTCCGGAGGCCTGTTGTACTGTATTGACACACGAGATGAGCGGGACGGAAACCCGGACCGAACACCTCGAACAACAGAACAAGGGGCTGTGGCGCAGCTGGTAGCGCACTTGACTGGCAGTCAAGGGGTCACGGGTTCGAATCCCGTCAGCTCCACGTAATGGATGGCGAGTGCTCGCGGAGCGCTCGCCATTTTTACGTTCCGCGTGCTTGTCACGGGGGCCGAGCCCCCACGGGCCCCTACGGTGCGGTGGTTGCGGGCGGAGCACTCGACACCTCGGGGGCGTTCCCGGCCTGGGCGACGGTGGGCTCGTGGTTGCCGGCTGACCACCTGGGTGGTGACGATCTGAGCCTGCCGACGAGTTCAGCGGGCTTGATAGGGTCCCCCGCTGTGGTGGACATGATCACTGGTGCTGGCAGGACCGAGCCTGGTGGTCCTCCGTTACCGACCGACGTCGAGCGTGCTCTGTACGCCGCGAAGGTTCGCGGCGACTGGGACGGTTATCTCCGGGTCTTGCTCGCCAACGACATGTTCAGCTATTCGTCCAAGGCGCAGATCGACAGCAGCAAGCTGGGGTTGCCGCACTGGCAGTACCTGCGCGGGCCGGATGGTCGCAAGCTTCTTCCCGTGTACACCAGAGGGGCACTGCTCCCGCGCCGCCCGGACGTGGTGGCGCACCCGGTCGAGCTCCCGTTGTCCAGGGTCGACGGGGTGCTCGTGGAGTGGCGCGGGGTGGTGGTCAATCCGGGGACGCCGACGGAGGCGCACTTTCCGGGTGTCCACAAGCAGCGCAAACGCTGGAAGGCTCTGAAGGAGAGCACCCCGCGAGCCGATGTGGACGCGATCTTGCGCACCGAGTACACCGGACCGCTCCACGGTCCGCTCGCGCACGGCCTGGCGTGCGGCGCCCTCCTCGCGACGCACAACAAGGTGGTCTGGAACGACATCGGCGACAGCTACGACCACTACGCGGAAGACGTGCTGGTGCTGCGCGACGCGTGGAACGTCACCGACCGGGACGGTTGCCTCGGACAGCTCTCCTTTCTCCTGCGAGGCGTGAACAGCCCGGCGGAGATCCAGTTCTTGCTCGGCGTTCGCAATGCGATGACGCGGCGATGGCCAGGCGCGCAGGACGACGCGGAGGCGTGGCGGAAGATCAGCGCCGACCAGTTCCTGGCGCTCGGCAACGACCCCGGCCGGATCCCCGCCATCCAGGAGTTGATCGGGCGAATCCTGCGGTACGAATCGCGTTTCCGCGCCGACGGCGTGCTGCCGCCGGATGGCCGGGTCACGTCGACGCTGGGATACGACTACGGCCGCGCGGTCAACTTCGCCCGGTGGGGGCTGAGCGCCCGGTACCTGACATTCGACGAGGCCGAGCAGGCGATCCTCGAAGCGGGCGAGCTGAGCCGCAAGGCGCACAGCTCGTGGGCGGACTTCTCCGCCGGCTACATCCTCGGCCGAGTGCTGCGGTTCGACGAGGAGTCGTACGGCGAGTTCTACCACCCCGTGGTCGCGGCACACCGGATCCTGCTGAACGACCCGTCCAGCCCGTGGCACAACATCCCGTTCAACCTCGACTGACGGTGGCCGGGTTCGTCCCGCCGATCCGCTGAGCCGTTGTGCCCCGGGGAGACATCAGCGGCGGCGTTTCGTCGGTTGGTGATCGGCGGGGCAGGTTGGGAGGGGGAGGCGCTGCCCCGCCGATCGGCGGCCGACCCGAGGGTGTCGGGGGTGGGTCGGCCGGGTCTTCAGAGATAGATCCGTGCGCGTCGGCGGCGCATGCGCCGCCAGTCGCGGTTCTTGCGCCAGCGGCGCAGCAGCTTCGCGAGCACTTCAGCACCTGCCTTTCTGGGCGCTGTGTTCCGTGGGATCGGGCATGGCAGAAGCCGGATCGGTCGCCTCGAACGACAGGGCATGGGACTGTGGCGCACTTGACTGCCAGTCAAGGAGGGCGACGTCTGGTGGGTGGTTCCTGGAGTGGGCTTCTTCATGGATGTTGAGCTTTTGGCGGTTGCGGATTTCTTGGCCGCAGCGGTAGCAGGACCAGGAGAGGAGGTCGCCGCGCTGTTCACGTGTTTCGCCGGGGCGCCGGGCCATGTGCGGGCGCCATGCTCCGAGAGTTCCCATCGCTGGTCACCGCCCCGTGTTCCGGTGAGCAGCTCTCCACCGCCCGATGGGCAACGGAACGGAGATCGATGACCGGAACAGCAGTCCAAGTAGGACACCCACTGATTCGCGCATGCCCGAACTATCGTTGCGGTGGCGGAGAAGACTTTGCCACTGAGGCAAACACTCGATCGGGTTATACGTGCAGGCCGGCTCGGTAGGCCATGCCGCGGAGCTCGCGGCCGACTGCGTCGCGCTTCGCCCGCGCTACCAGCTCGGAGAGCGTGGAGCAGGTGAACGGGTGCCGGTGGACGTGCTCCGGTGAGATCTGCTCTGCGCGGCGGAGCACCATGACCGCGGTGTCGCGTTGTTTCGGCAGCCGCGCGAGGGCGCGTCCGTACTCGCGCCAGTAGACCGCTTGCCGGGCGCGAACCGTGAGAGCTTCGGGGTCGACCGACTCGGCGATGGCGGCGGCCTCGGCGTGGTCGCCCGCTTCCAGGGCGCACTGCATGCGCCAAACCGCGACGTTGGACGGGCCGAATCCGAAGCCCAGCAAGTTGGTTTCGCCGGTGCGCTCAGCAAGTTCGGCGGCGTGGTCCAGCGCGGCCGCACGCTCGGCTTGGTCCTTCTGCGCGGCGGACACCAGCGATGAGGCCAGCGCGAGTGAGCCTGCCAGCTGCACTTCCTCGGTGGTCACCAGCGGTAGTTCGACGTCGGACAACGTCTGCGCTGCGAGGTCGAACGCACCGGCAGAGAGCAGGCCGAGGGCGGTGCCGTAGGCACTGACTCCCAGCGAGACAGGTTCGTCGAGTTGCTCGGCGGCCTGCCGTGCCAGCGTTGCCGCCTGCCACGACAGGTCCATCGGAGCCCCGATCGTCACCAGCCACGCCTGTGTGCCCTGCATGTGCGTCAACGCCAGCAAGCGGAGGACGCCCGGCTCGTCGTGGCGCGTGTTCGCGGTCGTGTGGAGATCTCGGATCAGGCCGGGCAATGCCGCGCCCGCCTGGGTGTTGTCGGCACCGTTCAGAGCCCCCAGGACATGCCGAACTCGTGCTCTCAGCTGTTCGAAAGACTGTGCCTCGCCGCGAGGCTCACCAAGGCTGGTTGCGAGCAGCGCCAACCGGACTTGGGCGAGGGCATGGTCGTCGCTGCGCTCGCGCGGCACGGCCAGCGGAACGTCGGTCAGCTCGCTCGGAGCCACTTCCAGCGCGTTCGCCAGGTCGACCACCAGCGACCGCCGGTCGAGCGCCCGCTCGCCGGACTCCAGCCGTGACAGGTATGACGCGGAAATGCCTGCCAGACCAGCGATGACCGTCAACGACTTGCCGCGAGCCCTGCGGATCTCGCGGAGCCTCTTCCCGATTACCTCAGCCATGGAGACCTACTTCGCGAAGTCGACCCCTCCGCGCGCCCCGGCCCCGTCGACCGGCGCCTACCTCCGCGAAGAAGCACCCACCAGCGTAGCGACCGCTGGATTGGGTGACGAGCGACTGATCTCCCCGCAGGCGACACGAAACGACGTGTCACCGCAGTCACCCTGTCACCTTTGCTGTCTGGCCAGCGGTTGTGTCGGGTGACGCTTCACGTGGCATTGTCACCCGCCATGACCGAACTGGGAGCAAACGTCAATCAGTCGCGGGTGTGAAACCCTGCTGCAGCAGTTCGCTGACGTCCACTCCGCCATCTCCGTAAATCAAGGTGTCGCTATCCCAATCGAGAGTGACGTCCTTGGGGCCGCGGTTGCGGATCATCCAGTCGTAGTTCTTCAGGGCAATCCGGGTCTTCTCGTCCATGTCGTCCACCGTAGCGAGGGTGAGCTCTGGCGGTCCGGAAGCGCAGAAGGGGATGGTGCAGAGCTGAAACAGCGGGGATAGCCGCTCGGGCGTGCGTATGACTTTCGATCTTCGCTGAGGTTGCATGGTTCGCGCCCTGAGAGTGCCGTAGACGGCCTAACCTTTGCGCTGGGAGCCACGGAACCCGTGAGTTGGCATTGGCGTTCTTCCTGCTGGTCGGTGTCGCGCTGTTGCTTGGCTATGCGCTGGATTGGACGATCACTGTCCTGGACAGCGACACCGTGACGGCCTTCCGTGTTGTCGTTGGCGCGGGCTTGGCGTTGTGGATCGCGCACGAGATTGTGCTGATGGTTCACATCGCTCACCCAGCTGGCTAACCCCACTGTTACAGCCATCTCCGTGGACCATCCGTGGACCGCGAAGCCCGCGACACGTGCGAAACGTGCAGGTCAGCACGACGGATGCGAACACCGATCGGCCTCGTTCTTCCAGGTTGCGGAAACTGAAAAGAACTGGCAGTCAAGGGGTCACGGGTTCGAATCCCGTCAGCTCCACGTAATAGATGGCGAGCGCTCGCCATTTTTACGTTCCGCGTGCTTGCCGCAGGAGCCGAGCCCCCGCGGACCCCCACGGTGCGGGGGCGCCCTTCAGATCACCGTTCTGGTTCTTCGTTGGGTCTTGGGGTGTTGTCGTGCAGGACTGCATCGCGGAGTTTGGTGGCGTTGCGGTTTTGGCGAGCTGCCATGACCTGGGTCAGGACCAGGCCCGCCACGGCGTAGAGCGTGAAGGCGCCGGATTGCAGGGCTTCTGCGTTGTCGTCTTGGATCCTCTGCACCGTGACGAAGACACCCAGACCGGTGAGGCCCAGGAAGCCGACGGTGATCGTCTTCGTCCACTGGGGGTACGACAGAGTCTGCTCGGCGACTCGTGCGGCGAGAGCGTTCGTCGCCGGGTCGGCGCCCGGAACACCTACGCCCACCAGCTTCAACGCGGTGCGCAGCTGTGCCAGGTCGGTGTCCGGGGGCAGCGGTTTGATGCGTCGGAGGGAGTAGAACATGACCGTCGCCGGGCAGGCACCGCATGCGATTCCCATCCCGGTGATCGGGAGAAGAGCAGTAGGCCAGGGCAGCGGCCACCCTTCGAGCACCACGGCGAGGAGCGTTCCCAGCGGCAGGCCGAAGATCGTGCCGATCAGCGCCGCCCAACCCGCATAGCGTTTGGGGTTGTTCTGGGCGTACAGCATCATCCGCTCTCGCACGTACCGGTCCGTGACCACGTTTCCCACCCACCGCTCTGCGTCTCTCGCATTAGGATCGTATTGCGAGAATCCGCACTGGAAGATCACCTTTCCGTCTCTATGTCCGAATCGATGTGTGGCTGGCGCACCTGGAGGCGGGCCAGCCCTGCTCTAGGGCAGTAGTGCTGAGGGCCGCGGCGCGGGTGAGTCCCACGACGCCGTGCTTGGCCGCCACGTACGGGGCGACCGTGAGGAAGCCGGCCACGCCGAGGTTGGAGGCGTTGTTGATCGCGCCGCCGCCGACCGCGACGATCGGGTCACGTCGTCATCGACGGTGAAGTCGGCCGGGACGAACAGCGCCCGGCCGCCAGCTGAGCGGAGGTCTTCGGCGACCCGGCCTGATCACCTCAGCACAGGAAAGGCTGCGTCGATCTCACTGCTGGCCCATGCGGGGCAATCCGTGTTACGGCGGTTGTTCGTCGTGGGTGGTCGTCCTGCGTAACCGGGTCGCTGCTCCCTGTTGGATTTCGTTCGCACGTGTCACGATCTTCGCCGGAAAACCCAGGCGAGTCCTCGATCGGGGAGTTCAGGGAGGTTTACCGGATGCTGGAGTTACGTGGCCCGCGGCGATCCCGCAGGACGCTCGTGCTCGGCGTGGCCGCAGCTGTTGCGGGACTGGCGCTGGTGGTGCCGTCTGCCGGGGCGCAGCCACCGGGCGACGACGTGCAGCACAGCGACAACGTCCAGCCGTTGGCCAACGTGCCGCGGCAAGGGCCTCTCGCCGAATCGACCCACACCGACCTGGCGTTCTTCAAGAACTACGCGTTCCAGGGCAGCTACGACGGTTTCACCGTCTACGACATCTCCGATCCGGGGGCCCCGAAGACCGTCTCCCAGACCCACTGCCCGGGCGGGCAGGGCGATGTGTCGGTGAGCCCGGACGGCAACCTGCTGTTCCTGTCGGTGGACTACGCGCGCACCGACGACACCTGCCAGAGCCAGCAGGGTTCCTACGAGGACCCGAACGCCTGGGAGGGCGTCCGGATCTTCGACATCAGCGACGTCGCGAACCCGCGCTACCTCAAGGGCATCAAGACCAGCTGCGGTTCGCACACCAACACCATGGTTCCGGGCAAGAAGCCCGGTGAGGTGTTCATCTACGTCTCGTCCTACAACCCGGACCCGGCGTTCCCGAACTGCCAGCCGCCGCACGACTCCATCTCCATCATCGGCGTGCCCGCGGGCAACCCGGCCAATGCGAAGGTCGTCGCCGAGCCGGTGCTGTTCCCCGACGGCGGTGCGGCGGGCACCGCGGGCTGCCACGACATCACGGTCTACCCGGAGCTCGACCTCGCCGGCGGTGCGTGCATGGGCGACGGGGTGCTGCTGGACATCGCCGACCCGGTCAAGCCGCAGGTGGTCGCCACCGTGCAGGACCCGAACTTCGCGTTCTACCACTCGGCGACGTTCACCAACGACGGCAAGAGCGTGCTGTTCACCGACGAGCTCGGCGGCGGTGGCGCGCCGACCTGCAACGACGAGGTCGGGCCGACGCACGGCGCGAACGCGATCTACAACATCACCGGTGAGGGCGCCGACCGCGGGCTGGAGTTCCAGAGCTACTTCAAGATCCCGCGCAACCAGGCCGACACCGAGAACTGCGTGGCCCACAACGGGAACCTGATCCCGATCCCGGGCCGCAACGTCTACGTGCAGTCCTGGTACCAGGGCGGGGTGTCGTTCTTCGACTACACCGACACCACGGCGCCCGCCGAGATCGGCTACTTCGACCGCGGCCCGGTCGACGAGAACAACCTGGTCATGGGCGGTTCGTGGTCGGCGTACTACTACAACGGCCACGTCTACTCCAGCGACATCACGCGCGGCCTGGACGTCATGAAGGTGACCGGACCCGGCATGGACGAGGCCGACAAGGTCAAGCTCGACATCCTCAACCCGCAGACGCAGTACGCATACCCCGAATGATCCGTCTGCCGCCGGGCCGGGTTCCGGCCCGGCGGCCGGCCGTTCGGAAGGGATGGCAGATGATGTTCCCACGGAGACTCGCACTGCTGGTGGTGCTGCTGGCGGGCCTGCTCGGTGCGGGGACCGCGAACGCGGACACGCGGGCGTACAACGACGTCGACACCGAGTTCGCCGCCATGATGGTCCCGCACCACTACCAGGCGATCCTGATGTCTCAGCTGGCCCCGGACCGCGCGTCGGACCCCGCCCTGAAGTCGCTGGCGGACCGCATCCGCACCGAGCAGGGGCTGGAGATCAAGATGCTGCAGGGCTGGCAGGGGCGCAACGGCCTGCCGGTCACCGATGCCCCGACGGCGTACGAGGAAATGCTCGGCATGCCGGAGATGATCGAGCACATGGGCATGGCGACGCGGGAGGAGATGGAGCAGCTCGCGACGCTGTCCGGGCCCGACTTCGACCGGATGTTCCTTGACCTGATGATCCCGCACCACGAGGGCGCGGTCGGGATGCTGCAGCACGTGATCCTGCACGGCAGCGACCAGGACCTGAACCAGATGGCGCAGGACATGATGTCCGGCCAGAAGGCCCAGCTCGCGATCATGCGGGAGATGCAGTCCGCGTGAGTGCACCAGACACCCAGGCCTCGGAAACCCACTAGGAGTTGCAAGGGTTTTCGAGGCTGGGGGCTGGTCCGACGGAGCTCAGCGTGGTGCCCGGGCCGCTGCCGTACGTCGACAACCACGACGGCGTCCGGCTGTTGCGTCGACCACCCTCTCGCCGGACGCATCGCCAGTCCGGCTGATCGCCAGGGCATCGAACTATAGAGTGACTGCTGTGATCGAAATCGAGGTGCGCGGCCGAAGGAACGGCACGCTCGACGATGGTCTGCCGACCGTGCTGGTCCGGCTCTCCGAAGAGCGCACCACAGCACGGGAGTTGATCCGGCACGCGGTCGAGGAGCAGGTCCGGGAGCTGCGCGCTGACGCCGCGCGTTGTCGGCGAATCCTCGATCGCCACTTCCTCTCCGACGACGAGCTCCGGGCGCAGGCCGCCGCCGGTGCGATCAGGCCGCCCCGGCAGATGGCGGACCCGGACGTGGCCGAGGAGGTCGCCAGGGCGTGGCGGGCTTTCGCTCGTGGCACGTTCGTGGTCTTCGTCGGCGGACGGCAGGTCGTCGGCCTGGACGAGGAGATCACGCTCCGGATCGGCGAACCGGTCGTGTTCCTCCGGCTGGTCGCGCTGACGGGAGGCTGAACGTGGTGGTGCGAGACATCCCCGAGAGCTACGTCGACCTCGTTCGCGAACAGCGCGAGCTCTTGCGGCCGCTGGTGGACCAGGCTCGGGTCGCGGCGAAGGCCCATGACCGGGCGGGTCTGCGGGCGACCGCGGCGGAGATACTGCTTCGAATCGAGCGGGGCGATTACGAGCTGCTGGGCAACCTCAAACCGCACGTGGGCGACATCGTCGCGGAGCTCGACGAGCTCTACGACGCGAGCTTCCCGGTCGGGCGACCGGACGACGTCACCGATCTCCTCGCCGCGCCGTGGCCGACAGCTCGCCGGAAAGCCCTGCTGGCCGAGTTCCTCGGGCGCGACGTCTGGCAGCACCTGTTCTTGGACGAGGTGGCGGAGAAGGCCATCGCCGCTGCCGACATCCGCCTGCTGAGGGTGCTCGTCTTCACGCCGCTCGGCGCCCTGCGCCGGAAGACCGTGGCGCGGATTCTCGACGCGCTTCACCAGTCGGGCGCTCTGGACGCCGCCGTGGTCGAACGGGCCTTCGCCGACGACCGCCGCCTCGGCTACGCCATCACCGGCCGATCACCCTTGGACGAGGACGCGACCAGCTCGCCGCTCGGCTGCGCGGATGCGGTGCGGGACCACGTAGATGCGCTGACCTGGCGACTCGTCTCCGCGCCAACGCCCGCTGCCTGGCGCGAGTTTCCCGACGGGCTGGCACCGCGCGGCTTGCGGTTCGTGCAGGCCGCGCTGGCCTGGCGCGGCGACGCGCGGGTGGCCGGCCACCTCGGGGCAGCCGAACTGACCGACGAGGAACGCGCCGATCTGCTCGACCTGCTGCGGGATCGGCCGGTGGAGGAGCAGCGCCGGGTATTCAGGTGGCGACTGGGCGTTGGTGACGCCGACGCGTTGTTGCCGCTGTTCGGTCTGGAAAGCGCCGCGCGGTTGCTGCGCCTGCTCTGTGCGATGCCCGCCGGCGCGGTCACTCGTCAGGACCGGGCCGTCATCCTCGGCGCGATCGAGGAAGCCGGCGCGGACGCCGCCCAGCAGCTGCTGGCGTTCGTACCGAACGAGCTGGTCTCCGCGGTCATGGGTTGGAACCGCGCCGAGGTGCTGACGCGGTTCAAGCGCAACGCGCTGCAGGGCATCGCCGCGTTCGGGCTGCTGCCCCTCGCCCCGGACGAGACGGTCCTCGACCGCTACCTGGTCTTGCGCGAGTCCGCGAAGAAAGGCCCCAAGCTCGGTCCCAACCGCAGGCACAGCCACGCCGCCGCGATCGAGGTTGCCCTCGATCACTTGGCGCAGGTTGCGGGTTTCGAGGACGCGAGTCGCCTCGAATGGGACTGCGAGGCGCGAATCGCCACCGAGACCCCGATGGAAGCGGAGGTCGGGGACTACCGGATCGCGCTGCGGTTCGACGGAGCCGACCCGGCGCTGACGGTGAACCGGGGGAGCAAGGTGCTGAAGTCGGTGCCTGCTGCCGTCCGCGCCGACCCCGGCTACCGAGAGCTGCGCGAGAACCAGAAGCGACTGCAGGACCAGGCTCGTCGGATGCGGACCGGGCTGGTGGAGCGGCTGGTCGCCACCGCAGGCGCGCTGGCGCCCGATGAGCTGGCCCGGCTGCTGTCCCTGCCCGCCGGTGCGGCGATGCTGCCCGCGCTGCTCTGGAGGGACCGCAACGACGTGATCGGCCTGCTCGACCAAGTCGACACCACCGGCCCGGTCACAGCGGTCCACCCGCTCGAACTGCACGAGCGGCAGGTGCTCGCCGACTGGCAGGAGCAGATCGTGCGGCGCCGCCTCCGGCAGCCCGTCAAGCAGGTGTTCCGGGAGTTGTACGTGCTGACTCCGGCCGAACTGGCGGCGGGCGAGGTGTCGCGGAGGTTCGCCGGTCAGAAGGTCAACGGCAAGGTGGCGGGCCAGCTGCTGTCCGGCAGGGGCTGGTCCACCCACGGCGAGCACGCTGACCACCAGGCGACCCGCGACGTCGGCGACGGCCTCACCGCCGCGTTGCGCTGCGAGTTCGACGGCTACTTCGGGATGGGGGCCGTCCTCGTCGGCGAACTCCGCTTCCTGACCGGCGCCCACCGCCGCGTCGGCGGCACGCCCGTTCCGCTGGGTGACGTACCGCCGGTGGTGCTCTCCGAAGTCATGCGAGACCTGGACCTGGTGGTGTCGGTCGCTGGAATCGAGCCGGATGCGGAGCTGTCCGAGGCGCAAGCGGCGAGTCGGGCGCAGCTGCTCGCCGCGCTCATCGCGGACCTGGGACTGGACCGAGTCACCGTCGAGGGGCGCGTGGCGGTGGTACGCGGCACCCGTGCGACGTACCGGGTGCACCTGACCAGCGGCAGCATCCACGTCCAACCGGGTGGACACCTCTGCGTGGTGCCCGCTTCGTTCGGCGCCACGGCACACCGGCGCCTGTTCCTGCCGTTCTCGGACGAGGACCGGATGACGAGCGTAGTTCTGAGCAAAGTGCTCCTGCTCGCCGAGGACGAGAAGATCAGCGACCCGTCGATCCTGTCCCAACTGGATTCCCTCACCGCTGAGCCGAGCACCTAGGCCGGACGCGCCGAGCGATGTCGGCGGTGAACTCCGCTTCGGCCGCGGCTGAAAACCGGTCGCCGCGGTCGGCTCGGTTTGGGAGCATTGGTCAACGTGGTCGGTGATTTCATCGCTGGAGCGGAGCTCTCGCGGCGGTTCTACCTGGATGCCGTTCTGCCGGTGCTGGGGCAGGAGCTGCCCGGGCTCGCGCACGCGGCTGCGTTGATCGGCGGAGGTTCGGAGGTGCTCGGGTTCGACACCGAGCGGTCCACCGATCACAACTGGGGACCGCGGGTGCAGCTGTTCTTGGAGGAGCGGGATTTCCGGGAGCACGGGGCTGCGATCCCGGAGCTGCTCGCTGAGCGGTTGCCCCGGATCTTCCTGGGATTTCCCACGAATCTCGAGCCTGTCGGGGCCGATGGCGCGCGGCACATGCGGATGGGCAGCGGGCCGCTGCAGCACGGGGTGGTCGTCGCTGAGCTCGGGGACTGGTCGACGCGGCACCTTGGGTTCGATCCGCTCGGCGAGGTCACCGCCTTCGACTGGCTCGCCACACCTGCCCAGACGTTGGCCGAGGTCACGCGCGGTGCTGTCTTCCACGACGGGTTGGGCCTGCTGAACCGGGTGCGGGAGCGGTTGGCCTGGTACCCGGACGATCTGTGGCGCTACCTGCTGGCGTGCCAGTGGCAGCGGATCAGCCAGGAGGAGGCGTTCACCGGCCGGTGCGGGGAAGTGGGGGACGGGATCGGCTCGGCGATCGTGGCCGGTCGGCTGGTCCGCGACCTGATGCGGTTGTGCCTGCTCATGAAGCGGCGGTATCCGCCGTACGCCAAGTGGCTCGGCAGCGCTTTCGCGCAGCTGCCCGTGGCGGCGGAGCTGACGCCGGTCTTCACCGCTGCTCTGGCCGCGACCAGCTGGCGGGAACGCGAGCACCATCTCGCCACGGCCTACGAAGCGGTCGCGGCCATGCACAACGAGCTCGGTCTCACCGAGGACATCGATCCGCGCACTCGCCCGTACCACGAGCGGCCGTTCCAGGTGCTGCACGCCGAGCGCTTCGCGAACGCGCTGCGGGAGAGCGTCAGCGACGACGCGGTGCGCGGATTGCCGCTGGTGGGCAGCGTCGATCAGTTCATCGACAGCACCGACGTGCTCTGCGACCACGAGCTGCGCCGGGCCGCGGCCCACGCCGTCTACGAGCTCGAACGTGCGGAACCGGCTGCGCGCTAGGCTTTTCGGGTGACTGTGGTCGTTGGTGTTGTCGAGCGGATCTGGCGGTATCCGGTCAAGTCGACCGGTGGTGAGTCGTTGCCGCGGGTGGATGTCGATGCGCGGGGACTGCTGGGCGACCGGCTCTTCGCGGTGCGCGATGCCGACGGCAAGTTCGGTTCGGGCAAGAACACGCGCCGCTTCCGCCGGATGCCCGGACTGCTGGAGCTGCGCTCCCGCTACGACGAGCGCAACGACCAGCCGGAACTGCTGGATCCGCAAGGCGTCGCGGTACCTGATCCCACCGCCTTCATCCGCGACTACCTGCACCGTGATGACGTCGAGGTGGCGCGTGAGGGCGCTGTCTCGCACTTCGACCAGCTCCCGCTGAGCGTCCTGACCACCGCCACCCTCGACTGGGTTCGTGCGGCGGTTCCCGGAGTTCCCGTCGACGAGCGGCGCTTCCGGCCGAACCTGCTGGTGCGCACGCCGCCAGGCACGCCGCCGTTCGTCGAGGACGAGTGGTTCGGGAGCGCAGCGGCGATCGGCGACGCGCTGCGCGTCGAGTTCGTGCGCTCCAGCGAGCGGTGCGCGATGACCAACGAAGCCCAGCAGGACCTGCCCCGCTCCCCGCTGGTGCTGCGAGCGATCGCCGAGGCCCACGACACCCGCCTGGACGCCCTGGCGACCATCGCCACCCCGGGCAAGCTGCAGATCGGCGACCCCATCACCCTGCTCTGAGACGGTCACCGCCAGAACCATCCAGGACGCGCCGACAACCGCGTGGGAGCGGTACCGGCTCAGTTCCCGGCACTGCTGATGGGTTGCCCGCTGCTTCCTTCTGCCCGCGCGGCTGGATTCGCCCCGTTGATCTCAGCTGTGATCTGCGGGACCAGACCTTCGAAGACGTGCTTGAGGCGCTTCTTCGTCTCTTCGACGAAGAAGGCTTTCAGCGGGTCAACGCAATGCTCGACGAGTCCCGGGTGCCGTGGTGGGGACTTGCACATCAGGACCGCCAGCGTGCGCAGTGCGGGCAGCAAAACCTTGGCATCGCTGATCACAGCCAGCCCGAGCGCGTCTATGAGCCGTTTCCAGACTTGCGTTGCGCAGGCGGCGATCACCTTCCGCTCAACTCCGGCGAAGCCGTTCTCCTGACGTGATCGAACGATCCGGTCGGTCACCATGCCGGGCACCGAGTCGAGCAGGTGGTTCGACTCCTCGATGACCACCACCAGTTGCACGAGCAATTCGCACCAGAAGTGGTGTGCCATGGCCCGGCGCGTCCCGGGACCGAGTTGTCCGAGGTCCTTCTCGACCTCGCTGAGGGCCTGCACGAGCATGTGGCCGAGCGCTTCGACCCGCTCAGCTTCCGAGGCAGGATTGGAGAGGGAGCGATCGGTAACCTCTGGTGTCGGCTCGGGGTCGTCAGTGCCTTCTGCGGAGCTGCGCGCCCCTTCCTCGGGGTTTGCACGTCGGGAGGCTTTGTCGAGCACGGGGCTGCCTTGTCGGGCGGTGTACTTCCCGGTCGAGCCCGCATTGGAGATGCGCGACCGCTCGGCACGCCGTTCTTCCTGGTGAAGCTCTTTGACCAGGTCGGAGCAGGCTGTGTCGATGGCCGCCCGCTTGTGCGGCAGAGTGGCTTTCGGCTTCTTCTGCTTCTTCGCCTCCTGCTTGGCGCACTCCTCCCGCCAGCGTTGGTCGGCATCCTGCTCGAGCTTGCGCAGATCTTCTGGTGTTCCTCGTCTGGCTACGCGGATCTTTCCGACCCAACCGTGCTCCGTGCCCGTGCAGTGGCCGCACTCGCACCTTTCGCCAACGGCGTCCGCACAATTGGTGATCTCGGCGGCCAGGTGGCTGCCGGGGGTGCCGGTGATCCGGATGGCGACCCGTGGCGAGCTCAGGCAGTGGTTCGCGCGAGCACCTCCACCCGGAGGACTGACTCTTGCTCCGACTTCGGTCGAGCAGTTCGAGTCTTTGGAGCGATCCGCGCCACCAGGTGGTTTCCTTAGCGTCTCCGGCAGTTTCCGCAACATTCCCAGGAGGCAACGTGTTTCGTGTTCGTGCGATGCTCATCGCCCTGGGGGCGGCGTCGCTCGCCCTCACCGGCTGCACCGCCTCAGCGGAGTCGGGACCGGACCTGACGGAGTTCTACGGTCAGCAGATCGCGTTCGAGCCGTGCGCGCCCTACGCGACGACAGCGGTGGACGAGAAGCTCTTCGCCGACACCCGCTTCGACTGCGCGCGGGTGCAGGTGCCGCTGGACTACGCCGATCCGGACGGCCCGCGGGGCGAGGTCGCCCTACTGCGGCTGCCCGCGCGAGGTGAGAAGATCGGATCGTTGCTGGTCAACCCGGGTGGCCCGGGTGGATCGGGGATGAGCTTCGTCGCACAGGTGGCGCAGCTGTGGGCCGAGGGGCCGGTGAGCGAGCGGTTCGACGTGATCGGGTTCGATCCACGGGGCGTGGGCGCGTCCACTCCGCAGGCCAACTGCTACACCGACGCCGAGAAGGACCGCGGCGAGGACTTCGCCGGCCAACTCGTGCCGGACGTTCCCGACGAGCAGGCCGCCCGGCAGGTGGCGCAGCGCTGCGCGGAGGGCTCCGGTGGTCCGCAGGCGCTGGCGAGCTTCGGCACCAGCGATGTCGTGCGGGACATGGACGTGCTGCGGGCCGTGCTGGGCGACGAGAAGCTCTCCTACATGGGCTGGAGCTACGGAACCCAGCTGGGCGCGATGTACGCCGAGGCTTTCCCGCAGAACGTGCGCGCGCTGGCGCTCGACGGCGCCATCGACCCCGATCTCGACACGACCGAGTTCCACCTCGCGCAGATGACCGGGATCCAGCAGGCCTTCGACAGGTTCGCCGCGAACTGCGCCACCAGCGCCGATTGCCCGCTCGGCACCGACCCGGGCCGGGCGACCGAAGCGTTCCAAGCACTCGTGCGGCCCCTGCAGGAGAAACCGGCACCCACCGCTGACAGTCGCGGCCTGAACTACTCCGACGCCCTGACCGCGGTGACGAGCGCGCTGTACTCCCCGAAGCTGTGGCCGAAGGCCACCGAAGGACTCGCCGAGCTGGCCGCCGGACGCGGTGACCTCCTGCTGGCGCAGCGCGACATCTCCGCCGGGCGCGGACCCGACGGCCGGTACAGCAACTCCGGCGACGCGGTCTACGCGATCCGGTGCATGGACTCGCCGCGCCGCACTCCCGCGGAGCAGACCGAATTCGCCCGGCAGGTCAGCGCCGCCGTCCCGTTCGCGGACCCCGGCAGGCCGGTGCCGGAATCGCACCACGAGTGCGAGGCCTGGCCCGAGCGGCCGACCATGCCGCAGCCGTGGATCACCGGCCCGGTCGACGTGCCGCCGACCCTGACGGTCTCCGTCACCGGCGATCCGGCCACCCCGTACCAGGGCGGCGTCAACCTGGCCCGCGTGCTGGGCGGCGGCCTGCTGACGGTGGACGGCGCCCAGCACGGCGTCGCGCTGCTGGGCCAGAGCAAGTGCGTCGACGACATCGTCGCCGACTACCTGATCAACCTCCGAACGCCGCCCGAAGGCGCCCGCTGCAGCGCGTAGTCCGCTCGTGAGCGAAGAACCGCCATCGCCGCTCACGACGTTGCGTTCGCAGCCGGGGGCGAACTCGCCGAAGCAGCCGCAGCGGCTTTCTCGCATGGCCGGTGGTCGGAGCCGGTGAAGAACCGCGGTACGAAGAAGCGCACCGTGCGCGCCTGCTCCTTCGGGCGAGCGCGCACGGTGCGGTGGTTCAGGGTTCGTGGGTCGTGGTGGGCGCTGGTCGTTTGAAACCTCGGGTGAGGCGGAGGAGCTGGAGGAAGCCGATCGCCACCCAGGCCAGGCCGATGGCGAAGGTCGTCGGGGACAGCGAGGTCCAGAGCCAGATGGTCAGGGCCACGCCGATTCCGGGTGCGATGACGTAGCGGAGGAGGTCCGCGCCGCGGCGGTTCCCGCGGTCGATCGCGTAGTGCTTGATGACGCTCAGGTTGACGAAGGTGAAGGCGATGAGGGCGCCGAAGCTCACCAGCGCGGCGGCCTGGTCCAGCGACATGACGCAGGCCAGCAGGGAGATCGCGCCCACCACCAGGGTGGCCAGGTGCGGGGTCCGGTACTCCGGGTGGACCCGGGCGAAGACGCGCTCGGGCAGCGCGCCGTCGCGTCCCATGGAGAACAGGATCCGGGACACCGCACCCTGCGCCGCCATCGCCGAGGCGAAGCACGCCGCGACGTAGGCGGCGGTGAAGAACGCCGCCAGGAAGTCGCCGCCAGCGCGGGCCATGACCTCGACCGAGGCCGAGTCGGGGTCGGTGAACGTCTGCCAGTCCGGGTAGACCAGGTGACCCGCCCAGGACATGACGACGAACAGCAGGCCGCAGAAGACCGTGCACAGGACGATCGCCCGCGGAATCGACGTCCGCGGGTTCCGGGCTTCCTCGGAGAGCGTGGAGATCGCGTCGAAGCCCAGGAACGACAGGCAGAGGACGGCCGAACCGGCCACTACCGCGGTCAGCGAGAACTCCGGGCTGAAGAACGGGGCCACCAGGTCCGCCGCCGCCGACCGCCCGGAGACGGTCAGGTAGCTCATCACCAGGAACGTCGCGATGAACACGCCCTGCGCGCCCACCAGCACCATGTTCATGCCGGTCACCAGCTTGATGCCGAGCACGTTCAGCCCGGTGACCAGCGCGATCGCCAGCAGGATCCAGATCCACGCGGGCACCGCCGGAATCGCGATGCCCAGGTAGAGGCCGATGACGATGTAGCTGATCGTCGGCAGGAAGATGTAGTCCAGCAGAAGCGCCCAGCCGGTGAGGAATCCGGTGGCGGGGCCGAAGGACTGCTGGGTGTAGGTGTAGGCGGAACCGGCGACGGGGTAGGCGCGCACCATGCTCGCGTAGCTCAGCGCGGTGAACGCCATCGCGGCCAGCGTGACCAGGTACGCGGCGGGCAGGTGCCCGCGGGTCACGTCGGTGACGATCCCGTAGGTCGTGAAGGCCGCGAGCGGGACCATGTAGGCCAGCCCGAAGAAGAACAGCGACGGCAGTCCGAGGACGCGTCTGAGCTCGGGCCGCGCCGCAGCGGGTGCTGCGGCGCGGCCGTCGGGCCCGTTCACCGGAGGCCACCTGAAGCTACGGCCCGGGTGAGGGCCTGCTCGACCAGGCCGACCAGCTCGCGGATGGCGTCCGCGTCGGCGACCAGCGGCGGGGAGAGCTGCAGCAGCGGGTTGCCCTCGGAGTCGACGGCGAGCCGGCACAGCACGCCGACCTCGGCGGCGGCCGGGGCCAGGTGATCGTTGACGAACTCGCCTGCGGGGAGCCGTTCGGAGGCCCAGGACTTCGCGGCGCGGTCGGTGACCAGCTCCAGGCTGCGGTGGTAGCCGTCGCCGCGGATGTCGCCGACGATCGGGATCTCGCGGAGCCGTTCGAGCTCGGCGGCGAACGTGGCGCTGGTGGCCCTGACGTTGCCCAGCACGTCCAGCCGGCGCATGATCTCGAGGTTGGTCAGTGCCGCCGCGCAGGCGACCGGGTGCCCGCCGTAGGTGAGCGCGTGGTTGTACATGCCCGCCGGACCGTCCAGGACGGTCTCGATGATCCGGTCGTCGGCGATCAGACCGCCCAGCGGCACGTAGGCCGAGGCGATCCCCTTGGCGAAGGTGATGATGTCGGGCTGGAACCCGTAGCGGATGCAGCCGAACCACTCGCCGAGCCTGCCGAACCCGGTGATGACCTCGTCGGCGATCAGCAGGATTCCGTGCCGGTCGCAGAGCTCGCGCACGCCCTGGAAGTAGCCCGCAGGCGGGGTGAGGCTGCCACCGGCGTTCTGCAGCGGTTCCAGGATGATGGCCGCGATCGTGTCCGGGCCCTCCTGCTGGACGAGCGCCTCGATCTCGGCCAGCAGGAATGCGGTGAACTCCGCTTCGGTCTCGATCTCGGGCCGCTGGTACCGCTTGGTGTTGGAGACGTGCCGGACGCCGGACATGAGCGGCTCGAACATCTTCCGCACCTGCACCATGCCGTTGAGGGACATGGCGCCGAAGCTGGTGCCGTGGTAGGCGACCCGGCGGGCGACGAACTTCCGCCGTGCGTGCTCGCCCCGGCTGATGTGGTACTGCCGGGCCAGCTTGATGGCGGCCTCGTTGGACTCCGAGCCGCTGGAGGTGAAGAACACCCGGTTCAGCTCGCCGGGGGCGATCGCGGCCAGTTCGGCGGCCAGCTTCGCCGCGGGCGGGTGCGCGACGCTCCAGGTGGTCTGGAAGGGGAGCTCGCTCATCTGCCGGGCGACTGCTTCGCCGACCTCCGCACCGTGCGAGTAGCCCAGCTGGGTGCAGAACAACCCGGCCAGCCCGTCGAAGTAGCGCTTGCCCGACTCGTCGTGGACGTAGCAGCCCTCGCCGCGGACGAAGATCGGCAGGCCCTCGTCGCGGTACTTCGACGCCGGGGTGAAGTTCATGACCAGGTGGCGCTTGGCCAGTTCCTCGGTGGTGTTCGTCTCCACGGACATGGTGCTCCTCAAAGTTGTTGCTGTGCGGGTGCTTCTGCGGTTCAGTACTTGATCCAAGTGGTCTTCAGGCCGGTGAACTTCTCCATCGCGTGCGCGGACAGGTCGCGTCCGAAGCCGGATTGCCCGAAGCCGCCGAACGGGGTCTGCGGGCTCAGCGCGTCGACCGTGTTGACCGAGACGGTTCCGGCGCGCAGGGCGTCGGAGACCCGCACGGCGCGGGAGAGGTCGGCGGTCCAGACGGAGGCCGCGAGGCCGTAGCGGCTGTCGTTGGCCAGCCGGATCGCCTCCGCCTCGTCGTCGAAGGCGGTCACGCTGAGCACGGGGCCGAAGATCTCCTCGCGCTCGATGCGCGAACCCGGTGCCACGTCGTCGAAGACCGTCGGATCCACGAAGCAGTCGCGGCGTCCGCCACCGGTGACCAGCGTGGCTTCGCCCCTGCCGTCCTCGATGAATCCGGCGACGCGGTCGGCGTGGGCCTTGTCGACCAACGGCCCCATCCGGCTCGCGGGGTCGAGCGGGTCGCCGGGCGCATAGCCCGCCGCCAGCTCGGCGATCCGGGTGACCAGCTCGTCCTTGATCTCGCGAGCGGCGAGCAGTCGCGAGTTGGCCGAGCAGACTTCGCCCTGGTTGAAGAAGATCCCCGCGCACGCCGCCTCGGCGGCCGCCTCCAGGTCGGCGCAGTCGGCGAAGACCAGGTTCGGGCTCTTGCCGCCGCACTCCGGCCACACCTGCTTGAGGTTCGACTCGGCCGCGTAGCGCAGGAAGAGCTTGCCGACCGAGGTCGATCCGGTGAACGCGATGCAGTCGACGTCGGGGTGCAGGCCCAGCGCGCGGCCGGTGACCTCGCCGTAGCCGGGAACGACGTTGAGCGCGCCTTCCGGAAGCCCCGCTTCGGCGGCCAGCTCGGCCAGCAGCAGCGCCGAGAGCGGGGACTGCTCGGCGGGCTTGAGCACCACCGAGTTCCCGGCCGCGAGCGCGGGGGCGAGCTTCCAGGCGGCCATGTCCAACGGGAAGTTCCACGGCACGACGGCGCCGACGACGCCGAGCGGGACGCGGCGGACCAGGGCCAGGTCGCCGGCGGCGGTCGGCGCGATCTCGCCGTAGTCCTTGTCGATCAGCTCGGCGTACCAGCGGAACAGCCCCGCGGCTCCCGGCACGTCGATGTCGTAGGCGTCGGTGACGAGCTTGCCCATGTCCATCGAGTCGAGCAGGGCGAGCTCCGCGCGGTGCTCGTCGATCAGGTCGGCCAGGCGCAGCAGCACCCGCTTGCGCTCGGCGGGGCTCGCTGCCGACCAGGCCTCGGAGTCGAAGCACCGGCGAGCGGCGGACACCGCGGCGTCGACGTCGGCGGGGCCGCACTCCGCGACCTCACCGAGGACGCGGCCGGTGGCGGGGTCCACGGTCGGGAAGGTGCGGCCGTCGAGCGCCGCGGTGAACCGGCCGCCGATGAACGTGTCGGTGCGCGGGGTGAGCTTCGCGGCGGCCTCGCGCCACTGCTCGTGGGTGAACGCTGGCATGGTCTCTCCTCGCGTCCGGTAACTTTGAACGCAGATTCAAAGCTTCGGCAAAGCAGCATGTCAATGGGCGAGAAGAAGATTGGAAAAATTGAAACAGGGCATCAATAATGGTTAACGTGGCACTCACGAGGACACAGCGGGCACGGCGGGAACAGCTCATCGGCGCAGCGCTGCGGGCGATCAACGAACGCGGGCGCGACAACGTCCGCATCCGCGACATCGCCGCGGAGGCGGGGGTTTCGCCGGGATCGGTGCTCTACCACTACCCGGAGCTGGGAGACCTGATGTTCGACGTGCACCGCACGGTGGTCGACCGCTTCTACCGCCACCGGGCCGACGCCGTGGACGCGGAGGCGAGCGCGGCGGGCAAGCTCGCCGCGGCCATCGAGACCGGTCTGCCGTCCGGGCGGGACGACGAGGTCGCCCGCGTGCTCTACGAGATGCACGGGCTCACCGAGCGCAGTTCCGCGCACTCCGCGCTCATGACCGGCCTGTACGACCGCGAGGTGGCGCTCTACGACGCGGTGCTGGAGGTCGGCCGCGCGACCGGCGAGTTCACCTTCTCCCGACCGGCGCGCGAGATCGCCGCGACGCTGGTCGCGCTGGAGGACGGCCTGGGGCTGCACCTGATGAGCAACAACACCTCCGTCGAGCGCGGCGCCGCCAAGCACCTGCTCACCGAGTGCGCGCGGCAGGCCACCGGCTGCCCGGTCGGCTGATGACCGGCGTGCCACCGGGGAGGTCGTGATGACGGGTCAGGCCCAGTTCACGCTGGTCCAGCTCCGCTACTTCGCAGCCGCGGCGGAGCTGGGCAGCATGACGGCCGCGGCGAGGCGGTTGGTGGTGTCGCAGTCGGCGGTGTCGACGGCGGTCGCTCACCTGGAACGGGAACTCGGCGTGCAGCTGCTGATCCGGCGGCACGCGCAGGGGCTCGCGCTGACGCGGGCGGGGGAGCGGTTCTTCCAGGAACTGCGCGGTTTCCTGGTTCACGCGGGCGAACTGGCCGACGCCGCCCGAGGACTCGGCGAGTCCCTCGTCGGAGAGGTGGTGGTTGGGTGCTTCCAGACGCTCGCGCCGTTCCACCTGCCCGGTCTGCTGGCGGAGTTCGCCGCGCAGCACCCGCAGGTGCGGGTGTCGGTCCTGGAAGGCCAGACCGCCGAGCTGCAGGAGGCGCTGCTGAGCGGTGCGTGCGAGCTCGCGGTGCTCTACGAGCTCGATCTCGACGACAACCTCGAACGGGAGGTGCTGGCGGTCGCACCGCCGCACGTGATCGTGCCGCCGGACCACCGGCTGCGGCACGCATCCGGGGTGCGGCTGGCCGATCTCGCGGGCGAACCGATGGTGCTGCTGGATCTCCCGCACAGCCGCGAGTACTTCCAGTCGCTGGTGCGGCGGACCCGCGTCGAGCCGTTCGTGCGCCACCGGACGTCGAACTACGAGGTGGTGCGCTCGCTGGTGGCCGCCGGTCACGGCTTCGCGATCCTCAACCAGCAGCCCCGGACCGACACCACCTACGACGGCGGACGCGTCGTCAGGTTGCCGCTGCTCGACGACGTGCCACCGCTGCCGATCGCGCTCGCGCGGGTCAAGGGCGTGCGGCTGACCAGCCGGGCGCAGGCCTTCGCCGCCTGCTGTCGCGACCTGCTCGGAGGACGGCGGGTGGAGTGAGCCCGGGGCTCGCCGCTCAGGGCTTGCGGGCGACGGCCGCGTACATGGCGATGTCGGTGTCGTCGGCCGGCTCCGTGTGCTCGTCGGGACGCCACTTGTGCATCTGGACGAGTCCCGGCTCGGTCAGCTCCAGGCCGTCGAAGAAGCGGGCGGCCTGGGCCTTGGTGCGGAAGCGGAGCGTTTCGCCGTGCTCGCGGTAGGTCCGGCGGACCTCGGCCAGCGCTTCCGGGGCGAAGTCGGCGGTGGCGATGGTGGCCGCCACGTAGCTGCCCGCGGGCAGGACGTCGATGATCCGGCGGGTGGCCGTCAGGGCTTCCTCGTCGTCCTCGATGAAGTGCACTATCGCGATCAGCAGCAGGGCGATCGGGCGGTTCGGGCCGAGGGTTTCGCGGAACTCCGGGGAGTTCAGCACGGTGTCCGGATCGCGCAGGTCGGCGTCGACGTAGGCGGTGCGGCCCTGCTCGGTGCTGGACATCAGCGCGCGGGCGTGCACCAGGACGATCGGGTCGTTGTCGGTGTAGACGATGCGCGCGTCCGGGCGCACCTCCTGCACGACCTCGTGCAGGTTCGGCGAGGTGGGGATGCCGGTGCCGATGTCCAGGAACTGGTCGATGCCGCACTCGGTGGCCAGGTAGCGGCCGGCGCGGTGCATGAACTCGCGGTTGGCGCGCATGTGCACCGGGAGGGCGGGCCAGACCTGCAGGGTGGCTTCCGCGGCGGCGCGGTCGGCGGAGTAGTTGTCCTTGCCGCCGAGGATGTAGTCGTAGATCCGCGCGCCGTGCGCTCGATCGGTCTGCAGGTCGAGTCTGCTGCGCCCGTCGCCCATTCCGTGCTCCCCTCGGTCTACGCGTGTCGATCTTCGCAGAGATCGACGTCACGCCGAGCCCCGGCCTTTCCACCGAGCGGACGGCTCCGGCGAATCGTCGTGAGGCTTCAGCGGCCGGGCATGGGCGGGCCGGCCGTCCAGCCGCCGTCGACGGCGAGTTCCGCGCCCGTCGTGTAGCTCGCGCTGTCGCTGAGCAGGTAGGTGATCGCTCCGGTGAGCTCCTCCGGGCGGCCGACCCGGCCGGCCGGTGCGGCGGGGAAACCGCCCTCGTCGGTGACGATCCCGGTCGGTGCGGTCATGGGGGTCAGCACCATGCCCGGGTGCACCGAGTTGACCCGGATGCGCTCCGGCGCGAGTTCGACGGCGGCGACCTTCGTCATGCCGCGCACGCCCCACTTCGCCGCGCCGTACGCGCCGGTCAGCTCCATGCCCACCAGGCCCGCGGCCGAGGAGATGTTGACGATCGAGCCGCCGCCGGCGCGCCGCATCGCGGGCACGACGGCCTGGATTCCGATGTGGACGCCGACGAGGTTCGTCTGGATGACGCGCTGGAAGGTGTCGAGCGGCTCGTCGACGAGCCGGACTCCCGACGCGACCGCCCCGGCGTTGTTCACCAGCCCGGTCACCGATCCGAACGCTTCCTCGGTCGCGGCGACGGTCGCCTGCCAGGACTCGGGATCGGTGACGTCGAGGTGCATCGATCGGGCGGACTCGCCGAGATCGGCGGCCACGGCGGCGGCCTCGGTTTCGAGGACGTCCCCGATCATCACCGTCCCGCCCGCTGCCACGATGCCGCGTGCGAACGCCGCGCCGAGCCCGCGAGCGCCGCCGGTGACGATGACGGCCTTGTTGGACAGATCCATGGTTCTCCTGCTTCGTCGTAGTTCGGGCGGGATCAGGGAACCGGGGTGAACAGCGCGGCGGCAGCGGCGCGTGCCGTGACCGCCAGCGGGGTTTCGTCCCGGATCGAGTGTTCGAGCGCGACGATGTTCAGCAGTGCCGCCTGCCCGCACACCACCGTGGTGCGCACATCGTCGGCCGAGGCGCCGAGCAGTGCGGCCACGCTCGGCCTCAGCAGCTCGGTGATCTCGTAGGTGGCTTGCAGCCAGACCCTGCGCAGGACGTCGTCGGCGAAGACCGCGGCCATGAGCGCGCGTGCTTCTTCGTCGGTGCTCGCCGCGTAGGTCAGGTCGAAGGCCCGGAGCATGGCATCGGCCAGCCCGGTGTTCGGCGGTTGCTCGGCGAGGGCGGCGGCGAACGCCCGGTTGCCCTCGTCGAAGACCGGCCGCAGGCAGTCCTCCTTCGTGGCGAAGTAGCGGTAGAAGCTCCGCTGCGACATCCCGGCCGCCTCCGCGAGCTGCGCCACGGTGGGCGAGGAGTCGCCGGCGTCGGCGAAGACCACGGCGCAGCGGCGGGAGATCGCCAGCAGGTCGTTCCGGTCGAGGGCTTGCCTGGGCACGGGCCCATCGTAACGCTTAGTGGCAGAAACTGCCACTAAGCGCCCGTCCGGAAGATCCGTCCCGTGCTTCGGGGAGAATGGCCGCGGTGTTCCGTCGGGAGGTTCGGTGAGCGTTGGTCCTGCAGTGCTTGACGGGCTCGTGCGGAGGGCGAAGGCGGCGCCGCGGCTCGGGACGACGCGGCTGGTGATCATCGACGGGCCCGCTGGATCCGGCAAGACGACGCTCGCCGACCAGCTCGCCGAGGCGTTGTCCGCGCAGATCGTGCACATGGACGACCTCTACGACGGGTGGAACGGCATGCTCGCCGGGGTGGACCGGCTCGGGCGGCAGGTGCTCGAACCGATGGCCGCCGGGCGGGACGGCCGCTACCAGCGCTACGACTGGCACGCGGGCGAATACGCCGAGTGGCACGACGTTCCGCAGGCCGAGCACCTGATCGTCGAAGGCTGTGGTGCCGGAGCCCGGCGGTTCGACGGCCTCAGCACGCTGCTGGTGTGGGTGGAAGACGGGGAAGCGTTGCGCCTGACGCGCACGGTGGCGCGCGACGGTGAGGGCGCGAGAGACCACCTGCGCGCTTGGATGGCCGCGGAGCGGGCGGTCTACCAGGCTGAGGGCACGGCCCGCCGGGCCGATGTCCGGCTCGATGGGTGGGGAGCGGTCACCTGGCCCGCAACAGGTCTGTGAGGAGCGAGTGGTGGACGAGGAAGTCATCCCGATCCTGCACGTCGCGGACGCCGCGGCGGCCGTCGCCTGGTACCGGCGGCTCGGGTTCGGCAAGGAGTGGGAGCACCGGTTCGAGCCCGGCCTCCCGGCGTTCGTCGAGATCGCTCGCGGCCGGGTGCGGTTGTTCCTGTCCGAGCACAGCGGCGACGCCCGGCCGGACACCCTGATCTACCTGCGCGTGCGCGATGTCGACGCGATCGCCGCGGAGTTCGCCGTGCCGGTCGAGGAAGCGCCGTGGGCGCGGGAGGTCGAGCTCCGCGATCCCGACGGCAACCGCCTGCGCATCGGCACTCCCGTGGCCTGACGCGGAAAGCACCCCCCCGGCGCTTTCCGCGTCAGATCACTTCGCCAGCCTGCCCGCGACCGCGTCTTCCAGGAGGCTGCCGACGGTTTCCTGCGCGCAGGTCCGGTTGGCGCCGATGCCGCCCGACGGTCCGCGCTTGATCCAGCCGACGACGTAGGTGCCCGGCCGGACCCGGCCGCCCTCGTGCGGGATGGTCCCGGTCCCGGCGTCGAAGGGCAGCCCGGGGAGCTCGGTGCCGCGGTAGCCGACCGCGCGGATCACCCGCCCCGCGGCGATCTCCACGTCCCCGGTGACCCGCAGCGCGCGGACCTGCGTGTCGCCGAGGATCTCCTGCGGAGCGGAGTTGAAGCGGAGCACGATGCGGCGCTTCCCGTGCTGCGGCGGCGCCGACCAGTCGACCGCTTCGCGCGGAAGCCCTTGGAGCAGCGCGGCTTTCGCGCCCGCTGTTTCGATCTCTTCCGCGATCTGCGGGTCGTGGGCGTCCACGACCAGGTCGACGTCGTCCTGCTGGGTCAGCGCCAGCAGTTCCGGGGCGGTGTAGGCGGCCGCATCCGGGCCGCGGCGGGCCAGCAGCACCACCTCGCGGACCTTGCTGGAGCGGAGCTGCGCCAGTGCGGCGGGCGAAATGGTGGTGCGCGCCAGGGACTTCGGGTCCGCGGTGAGGATCCGGGCCACGTCGAGCGCCACGTTTCCGCTGCCCACCACGACGACCCGCTCCGCCGAGAGGTCGACCGCACCGGCGTCGGGGTGGCCGTTGTACCAGGCCACCACGTCGGTGGCCGCGACGCTGCCGGGCAGGTCCTCACCGGGGATGCCGAGGCTGCGGGCCGATGACGCGCCGACGGCGTAGATCACGGCGTCGTGCTTGGTCGCGAGCTCGTCGGCGGTGACGTCCTTGCCGACCTCGACGCCCAGGCGCAGGCGCAGCCTCGGGTGCGTGTGGAAGCGGCTGAAGGCCTCGCCGATCTTCTTCGTGGACGGGTGGTCCGGAGCGACGCCGTAGCGCACCAGGCCACCGGCCACCGGCAGCCGGTCGATCAGCGTGACGCGGGAGTTGGTGTGCAGCAGCAGGTCTTCCACCGCGTACATGCCGGCCGGCCCGGTGCCCACGACCGCGACGTCCAGCGGCGCGAAGTCGCTGGGGATGTCGCG
The DNA here is from genome assembly GCF_003635025.1 of Saccharopolyspora antimicrobica. GTDB lineage: Bacteria > Actinomycetota > Actinomycetes > Mycobacteriales > Pseudonocardiaceae > Saccharopolyspora > Saccharopolyspora antimicrobica. Next base: position 1,408,868 of record NZ_RBXX01000002.1, on the reverse strand, counting down.
GTGGAACACCGGTGGGCCCCAGCGGTGGAAGTTCGGCGTCGGGTCCTGCTGCGCCGGGGCCTGATCCGCGTAGTAGGCGGCGTTGACCTCGGCGTAGGGCCGCAGCTGCTTGGTCAGGCGCTCCACCGGGAAGATCGCGTCGACCGGGCACGCATCGGCGCACGCGCCGCAGTCGATGCAGGTGGCCGGGTCGATGTAGAGCATGTCGGTGGTGCCGAAGTCCGGCTCGTCCGGCGTCGGGTGGATGCAGTTGACCGGGCAGACCTTCACGCAGGTCGCGTCGTTGCAGCACGTCTGGGTGATCGCGTACGGCATGGGGTTCGGGGATCCTTTCCGGCTGCGGGAACCGCACGCGCGGCTCGACGTGCACCGCTGCGGGTCTCAGGCGCCGCCCGGCGGGGCAACCCGCTCGCGGGGTGCCGGGCGACGCCTGAGGTTCCGCTGCCCGCACCGCTGTGCGGACGAGTTCGGGGGACGACCGCTCAGATCAGGTTGGCGCGCTTGTAGAACCAGTGCGAGGCCTTGGTGAGCAGGCCGGCGGAGTTGAGGAACTCCATCAGCCCGGCGCAGCTGGAGCGCAGCATGGACTTGTGGTGCTCGTTGGCCTTGGCCTCGCGGATGGCGCGCTTGCTGTCCAGGCCCGCGTTCTCGTACACCTTCTTGTTCCACATGCTGGTGACGATGAAGTAGGAGGCACCGGCGACCACCACGGCGTTGATCTGCCGCCGCAGCCAGCTCGCGCCCTCCAGCCGCGCCTTGGTCTCCTCGCGGGCGAACTTCATGTGCCGCGATTCCTCCACGACGTGGATGTTGTTCACCGTCCGCACGAACGGCACCACCCGCTCGTCGCGCATCCAGTCGCGCTGCATGACGTCGAGGACCTCCTCGGCGACCAGGATCGCGGCGTAGGCGGCCTCGCCGAAGGCGAGCGTCTTGAACACGCGGCCCAGCTCCACCACCAGGCGGGTCGGCCGGTAGGCGGGCGCGCGCAGCTTCGCGGCCCCGCGGGCGAACATGATCGAGTGCCGGCACTCGTCGGCGATCTCGGTCAGCGCCCACTGGAAGGCCGGGTCGGTCGGGTCCTTGGCGTAGAAGTCCCGCAGCACCATCTGCTGCAGGATCATCTCGAACCAGATGCCGGTGCTGGCCACCGACGCGGCCTCCTGGCGGGTCAGCTCCCGCTGCTGCTCCGGCGTCATCTCCGCCCAGTACGCCGTCCCGTACAGGGTGCTCCACTCGGGGCTGGTCCCGTGGTAGTCGGTGTCGAGCGGCGTCTCCCAGTCCACTTCCTGGACCGGGTCGTAGGACAGGATCTCCGACGAGCGCAGCAGCCGGTCGGCCATGTCGTGCCGGTCTTCGTGCTGCGGGGTCTCGTCGTCCTTGGTGATGCTGCTGGTCATGAGGGCTCCCTGCGGGGTGACGACGGAGGCGATCCCCACCCGGTGGGTAGGTGTTACCCGGGGTAACGGCTACCAGGATCGATGACATCGCCGATCGTGTCAATGGTCATTGGCAAGATTGGGCCGGCCGCCGGGCCTGGTTTGATGTCCGGCATGGGACTCTTCAAGAACAGCGCGGCCGATCTCGGCGAGCTGGCGACCGAAGCGCGCGCTGCGGGGCGGACCAGGTTCGTGGCTCGGTTGATCGCGCTGAGCAGCACCAAGGACGATGCGATCGACCCGTGGGCGGAGCGGATCGAGGCGATCGAGGCGGTCGGCTGGCGGGTCGAGCACTTCTCCGCGACCGCGAACGACAAGGGCGGTGTGGAGGCGTACGTCCTGTTCGCCCGGGTCTGATCCGCCGCCCGTCACCGCTTGGGCGGAAAACGCGCCCGCGTGACGGGCGGTCGTGGCACGATCGCGGTCGGAAATCGCGCGGGGAGCGCGGCTTTGCGACTGGGGAGGTTGCGTGGCGACCTGGGAAGATCTCGCGGCGTTCGTCCGGGCCGAGTACGCCGTGGCCGAGGACGTGGACACCGAGACCGAGTACCGGATCATCGAGGACGGCGACGACGAGATCCGGGTCCTCGTCGAGTACGAGGACGACCGAAGCCAGATCGTCATCATCTACCGGGAGCGGCTCGACGGCCGCGAGGACTGGGTGCAGGTGGTCTCGGTGATCGGCCGCGCGGCCGACGTGGACCTGCAGAAGCTGCTGTGGGAGCTGGGCCAGGTCTCGGTGGTCTGCGGAGCGGTGATCATGGGCGACCACGTCCTGCTCCGCCACTCGGTCCCGCTGCTGAACCTGGACATCAACGAGTTCACCGACCCGCTGAACTTCATCGCGGAAACGGCCGACCACCTGGAAGAGATGTTCTTCCGCGACGACGACCACTGAAATACGGGTTCCAGGCTCGTTTTGCGTGGCAGTGCGGGTAGCGGAACCTCAGAGGCCGCCTGGCTGCGGGATCCCGTTCTTATGTATGCCGCGCGCCGCGGCCCTTGACCTCCAGCATGGTGGAGGTCGCAAGATCGCTGCATGACCGAGACGAACGCGCCGATCCTGTTCCGGAACACCATGCGGATCACCGACGGCCACCTGGTGGAGTTCAAGGCGGCGATCCGGGAGGCGGTGGACTTCGCCACCGAGCACGGCCCGCAGCTCATGGTGGAGGTCTTCATCGACGAGGACCGCTCGGAGTGCACCAGCTTCCAGCTCTACGCCGATTCCGACGCGATCCTCCGGCACTGGGAGCTCGCCGATCCCTACATCCAGGGCGTGATGGAGCACTGCGTCGTCCAGGACTTCGAGGTCTTCGGAGACCCGGACGACCGCGTTCGCGCCGGCCTGGGCCCGGACATGAAGTACACCCCGCACCTCACCGGCTTCTACCGCCTGGGCTCGTGATCGCGCTGCACGTGGAGCGTCCGCTCGGCGACGGCGGCGCGATCCGCGGCGGTCGGGGGCGGGGTGACGGTGATCCCGGCGTCGGTGAGGATGCTCAGGTCGAGCTCCCACTCCGTCACCGAGCGCCTGCGCCACAGGTCGAAGGCCGCTCCGACGTGCTCGTCGGCTTCGAGCGCTGACATCCCGGTGACCTCGCGCAGGTGTGCCAGCGCTCGGTCGTCGATCCCCCTGACCTGGGCGAGCCCGAAGTGGGTGGTCGTGTGGCAGTCGGTGCACACGCAGATCAGGCGGCGCAGCACCTGGGTGCGGGTGCTGTCGTCGTAGGCCCAGCGCTCGTGCGCCTCCAGCCAGCGCCGGGTGCCGCGATCCTCGCCGCGCAGGCAGATCTCGCAGCGCTGCCCGGCCCGCCCGGTGATCATCCGCCGCAACCGCTCCCAGTCGCGCTCGGCCACGCACGACCGCACGTTGGTGAACCAGCACGACGAGGGCACCAGATCCACGAACAGCCCTGACCCGAACGCGCGGTCCTCGCCGGGCAGCGGATCCGGGACGCCGGGCAGGGCTGCCCAGCGCCCAAGTTCGGCGATGCCCGGGCGCGGCGCGTACCAGCGCTTCGCCGTCGGATCCCACCGCGCCCCGCGTGCTTTGGCCTCGTCCTTCTCCGCGAACGGCACATCGAGCCATATTCGCTGCGGCATACCCGCTCCCGCCGTGGTCGGCTGCCGCTGCGTCGGCAGCCGGGCTCTTCATTCCGGCGGAACGGTATCGGAGCGAGCCGATGCGCGGCTACGCAATGCCCGGTGTTCGGCCAGCAGGTGGACGACGCGGAGAAGCGCGGAACTCCGATGTCGTTGGCGCATCGGCGGATCTGCGCGGAAATTCGGTCGGGTCGCTTGCCGTTCATTGGAAATGGCCACGTGTTCGGGATTTGCTGCAGGAGAATTTGCATTGTCTGCACCCGGCTCGTTGAGCACGACTGGTCATCGGGGGATCGGGGTGGCTCCGGTTGTTGCGAGGGAGAGGTCCCAGAGGCGGGCCGCTGAATCCGGGTCGATGGCGTATTCGCGGACTCCTCCTTCGTCCATGTGCTGGTCGGGGGTGGAGGTGCTCGCCACTTCGCAGTCTTCGAGGTAGAGGCCACCTCGGTCGTCGAGGAGCGGGGAGGTGGCTGCCCACAGGCCGGTTGCAGAGCCTTGGGAGGGCGTTTTGAAGTCGGCGCCGATCACGTTGCCGTGCTCGTCCACCCAGCCCCGGTCGATCTGCTCCTGGTGGGCCATCTCGCGCTGGAGGCCGGTGATGATCTTGCCCGGGTGGAGGGCGAACGCGCGGACGCCGTCGTCGCGCCCGAGGACGTCCAGGTGCACGGCGAACAGGGCGTTGGCCGTCTTGGCCTGGCCGTAGGCCAGCCACTTGTCGTAGCCGGTGCGGAAGTGCGGGTCGTGCCACCGGATGTCGGTCAAGGTGTGCCCAGCGGAGCTGTTGACCACGACGCGCGCGCCGCCGGCGGCCAGCAGCGGGTAGAGCTCGCAGGTGAGGGTGAAGTGCCCGAGGTGGTTGGCGGCGAGCTGGCTCTCCCAGCCGGGACCGATGTGGCGTTCCGGGGTGGCCATGACGCCTGCGATCGCCATCAGGAGGTCGATCCGCTCGACGGAGTCGTGGATCCGCGCGGCCGCGGCGCGCACGCTGGCGGGATCGGTCAGGTCCAGAGGAACGACCTCGCAGCCCGCGAGGCCCGCGAGCGCGGCGCGGGCGGTGTCGGGGCGGCGTGCCGGGACGATGACCCGGGCTCCGGCGGCTGCCAGGTTCCGCGTGGTCTCCAGTCCGAGGCCGGAATAGCCGCCGGTCACCACGGCGGTCGCGCCGCGGAGGTCGAGACCGGCCGTGACCTCCTCGGCGGTGCTGGAGGCGGAGAAGGGCGAGCCGAGCGGTTGCTGATCGATGGCGGTCATGTCGCTGACGCTACGAGCTAGAGCGCGCTCTAGATCAAGTCCTAGGCTGGCGGGCATGGCTGTCGAGGAGCGGCTGAGCATCGGTGACGTGGCCGAGCGGACCGGGCTCAGCGTGCACGCGTTGCGCTTCTACGAGCGGGAAGGGCTGCTGGTCGGGCCCGTCGAACGCACCGCTGGCGGGCGGCGGCGCTACACCGGTGCCGATGTCGATTGGTTGCTGATCTGCGTCAAGCTCCGGGAGTCCGGGATGCCGCTGGCCGACCTCAAGCGGTTCGCCGAGCTGGTGCGGTGCGGACCGGGTAACGAGGCAGAACGCCTGCGGCTGCTCGACGCCCACCGGCAGCGCGTCGACGCGCAGATGGCGGCTCTGGAGGAGTGCCGTTCGCTCATCGCGTGGAAGGTCGGCGTTTACGCCGAGCACCTCGCTCGCGGCGCGGCCAGTGGGTTGTGGGATCCGACGGGCTGACCCGCGTGGTTATTTGCGCGCGCTCCATAGCTGCGTGAGCTGGTAGAATGACGGTCGGGAGGTGTGGGATGGGGATCGCTGACGACGCCGTGGAGATCCGGGCGCGCGGTTGGCGCACGCTCGCGGCCCTGCACGGCAGGCTTGAGACGGCGCTGGAGAAGGCTCTGCAGGCCGAGTGCGGCCTGTCGGTCGTCGAGTACACGGTGCTCGACGCGCTCAGCCGCCAGGACGGGTGGCACATGCGGATGCAGCAGCTGGCCCGCGCCACCGCGTTGAGCAGCAGCGCGACGACCCGGCTGGTCAGCAGGCTGGAAGACCGGGAACTGCTCACCCGCGTGCTGTGCAAGGACGACCGCCGCGGCATCTACACCGAGCTCACGGACTCCGGTCGCAAGCTGCTGGAGAAGGCGCGCCCGACCCACGACGAGGTCCTGGAGAAGTCGCTCGCCGAGGCCTGCGAGACGCCCGAGCTGGCGCCGCTGGTGACGGCGCTGCATCAGCTTCCGGGTAGCTGACCGTGCAGGCGACCTGCGCGACGCTGGCGACGCCGGGGCGTGTGAACGAGGACTACCACGCCGTCGGCCCGGACTGGGCCTTCGTCCTCGACGGCGCGACCGCACCGTCCGATGTGGACAGCGGATGCGCGCACGACGTGCCGTGGCTGGTGCACCGCCTCGGTGCCGAGCTCGCCCGGCGGCTCCCGGCCTCGGACCGCCCGCTGGCGGATCTGCTGGCGGAGGCCGTCGAGTCGACCTGCGCGGCGCACGCGGACACCTGCGACCTGCGCAACCCGTCCAGCCCGTCGTCGACGGTGTCGATCCTGCGGGCGGGCGAGGAGATCGAGTACCTGGTGCTCGCGGACAGCCCGATCGTCTTCGACCACGGCGCGATCGTCGACGACCGCGTGGACCGCCTCCCGAGCTACACGCAGCAAGCGGTGCGCGACCTGCGCAACCAGCCCGGCGGCTTCTGGGTGGCGAGCACGAAACCCGAAGCGGCCTACGAAGCGCTCCAAGGCACCCTGCGCGACGTCGGCCGAGCGGCCCTGCTCAGCGACGGCGCCTCCCGCTACGTGGACATGTACGCCCTCGGGAACTGGCCGGACCTCCTGGACCTGCTGGAGAAGGCAGGCCCGACCGAACTCATCGCCCAGGTCCGGAAAGCGGAAGCAGCGGCCCCGAAACCGCCGCGCGAAAAGCACCACGACGACGCCACCGCGGTGTTCCTGGCGTTCTAGTGCTCTGTTCGAGGGCAAAACCGGCTGGATCGTTCGCAGCGGGCTCATCACCCGGTAGTCAGTTGGATGGCATCAGACCGGTGTGTGGAGGAAAGCGCGATGAATCAGGATCAACGCACTGCCGTCAAGGTCGTGTCGGTGATCGGGGCGCTGATCTGGGTCCTGCTCGGGCTGCGCTACGGGTGGCCCACGTGGCTGTGGGTGGCGCTGGTGGTCCTGACGATCGCCGGGCCGTGGGCCGTCAGCTGGTGGCTGCTGGGGCGCGTGGGGCGCAGGCCCGCGCCGCCGGTGGAGGCGCCCGTCGAGACGCCCGCGGCACCGAAGCCGACCGAGCACCCGGTGTCCGGGACACCGCTGCGCAGCGCGCACCCGGAGTACCGGTTCTCCTTCTCCGGCACGATCTTCTGGTACGTCAAGCCCGATGCGCCGGGGCTGCCGCACGCGAATCCGGGCGGGCTGGCGGTGGAACTGGTGCTGGAGCAGGCGGGTGAGGTGGTCGCGGAGACCTCGCCGGAGGACGGCGAGCTGGCGCAGCACCGGCTGAACGCCCTGCTCGGCACACCTCGCTCGGACAAGTCCGGGCACGTCGTGGCCTGGGCGAGCGATGTCCGGCTGGCGCTGCCGGACGCCGATGCCGAGCGGTTGCGCCAGTTGGCCGCCGCCCGCAAGGACGAAGAGCTCTGGGAGCGCAAGCGCGCTCACGAGCGGAAGAAGCGCGCGTACTTCGCCGAGGAGGTGCTGCAGTCGCCGGGCAGTGCGCTGGTCTGGTGGCTCGCGCGGCGCGAGGACGGCGATCTCGACGAAGCCGTGCGCCAGATCAGCAACCTGCGCAAGCTGACCGCCGCCGCGCACGACCGGCGGATCCCGGAGCCGGACGGCGATGCGCCGAACTGGATCCACCCGGTGCACTCGTTCGTGGCGGAGGAGTTCGAAGTCGGCGCCGAGCAGCACGTCTTCGCCGCTATCGAGCGCCTGGCCAGCGATGATGAGCGGGCGGCGCTCAGCCACCGGCTGGCAGAGGCGCTGGCGGCACACGGTCACCGCGACCTGGCGCAGCTGGTGCGCGACCGCTTCGGCGACCGCCAGGAACTGCCCGGTACCTCCTCAGGTGCAGCGCTCGGCGAGGGATAGGGCGTCCGCCGGGGCGTAGGCCTTCACGTCGTTGTCGAAGTAGGCGTAGACGTCCCGGCCGCGCGACTCCGAGGCCGGCGGGGCCACCGTGTGGGATGTCCTCGGGGACTTCCCCGCGTGCCAGGCCTTGATCAGCTTCGCCCAGCGGTCCAGGTCGTCCGGGGTGTAGCCGCTCGAGTAGAGCTCTTCCGCGCCGTGGAAGCGGAGGTAGACGAAGTCGCTGGTGACGTCTTCCAGGTGCGGCCAGTCGCCCGCCGCGTCCGCCACGACCAGGCCGATGTCGTGCTCGCGGAGCAGTTCCACCGGCTCGGGGTCGGCGAAGCTGGGGTGGCGGACTTCCAGGGCGTGGCGCATCGGTTGGTCGGTGTCGGTTTCGGTGAGGGCTCGTCCGGCCAGGCGTTCGTCGTGGCGGGCGGCCAGTTCGGCGGCTGCCCCCGTGCTGCGCGGGAGGAGGCGGAAGAACGTCGTGAGGCGGTCGGCGTCGAACGGCAGCGACGGCGGGAGCTGCCAGAGCAGCGGGCCGAGCTTGCGGCCGAGGGCCAGCACGCCGCTGGCGAAGAAGTTGGCCAGCGGTACTTCCGCGTCGCGGAGCTTCTTCATGTGGGTGATGAAGCGGCTTCCCTTGACCGCGAACAGGAAGTCGTCCGGGGTCTGCTCGGCCCAGCGCCGGTAGTGCTCGGGGCGTTGCAGGGAGTAGAAGGACGCGTTGATCTCCGTGGAGCCGAGGTGTTGGGACAGGTATTCGAGCTCGCCGCCGCGGCGCAGGTCGCGCGGGTAGAACGGGCCGTGCCACGGCCCGTAGACCCAGCCGGAGGTGCCGATCCGGATCCGGTGCGACGCTCGCATCACATCCTCCACGGTACGCCGCGATTTCAATTGAAATCGGACGTCTGATTTCAATTGAAATTGCGTGGATCCCGACGCGCCGTCGGCGTGTCGGGTGCCTGACACGCCGACGGCGCGCAATTTCCATTGAAATCGAAGATCTGATTTCCATTGAAATCGCGTGCTGGACCCGGTCAGGTCAGGGTGACCGGGAGGGTGCGGAGGCCTCGGTTGCGGAAGGAGTTCCGCCACTGGAGGTCTTGTTCCGGGACTGCCAGGGCCAGGTCCGGGAAGCGGCTGAGCAGCGCGTTCAGCGCGATCTCGGCTTCCATCCGGGCCAGGGCGGCGCCGAGGCAGTAGTGCGGTCCGTGGCCGAAGGCCAGGTGCGGGTTGTCCGCCCGGTCGAGGTCGAGGCGTTCCGGGGCCGGGTAGCGGGCGGGGTCGTGGTGCGCGGAGACCAGCGACAGCAGGACGGTTTCGCCCGCCGGGACGGTCACGCCGCCGATCTCCACGTCCTGCCGCGGGAACCGGCGGATCGCCAGCTGGGGCGGCGGGTCGTAGCGGAGGAGTTCGTCCACAGTGGTCGGTGAGATGCCCCGGCAGGCCGCGGTCAGCGCCGCCGGGTCGGTCAGCAGCGCGATCAGGCCGTTGCCCAGCAGGTTCACCGTGTTCTCGTAGCCGGCGAACAGCACCAGGAACGCCGCCGAGGTGAGTTCGTCCTCGGTGAGCCGGTCCTCCTCGTCGCGCAGTCCGACCAGCGCGCTGAGGAAGTCCGGGCCGGGTTCGGCGCGCTTCTCCGCGATCAGGTCGAGCAGGTAGGCGTGCAGCGCGGCGAGGGAGTCGCGGGCCTGATCAGGGGTTTCCGGGGCGAGCATGCCGTCGGTCCAGGCGCGGAAATCCGGCCGGTCGGCCTCGCCGACGCCGAGCAGCTCGCAGATCACCGCGATCGGCAGCGGACCGCAGTAGGACGGCATCAGATCCGCCTCCCGCTGCCCAGCCAGCTCGTCGAGCAGGGCGTCGGCGAGCTGCTGGACGCGGGGGCGCAGCGGCTCGATCCGGCGCGGGGCGAAGGCCTTGCCGATGGTGCGGCGCAGCCTGGTGTGCTCCGGGGCGTCCATGTTCAGCAGGTTCGCGTCGAGCGCGGGCGGCAGCGAGAAGCCCCGGTAGCCGCCGTTCGAGTTCGCCTTGTCCAGCGACAGCCGCGGATCGGCCAGCGCCGCGCGGACGTCGGCGTAGCGGGTGACCAGCCAGACCGACGTGCCGTCCGGGGCGGTGGCCCGGTGCACCGGGCCCTGTTCGCGGAGGCGGGCGTAGGTGGCGCGCGGTTCGGTGACGAAGGCGGAATCGATCTCGATCACGGACCCGCAACCTACCCGAGTTGTGGGGTCAGATGCGGCAGAGCGTCCCGCAGCGTTCCGCTGCGCGTAACCCGCAGCCGACGGCTCCTCCACCTGTCTTGCGCACTCTTTCGGCGCAACTTCGCGATCGGAGGACCAGCAATGCTCAACGTTTCCCGGCGGCTGCTCGCCGTCCTCGCCTGCGCGGCGCTGCCGCTGGGGCTCGCCGCCTGCGGCCCGAGCGCGGCGAGCGACACCGGCGCGCGCAACCCGGACGAGCTGGTGTTCGCCTCGATCCCGTCGGAGGAGTCCACCAGCCTGGAGCAGGAGTTCAAGCCGCTGGTGGACCTGCTGGCGGCGGAGACCGGCAAGAAGATCCGGGTGGAGAAGGCCACCGACTACGCCGCCGTCATCGAGGGCCAGCGCACCGGGAAGATCGACATCGCCATGTACGGGCCGCTGTCCTACGTGGTGGCGCGCAACAGCGGGGTGCGGGTCACGCCGGTCGGCGCGCAGGTCGAGACGCCGGGCAGCGTGCCCGGCTACCGCGCCTACGGGCTCGTGCGGGCCGACTCGCCGATCCAGCGCATCGAGGAGTTCGGCGGCAAGCAGGTGTGCTTCGTCGACCCGAACTCGACCTCCGGCTACCTCTACCCGAAGGCCGCGCTGCGGACCGCGGGGGTCGACGTCGAGCGCGACGTGCGGCCGGTGATGGCCGGTGGGCACGACGCCTCCGCGCTGGCGGTGCAGAGCCGGCAGTGCGATGCGGGCTTCGCCTACGACACCATGGTGGACAAGCTGCTGCCGGAGAAGGGCAACCTCCAGCCGGGCGCGCTGCGGGTGGTGTGGCGCTCGGAGGTGATCCCCGGGTCGCCGGCGGCGATCTCCGACGACCTCGACCCGGCGTTGAAGGAGAAGGTGGTCCAGGCCTTCCGCACCAAGGCCAACGCGGACTACCTGAAGGCCAACGGGTTCTGCACCGACGACTGCGAGATCGGCGGCTACTGGGGCTTCGCCCCCGCCGACGACGCGACCTTCGACAGCGTCCGCCAGGTCTGCGAGGTCACCCGCGCCAAGCAGTGCACCGAGAGCTGACCCGGTGCCGGTGGTGGCCGCGGTTTCCGGTGGGAACCGCGGCCCCCACTGCTATGCGCACCGTTTTCCCTGGTCAGGTCCCGTGAGTGCTTTGTGGTGCTATAGCCACCCAAAGTACTCACGGGCTTTTACCAGGGGAAACGGAGCTGTTCGCCGGACCTTGTGACAAGTGGGCGGGGTGTTCACCTGGGCGGTCCTCGGCGTTGGGGCGGGTGAAGTTGTCCGGACAAGCTCGGCGCGCAGGCTTCCGGTCGTGGTCAGGAGCCGGTACGTGGAAATGGCCGATGTGCTCGCCGCCGAGCTCGCGGGGCTGCCCGCGGGCACCCGGATCGCCGGTGAGCACGAGATCGCCGCGCGGTTCGAGGTCGGCCGGGCGGCGGCTCGGGCGGCGGTGCAGGAGCTGGAGCAGCGGTTGCTGGTCCGCCGGGTGCGCGGGTCCGGGACGTTCGTCAACAAGCGCATCGACTACGTGATCTCCCAGCGCAGGGCGCCTTCGTGGCACCAGACGGTGCGCGAGGCCGGGGCCGAGCCGCGCTCGGTGGTGCGCGACGTGCAGCGCGCGCCACTGCCCGCCGAGGAAGCCGAGCGGCTGGAACGGCCGGTCGGCAGCGCGGCGAGCCTGCTGGTCCGCCAGTACTACGTCGACGACCTGCTGCACGGCTGGTCCAACGAGTGGATCCCGGCCGACGTGCTGGCCGACGTCGACATCGCCGTGCACGCGGTCGAGTCGGTCGACGCGATCCTGCGCCAGATGAGCCGCGTGCAGCCGGTCCGGTCCTGGTGCCGGGTCAGCTACGCACTGCCCGGACCGGAGGTGGTGGCCGGGCTGGAGGTCGAGTCCGGCCGGCCGGTGTGGCTGGTGGAGAGCGTCAGCCGCGACGCGGGCAGCGGTCGGCCGGTGCTGTGCAGCCGCTCGTGGTCACGCCCAGATTCCGCCCGGATCGTCGTCGAGATGGATGGGCCGTACCAACCGGAGGACGAGTGAACAGGGAACAGCGGGCCGCGCTGCTCGCGGTGGCCGAACCGGACGAGCTGATCGAGCTGGCCGATGCCTGCCTCGCCACCGGCTCCGCACCGACGGTGCTGGTGGCGCCGGAGGTCGGGTGCGTGTCGGTGCAGGTGCGGGAGCCCGTCGTGCGCGACCGGTTCCTGCTCGGCGACGTGCTCGCCTGCCGCGCCGAGGTGGAGCTGGACGGCTCGCGGGGCTGGTCGATGCGCCTCGGCGACGACCGGGCCGCCGCGCTGGCCGCGGCGATCCTGGACGCCGCGGTGGAGGCCGGGCGCGCCGGGGACGAGGTCGACGAACTGTGCGCGCGGGTCCGCGAGCGGCAGCGCGCCGCCGAACACGCCGAGTGGGCCGAGCTGGCCCCGACGATCGTCGAATTCGAGGAACTGTGATGACCGCGTCCCTGGCGCCGCAGCAGGCGCAACAGGTGTTCCGCACCGTGCTGGACGCCCTCTCCCGACCGGGCGAGGTGCTCCGTCTTCCCGCAATTTCAATGGAAATCGCACGTCAAAATTCCATTGAAATCGCACGTCCAACTTCAATGGAAATTGCGTCCTCCCGAGTCCCGGCCGCGCTGTTGCCGGTGTTGGCGCTGGCCGATCTGGACACTCCCGTGCACGTCGACGGCTGGGCCGATCTCGTGCGCACCCAGACCTCCGCGCCGCTCGTCGAGCGCACCGGTGCTCGGCTCGCCGCGCTGCTCGAACCGGTCGAGGACCTGGCCGGGTTCCCGGTCGGCAGCGCCGGGGCTCCGGAGGAGGCCGCGCTGGTCGCGCTCGCGGTGCGGGGCTTCGGCGACGGGCCGCTGCTGCGGTTGTCCGGGCCGGGCGTGCCGGGGCACCGCGAGCTTCGGGTGTCCGGGCTGCCCGCGGACTTCGCCGCGCAGCGGCGGGAGCTGATCGACTTCCCCGCCGGGTTCGACCTGCTGCTGGTGGCGCCGGACGGCGAGGTCGTCGGGCTGCCGCGATCCACCCGAGTCGAGGAAGGTGCCTGATGGGATATTCCGGAGTCCGCGGCGGGATGGAGGCCATCCTCGCCGCCGAACGGCTGGTGCGCCGCTCGCGCGACCACGCGCCCGCCGAGTGGGCCAGCACCGAGCAGATCGTGCTGCGCTTCCGGCTGGCCGTCGACCGGATCATGGGTGAGGCGGGGCTCTACCACTCGCCGACCGCCGCGGACGCGTTCCGCCAGGCCGAGGGCGACGTGCTGGAGGCGGCGCACCTGGTACGCGCGCACCGCTCGACGCTGCCGCGCCTGGCGGTCACCGAGCCCGTCGATCCCGACGAGATGGTGGTGCTGCGCCGCATCGTCCCGGCCAACCGCACGCCGGACGGCCCGCAGCTGCTCGGCCGCACCACCGACTACACCGGCCGCTTGCTCGAGAGGGAGGGCGATTTCGCGCGAGATCGCGCCGAGCCCCGCACGGAGGACGACGATTCCGCGCGAAATCGCCAGCCCGAGCGCACACCCGAGCAGCGGCACCCCCGCCGCTTCTACCAGCTGCTGCGCGATCTCGACCTGGTCGTCGAGCACGGCGAACCGGCTGAAGACCCGGAACCGTTCGACATCACCCGCCGCGCCGCCCGCCCGCCGGCGCCGCGCTCGGCGGTGCTGTCGAGCATGGCCCGCGCCGAGACCGGTGCGCTGGTCGGGCTCTGGTACCGGTCGATCCTCGGGCCGGACGGCGACGTCCACGAGATCACCCTCGGCGACACCCGGCACGGCCGCGTGCCGCTGCGGGTCGTGCACCCGCACACCGGAAAGCCCGTGCAGATCGGCGAGATCCGGGTGACCGAGGCGGAGGGCATCGAGGACCTCGACGGGGCGGAGGAGGACCGCACCCGCTTCGACGTCGGATACGGGCTCTGCTTCGGGCACAACGAGCGCAAGGCGATCGCGATGGCCAACCTGGACATCGCCTGGCGCCGCGCCGAGGAGGACAGCCCGCTGGAGCAGCTGCTGCTGCTCACCACCGACGGGCTCGATTCGGGCGGCTTCCTGGAACACCTGAAGCTGCCGCACTACGTGACGTTCCGGTCCATGGTGGACCGCAAGCTGGCCCGGCGGGAGGCGCGGGGCTCGACCGGGCCGCGCGTGCCGGAGCCGTTCGGGGAGGAGTGCCGATGAGCACGGCGGTGCGGGATCTGCTGGTGGACGACGAGAACGCCGCCGGGATCCTCGACGAAGGCGCCAAGCGCGAGATCCGCCGGGCCGCGCTGGTGGCGGTGTGCGTACCCGGCTACCAGGTGCCGTTCGGCTCCCGGGAGATGCCGGTGGCGCGCGGCTGGGGCTCCGGTGGCCTGCAGGTGACGCTGGCCGTCATCGGCGAGCCGGACGTGGTGAAGGTGATCGACCAGGGCGACGACGGCGGCGTCAACGCCGTCAACCTGCGCCGGATGATCTCCGCGACCACCGGCTGCGCGGCCAGCACCGACACCCGGGAGGCCACGGTCATCCAGACCAGGCACCGGATTCCGGAGGAGAAGCTGACCCGTCAGCACGTGCTGGTCTACCAGGTTCCGGTGCCGGAACCGCTGCGCGGCGTGCAGAAGTCCGTCGTGGAGTGCGCCCGGATGCACGCCGAGAACGACTACTCGGCGATGTGGGTCAGCCTGTACGAGGACATGGTCCGCAACGGCGTGATCACCAAGTCGACCGGCTACCCGGTGCTGGTCGACGGCCGGTACGTGCTGGCCACCAGCCCGGTGCCGCGCTGGGACGTGCCCAAGCTGCACCAGTGCGAGCACCTCAACCTCTACGGCGCGGGCCGGGAGAAGCGGATCTACGCGATCCCGCCGCACACCGACGTGGTGCCGCTGACCTTCGACGACATCCCGTTCGAGGTCGAGCAGGTGCCGGGCGCGAGCTGCAAGTACTGCGGCTCCACCACCAGCTTCCTGGTCGACGGCGGCGCGGGCGAGTACGTGTGCAGTGACTCGGACTGGTGCTCCCGCGTCGAGGCCGGTGACGCCGACGTGGTCGGCCACCGGCTGCCCGCCGAGCTGCTGCCCGCGGTGGACCGGCGCCCGGTGGAGGTCGTCGAAGCGCCCCGCCCGGTCGACGGTCCTGAGTGGACGCTCCGGGTCGAGGGCATCGGCCGCGTCTACGGCCCTGGAGGCGCGGGCGCCGTGCCCGGGACCGGGCCGGAGCACGGCACCGCGACCAGCCCGGGCACCGGTGCCGTGGTCGCGGCCTGGGACGTCTCCTTCGACGTCGCGCCCGGCGAGGCGCTCGGCATCATCGGCGAGTCCGGATCGGGCAAGTCGACCGCGCTGCGCTGCGTCATCGGCGACGAGCCCGCGACCAGCGGCAGCGTCTACCTCTCCAGCGTCGACGGCGGCGGGACGGATCTGCTGGGGCTGGACTCCGCGCAGCGCCGGAAGCTGCGGGTGGACACCATGGCCGTGGTCTACCAGGACCCCGCCGCCGGGCTCGACCTGCGCGTCACCGCGGGCGGCAACGTCGCCGAGCGACTGACCGCCGCGGGCTGGCGCGGCTACCGCGCGATCCGCAAGCGGGCCGCGGAGCTGCTGGACCGGGTGGAGGTGCCGCTGTCCCGGATGGACGACCCGGTGGCCACCTTCTCCGGCGGCATGCGGCAGCGCGTGCAGATCGCCAAGGCCCTGGCCACCGAACCGCCGGTGCTGCTGCTCGACGAGCCCACCACCGGGCTGGATGCCTCGGTGGCCGCCGGGGTCCTCGACCTGCTGCGCGGGCTGCTCAGCGAGCGGGACATCGCGGCGGTGGTGGTCAGCCACGACTTCGCCGTGATCGAGGCGCTGACCGACCGCAGCCTGGTGATGCAGCTCGGCCGGGTCGTCGAGCGCGGCCTCACCGACCAGCTCTTCGCCGACCCGCACCACCCCTACACGCAGCGGCTCGTCGCGGCCGCCCGGAGGTGAGTCCACAGTGGAAACCGTGTTGACCGTGCGCGGTCTGCGCAAGACCTTCACGCTGCACACCATCGACGGCCGCACCGTGGTCTCGCTGCGCGGCGTGGACCTCGACGTGCACGCCGGCGAGCACGTGGCCATCGCGGGGCCGAGCGGCGCGGGCAAGTCCAGCCTGCTGCGCTGCACCCAGCGCAGCTACCTGCCCGACGCCGGTTCGGTGGTGCTGCACACCGACGACGGCCCGGTGGATCTCGTCGGCCTGCCGGATCGAACCCTCGCCCGCCTGCGCGGCAGGCAGCTCGGCTACGTCTCGCAGTTCCTCTCCGCACCGCCGCGCACCGGGCCGCTGGAGGTCGTCGCGGCAGCGGCCCGCCGCCGAGGTCTGGACCGGGCCGAAGCGCGCGACGCCGCAGCTGAGTCGCTGCGCCGGCTGGCCCTGGACGAGGCGCTGTGGGACGTGGACTGCGGTGTCCTGTCGGGCGGCGAGCGGCAGCGGGTCAACCTCGCCGCAGGCACCGTCCGGCCGCCCCGGCTGTTGCTGCTGGACGAGCCGGTCTCGGCGCTGGACCCGGCCAACCGCGAACGCGCGCTGGAGCTGATCGCGTCCCTGACCGACCAGGGCGTGGCGGTGCTGGCGGTGTTCCACGACCTCGACGCGATCCGCCGCCTGGCAACCCGCGTGGTGGAGATGGCAGATGGCCGGATCGTTCGCTCCGGCACGGCCGAGGAGGTGCTGGCGGCATGAGCATCGGAGGTCGTGAGTGCGTAACAGTGTTCCAGCCCGGTTTCGCACTCACGAGAGTTCGTGACGCGGAGGTGGTCCCGGCATGAGCAGCGCAGTGGGGGTTCAGAGCTGGTCGTTGGCCGCTACGCCGCAGGACTACGTGCTCGGGCACGTGCGCGCGGTGCTGCCGGAACGGGTCACCGATGACAGCCGGATCGTGGTGCGCGGTGGGCGGATCGAGGCGGTGGAGGACCACCCGGCGGGTGCGTCGTGCGACGTCGACGGCGGCGGGTTGCTGTGCATCCCCGGGCTGATCGACGTGCACAGCGACGCGCTGGAACGGGAGCGCATGCCGCGGCCTTCCGCTGTGCTGCCTTGGGATTTCGCGCTGCTGTCGCTGGAGGGCAAGCTGCGCGCGGCGGCCGTCACGACGGTGTTCCACGGCGCGGCGTTCCAGCACAAGACCTCGCGCGGGACGGAGCGCACGGTCGGCGGTGCGGCGGAGCTGTGCGAGACCGTGCGCGCCAGGGGAGCCGGGCCGGTGGACCACCGCGTGCTGTACCGCCTGGACGTGCGGTCGGCGGAAGGCGCGAAAGCGCTGGCCGCGGAGCTGGCCGTCGCGGACCGCGGTGCGCTGGTGTCGCACGAGGACCACACGCCCGGCATCGGTCAGTACGTCGACCGGCGGCAGCTGGAGCGCTATCTCGTCGGTGCCGACGGATTGACGCCGGATGAGGCCGAGCAGCACGTCACCGACATGATCGCCGAGCGCGGTGAGCTGCTCGACGTGCGCGAGGACAACCTCGCCTGGCTGGGCGAACTCGCCAGGGCAGGCGAAATCCGGTTGCTCGGCCATGACCCGGAGTCGGCGGAGGAGATCGGCGCGCTGTGCACCAGGGGCGGTGCGGTGGCGGAGTTCCCGACCACCACGGCGGCGGCCGTCGCGGCGCGCGAGCACGGGCTGCCGGTCGTCGCGGGCGCCCCGAACGTCCTACGTGGACACTCGCACGCCGGGAACGTCTCGGCCCGCGAGCTCGCCTGCCGCGGCCTGGTCACCGCGCTGGCCTCGGACTACCTGCCGTCGGGCCTGCTGGCCGCGGTGTTCCGGCTGGTCGACGACCTCGGGCTGCCCGCCGCGCTCGCCCTGGTGACCGCCGGTCCGGCCGAGGTCGCGGGCTTGGCCGACCGGGGCCGCCTGGAACCGGGCCTCCGCGCCGACCTGGCGCTCGTCGATCCGAGCGGCCGGTGGCCGCAGGTCCGCGCCGTCCTGCCGGGAGGTGCGGCGTGATCGGGTGGTCGGTGCCGGATCCGCAGATCCCCACCGCGGCGCACGCGGTCCTCGCGTCGGCGGCCAAAGCGGCGTCGGCTGCCTTCCGCGACGCACGGGCCCGCTTCGACCGGAAGCAGCTCGCCGAGACGTCGTCGATCGGAGCCGACGGCACCGCATCGATGCGGCTGGACCTGCTGGTGGAGGCGGCGATCGCCGAGGTCGCCGAAGCGCACCGGATCAACCTGCTCAGCGAGGAGATCGGCTTCGTCGACAACGGCTCCGCGGTGACCCTGGTGGCCGATCCGGTGGACGGCACGGCCAACGCGGCTTCCGGAGTGCCGCTCTCGGCGTTCTCCGGCGCGATCGTGGTCGACGGCAAGCCGGTGGAGGCGCTGACCAGCTGGCTGGACACCGGCCGCTGCTGGCACGCGGTGGTCGGGCAGAGCACGGAGTTGCGCACCAGCGGGCGGAAAGCGCTCGACGGCGCGGCGGTCAGCCTGCTGCGCCCGCACGAGCGCAGCGCGGACGCGTGGTGGCGGGTGGCGAAGCGGGCGGCGCGGGTGCGGATCCTGTCCACGACGTGCCTGGAAGCGATGCTGGTCGCGGAGGGCTCGACGGACGCCTTCGCCGATGCCGACTCCGACACCCACCGCATCGTCGACCTGGTGGCGGCCATGGTCGTCGTCCCCGGAGCCGGCGGCGCGGTTCTCGACGTCCACGGCCGCCCGCTGGAGATCGCCCCGGATCTCCGCCGCCGCTGGTCCGGAGTCGTGGCGGCGACCCCGGAACTCGCCGAAGAACTCGCCGCCACCATCAGGGGCTCCGTTTCCGCAGGTCAAGGACCGTGAGTACTTTGTGGCGCTATAGAGGTTGTTTTGGATCTTGTTGGGTGGTGTGTGGTAGGCGGGCGAGTCTGCGTGTCATGTGGATGATGGCGGCCCAGCAGACGATGGTGGCGTGGTGTTCGGGGAGGCGTTCGTAGTCGCGGGCGCAGCGTCGTCGTCGGCTGATCCAGGCCAGGGTGCGCTCGACGACCCAGCGGCGAGGCAGGACTTGGAAGCCTTTCTGTCCGGGGTGTCGGTAGACGATGTTCACGGTCAGGCCGAGGACGTTGTTGGCGTGTTCGGTGAGGGGTCCTTCGTAGCCTTGATCGGCCCAGACGTGTGTGAGTCCGCGTGAGGCGGCTCCGTGGAGTGCGGGCCAGGCGGCGTCGCGGTCCTGGACGTTGGCGGGGGTGATCACCACGGAGACCAGCAGGCCGAGGGTGTCGGTGACGATGTGGCGTTTGCGGCCGTTGACTTTCTTGTGGGGGTCGAACCCGCTGCTGTGGCGGGGCACGGTGGCCTCGGCGGTCTTGTGCACCGACTGGGAGTCGATGCAGCCGGCGCTGGGACGGGCGTTGCGGCCCAGGGCGGTGCGCAGCCGTCTGCGCAGCGTGTCGAGGAGGTGATGGGTGGCCAGATTGCGGGACCAGCGGCGCAGCATGCCGTAGACGGTCTGCCAGGGCGGGAAATCGGCGGGCAGGTTGCGCCATTTGTTGCCGTTGTCCACCACGTAGAAGATCGCGTCGATCATGGTGCGGCGGGAGTGTTTCTCCGGCCGTCCACCCAGCCCGGTGGTGGTCAACGGTGCCGGGAGCAGGGGTTTGAGGATCTCCCACTGGGCATCGGTGAGATCCGAGGCGTAGCGGCGTCGGCGGGTCCAACAGCCGCACGTGCAGCGGCACCCCCGCCGATCGACGGCGACAGGTACAGGGTTCAATGGCATGGCGGGTTCTTGTGATCGCAGGCTTAGACAACCTCAGCGATAACAAGAACCCGCCCTGCTTTTCAGCCCCTGAGCCCCACCCGTGATGATCTTGAGCCCATATCACAACCACCCAACCCAAGATCCAAAACAGCCTCTATAGCACCACAAAGTACTCACGGGTCCCCACCTGCGGAAATGGCGCCCGCGAGCTCCGGCTGAGTTCCCGGAACTGATCAGGGGCGCACCCCGGGAGATCCCTGATGCCGCACGGCACCCGGATCGCGAAGACTGGATCACGTCGGCGGCCGGAGAGCGGCGGCCGGCGCGATCCGAACTCATCACGAGAAGGAGAGTGCGTGGCTTTCACGCAGGAGAGCAGTGACTCGATGCCCGCGGGTGCCCGTGCCACGGTGCAGGTGACGCCCAACCCGACGACCGAACGAGGTCAGCAGGTGACGATCACCGGGCACTGCGGCGGCGGTACCGGGCTGCGGGCCGTCGTCAGCGGTGTCGACGGGCGGCCGGTCCTGGAGGACGTCGAGATCATCGAGTCCGGCCCCGATCGGTTCGAGGCCAGGGCGAAGCTCCGCGAGACGGTCGGCAACGGGGTTGGGCCCGTGCTGGTCGACTGCGGCGGCGAGGCGGGCGTGACCCTGCTCGTCACCCACGTGACGAGCAACCCCGCCTGACACCAGCACGAACGAAACCACGACGGCGGCGACAGCGAGGGCGGACTTCGCCGCCGCCCCGGTTCCCGGGGGTCTGCGAGCGCGGTGGACGCGGTTCCAGTCGAAGTCGAGGGCCTGATTTCCACTGGAAGCGCGGGGAAAGGCGTGGTGCTCGCTCGGGGGATGGACGAGGGCACCCGCGACCAGGTCGCGGGTGCCCTCGCCTCGTCATGCCCTGCGGGCCGCGGCGGCTTCCAGGGCCCTGCGGACCAGGACCTTCGCCAGGTGCTTGCGGTAGTCCGCGGTCGCGCTCGCCTGGTCCGGCGGGGAGGTGTCCTCCGCCGCTCGCTCCGCGGCTTCGGCCGGGCTCGCCCCGCTCGCCAGCGCCTCTTCGACGCCGCGCGCCCGCATCGGCGCCGGGCCCATGTTCACCAGCGCCACGCGGTCGCCCGCGACGGCCACGCCGACCACCGCCCAGTCGATCGCGCGCTTGGTGAACTTCTGGAAGTCCCAGCCCTGCGCGGGGTTCTTCGCCACCCGGATCTCCACCAGCAGCTCGTCCTCGCCGAGCGCCGTTTCGAAGAAGTCGGTGAAGAACTCCGTCGCCGGGATCTCCCGCCTGCCCGACGGGCCCTGCGCGACCAGCACCGCGTCCAGCGCCAGCGCCACCGCGGGCAGGTCCGAGGCCGGGTCGCCGTGCACCAGCGAACCGCCGATGGTGCCGCGGTGGCGGACCTGCGGGTCGCCGATGGTGCCCGCCGCGTGCGCGAGCAGCGGAACCTCCCGGGCCAGCAGCTCCGAGTGCTCCAGGTCGTGGTGCCGGGTCAGCGCGCCGATGCGGATCTCGTCGCCGTCCTCGCGCACGTAGGACAGCTCGTGCAGACCGCCGAGGTCGATCAGCACCTCCGGCACTGCCAGCCGCAGCTTCATCAGCGGCAGCAGCGAATGCCCGCCGGCCAGCAGCTTCGCGTCGTCGCCGTGCTCGGCGAGCAGGCTCAGCGCCTCCTCGACGGAACCGGCCTTCTTGTAGGTGAACGCGGCGGGGATCATTCCGCGGCCCCCTGCTTCTCCTCGGCCGCGGACAGCACGGCCTCGACGATGTTGTGGTAACCGGTGCAGCGGCAGAGGTTGCCCTCCAGCCCGGCGCGCACCTCGGCCTCGGTCGGGTTCGGGTTCTCCTCGATCAGCGACACCGAGGCCATCACCATGCCCGGGGTGCAGAACCCGCACTGCAGGCCGTGCTTGCGCTGGAAGGCCCGCTGCATCGGGTGCAGCTCGTCGCCGTCGGCGAGGCCCTCGATGGTGGTCACCTGGTGGCCGTCGGCCTGCGCGGCCAGCACGGTGCACGACTTCACCGATTCGCCGTCGAGCAGCACCGTGCACGCGCCGCAGGACGTGGTGTCGCACCCGATGTTGGTACCGGTCAGCCCGCAGTCGTCCCGCAGGTACTGGACGAGCAGGGTGCGGTCCTCGACCTCGTGGCTGCGCTGCTCGCCGTTGACGTTGATCGAAACTTGCACGAAACGAACTCCTAAGAACCTGTCACGGATCCTGGTCTTGGTCTTTGTCCTTGAAACGCCGGAGGCGTTTGGCCCACCTTCGGCGCCTGCGCCGCCGCGGGTTCTCAGCGTTCGCCTGGCGAGGACGGCCCGGCCGCCGTGTATTGGTCATACATCAGGCCGGGCATCCGGAGTCCAGGCGGGCGCTGAGGTTCCGCTACCCGCACCGCTGCGCAAAACGAGTTCGGAGACAGTTTTATGCCTCGTTGATGGCCCGCCACACTCGTTCAGGTGTGGTCGGCATGTCGATGTGCCGGACGCCGAGGTGGGCCACCGCGTCCACCACCGCGTTCTGCACCGCGGGCGTGGCACCGATGGTGCCCGCTTCGCCGATCCCCTTCACGCCCAACGGGTTGAGCGTCGTGGGAGTTTCCATCGTGAGCAGCTCGAAGCTGGGCAGCTCGGCCGCGGTGATGAAGGCGTACTCGGCGAGGCTGGCGTTCAGCGGGTTGCCGTCGGCGTCGTAGGTGATCTCCTCCAGCAGCGCCTGCGCGGCGCCCTGGGCGATGCCGCCGTGGCGCTGGCCCTCGGTGAGGACCGGGTTGAGGATCGTCCCGGCGTCGTCGACCGTCACGTGCCGGAGGTAGTCCACCTTGCCGGTCTCGGTGTCCACTTCGACCACCGCGAGGTGCGAGCCGAACGGGAACGTCGGCCGGTCCTCGGTGAACCGGACGTCGGCGGCCAGCCCGTCCTCTGCCTTCGCGGCCAGTTCCGCCCACGACAGCGCGACGTTCGGCGTGCCGCGCACCTGCCACTTGCCCTCGGCCAGCTCCAGGTCGGCCTCGTCGATCTCGATCAGCTCGGCGGCCAGCTTGCGGGCCTTCTCCTTGACGTCGACCGCGGCGCGGTGCACCGCCGATCCGCCCAGCTGCAGCGACCGCGAGCCCATCGTGCCCACGCCTTCGGGGATCAGGTCGGTGTCGCCGTGCACGACCTCGATCTTGTCCAGGTCGATGCCCAGCTGGTCGGACACCAGCATCGCGTAGGAGGTCCAGTGGCCCTGCCCGTGCGGAGAACTGCCGGTGAGCACCAGGACGCTGCCGTCCGGGCGGACCTCCACGTGCCCGGTCTCGCCCTCGGTGTTGTTCGGCGCGGTGATCTCCACGTAGCTGGCCAGCCCGATGCCCAGCTGCCGGGTGGCGCCCTCGGCCCGGCGCTTGGCCTGCTCCTCGCGCAGCGCCGGGTAGTCGGCGGCCTCCAGGACCGCGTCCAGGCCCTTGACGTACTCGCCGGTGTCGTAGGTCATCCCGCCCGGCGTCTTGTACGGGAACTGCTCGGGCCGCACCAGGTTCCGCCGCCGCACCTCGGCCGGGTCGACGCCGATCTCGGCGGCGAACAGGTCCATCGCGCGCTCGACGGCCGCGGTCGCCTCCGGCCGTCCCGCGCCGCGGTAGGCGCCGATCGGCGTGGTGCTGGTGACCACCGCCCGCGCCCTCGACTGCACCTTCGGGATGTCGTAGACGCCGCTGACCATGAACCGGGTGAACAGCGGCAGGAACGCGCCCATCCGCGGGTAGGCGCCGACGTCCTGCACGATGTCGAGCTGGTAGGCCAGCACCGTCCCGTCGCGGCGCCCGCCGATGGTCACCACCTGCCGCTGCGCGCGGCCGTGGGTCATCGCGACCAGGTTCTCGCTGCGGCTCTCCACCCACTTGACCGGCCTGCCGACGCGCTTGGCCAGGAACGCCAGCAGCGCGGCCTCCTGCTCGACGCCGATCTTCGCGCCGAAGCCGCCGCCGACGTCGGGCGTGATCACCCGGACCTGCTCGCGCGGCAGCCCGAGGTTTTCCATCAGCGCGTCGCGGCAGCTCTGCGCGTTCTGGTTGGACAGCCACAGGGTGACCTTGTCGCCGCTCCACGCGCAGGCCGCGGTGCGCACCTCCAGCGGCGCGGCGGCCACCCGCTGGTTCTCGATCTGCTTGCGGACCACGACCTCGCAGTCGTCGAACAGCGAATCGTCCAGCTCGCCGCTGGTGCCGGTGGTGTTGGTGCCGGCCTCGGGGAACAGCAGGACCTCGTCGCGCAGGGCGTCGTCGACGTCCACGACGGCGTCCAGCGGGTCGTAGTCGACCGAGACCGCCTCGACGGCGTCCTCGCCCTGGGCGCGGGTCTCGGTGACCACCGCGACCACCGGTTCGCCGACGTAGCGCACCACCTCGCGGGCGAGGTGCGGGCGCGCCATCGCAGCCGGTGGTGGGCCGCTGATGCCGCCGTCCGGCGGGAACGCCGGGAGGTCGACGTCCGCACCGGTGAACACGCCGAGCACGCCCGGCAGGGCGCTGGCCTCGGTGGTGTCGATCTCGGTGATCCTGGCGTGTGCCAGCGGGCTGCGCACGAAGGTCACGTGCAGCGCGCCGGTCAGCTCGGGCTCGCGCAGGTCGTCGACGTAGGTCCCGCCGGCGGTGAGAAGGCGCGGGTCTTCACGGCGTTCGACCCTGGTGCCGAGAATGCTCAATGCTGCCTCGCAGACAAACGATCAGTTTCGGGAACCGGCAAGTGAGTCTGCTGGTGCGAATGCTGATCCACAAGACTCGACAGCGCTCGATCGGCGGGCTAGTCCCTGGCGAAGACCTGCGCCGCATCGCGGATGGTGCGCAGCGCGGCTTCGCGCGATCCCGCGCCTTCGGGCATCAGCAGCACGCGGCCGACGCCCAGCACCGACACCCGTTCGGCCAGCCGCCAGCGGCATTCCGCGACGTCGCCCGCGATGTGGCAGCCGACCAGCCGCGCGGCCCCGGCGAGGGCCTGCTCCTCGGTCGGCCGCGGCCGCTCGACCAGCGGCTTGCCCGCTTTCGCGATCTGCAGCTCGGTTTCCGCGATGCCGGTGGTCAGCAGCTGCTCCGCGGTGGCGGTGTCGTCGGCGATGGCGAAGTAGGAGGAGTCGATGTTGTCCTGCGGCTCCACCTGGTGGCCGTGCTCGGCGACCGCGGCGGCGTGCGCGTCGAGCACGGCCCGCTTGGTCGCCAGGTCGATGAACGGGCTGAGCAGCACGGGAACTCCGTGCCTGCCCGCCAGCCGTGCGGATTCGGGCGATCCGGAGGCCAGCACGAACGGTGTCCGGCGCGCCGCCGGTTCCGGGGTGATCGCGACCTCGTCGAACTGGTAGCGCTCGCCGCCGCCCTTCGCCCGGCCCTGCCGCAGCGCCTGCTCGAGCAGCGCCACGGACTCGGTGATGTCGCGGAACCCGGCCATCCCGGTGCCCAGGATCTCCTGGTCGACCAGCGGCTGGCCGCGTCCGACGCCGAGCGTGAAGCGGTCGCCGGAGAGGTGCTGGAGCACCGCGGCCTGCTCGGCGAGCGCGACCGGGTGGTGGTTGGGCAGCACGCACACCGCGGTGCCGACGTGCAGTTCCGTCCGGCCGAGGAGGAAGCCCGCCATCGCCAGCGCGGCGGAGTTCAGCACGCGGGGGTTGAAGTGGTGCTCGGTCGTCCACAGCTCGTCCCAGCCGTGCCGTTCGGCCTCCAGCGCGTAGTCGAGCGCCCATTCGAAGGTCTCGCGATCGCTCGCGGTGCCGAACGAGTCGGTGAACAGGACGAGTCCGTGCTGAGTGCGCATGATCGGCTCCTAATTTTCGTCTGCGATACGAAAATTAGCAGGGGAGCGCTCGGAGCGTCGAGCGGCTGGGCTACGTTGAGGGCGTGACCACGCCAGATGCCCCGCGCCGCCGCGGCAGGCCGCCGAAGCTGACCCGCGAAGCGGTGCTCGCGGCAGCGCTGGAGGTGCTCGACGAGTCGGGCCACGACGGGCTCTCCATGCGCGCGGTGGCCGAGCGGCTCGGCGTCGGGAAGATGAGCCTCTACCACCACGTGGCCGACCGCGCGGAGCTGGAACGGCTGCTCATCGAGCGCCTGCTGGCGGAGCTGGACGTCCCGGACGCCGCCCTGCCCTGGCGCGAGCGGATCAGTGCGCTGGCGCACAGCGTCCGGTCGCTGGTGATCCGCCACCCCAACGCGACGCCGCTGGTCGCGCTCCGGGAGTACAGCGACCCGGCGTCGCTGCGGCTGCCGGAAGCGGTGATGCTCGCGCTCCGCGACGCGGGGCTGAGCGGCGTCGCGCTCGTGGGCGGTTCACGGCTGGTCTTCAGCTATGCGATCGGCTTCGCGCAGATCGATCTGATCGCGCGGGAGGACGGCAGCGACGCGGTCTCGCCGATGGCGTCCCTGTCGGCGGCGGAGTTCCCGAACATCGTGGCCGGCGCGCGGCTCACCCGCGGGCTGAGCTTCGACGACCAGTTCGAGCTGGGCCTGCAGCCGCTGCTGGCGGGTCTGGCCGCGATGGCGACGGCCTGAAGGCCCCGGCCGGGCGAAACTCGCCGAGATCAGCTGTGTGGCACTTGTCACACTTTGCTGTTCGGGGCAGAGTCGGGGCCGTAATGAGCCCTCCTAGGCGGAAGAGGTGTTCGCCGATGGCCACGACCACCGAACTTGCCGAACTCCAGCGCCTGCTCGCGCAGCTGCGCAGCAGCGTCGGAACCCTGCGAACCCGCTACGGCGACGCCCCGGCCGTGCGCCGCCTGCACAACGACGTGGAACGCCTCGACATCGACCTCGCCGATCTCGCCGGCACCCTGCCCGCCCAGCGGCGGGGGAGCGGGTCCGAGGAGGTCGTGATGGTGCCCGACACGCCCTACGATCCCTCGCTGTGGCGCGACGCCGACGACGAGGGCCTGGGCGGCCAGGCGAACCAGTGACCCAACTGGTTGCACCGGTTTGGGGCATACCTGACCCACGCCCAGCTGATCCAGAATGAGCGACCTCAGAGTCTGTTGGTGGTTGCTTTACGTGGGTGGTCGCTTGGCGGAACCTGAGTGCTTCCCTGGACTGCGGGTGCCCCTCCTGATGTATGTCCGATACACGGCGGAGGGGCCGTCCTCGCCAGGAAACCACTCAGAACCCGCGGGCGGTCGACCTGCACACGTGGCCCAAGCGGCTGACGCCGCTTCTAAAGGCGCGGACGGCATGCGCCGACAGATTCTCAGGTGAGCACCGCCGGACAAACCACGACAACGAGGTCTGCGAATGTCCGCTCCCCCCACTGCCGCTGGCCGGGCACGGATCTCCGTGCGAACCCTGCGCACCGACCGGTGGTGGCTGCCCCCGCTGATCACCCTCCTCGCGCTGCTGGCCTTCGTGGTCTACGGCGTGATCCGCACCTTCATGAACCAGTGGTACTGGGTTCCGGAGTACCACTACCTGGCGCCGTTCTACTCGCCGTGCCTGTCGGTCGCGTGCGTGCCGGGCGCCAGCCACTGGGGGCAGCCCGCCCCGGACCTGGGACCGTTCGTGCCGCCGCCGATCTTCGTGCTGCCGTTCGTCCTCGGCTTCCGGCTGACCTGCTACTACTACCGGAAGGCCTACTACCGGTCGTTCTGGGCGTCGCCGCCCGCCTGCGCGGTGAGCGAGCCGCACCGCCGCTACACCGGCGAGACCCGCTTCCCGCTGATCATGCAGAACGTGCACCGCTACTTCTTCTACGCGGCGCTGCTCGTGGCGGCGGTGCTCACCTACGACATGGCGATCGCCTTCCGCGGCGCCGACGGCGGCTTCGGCATCGGCCTCGGCAGCCTGCTGATGGTGGTCAACGTGGTGCTGCTGTGGGCCTACACGCTGTCCTGCCACTCCTGCCGCCACCTGATCGGCGGCCGGATCAACCACTTCTCGAAGCACCCGGTGCGCTACTGGTTCTGGACCAGGATCACCTGGCTCAACGGCAAGCACATGCTCCTGGCCTGGGCTTCCCTGGTCTCCGTGGCTCTCGTGGACCTCTACGTGATGCTGATCGCCAGCGGCGCGTTCCCCGACCCCAGATTGTTCAACTAGAAGGACGTCGATGGTGGAGATCGAACGGCACGAGTGCGACGTCGTCGTGATCGGCGCCGGTGGCGCAGGCCTGCGCGCGGCGATCGAGACCCGGTCGCAGGGCTTGCGCACCGCCGTGGTGTGCAAGTCGTTGTTCGGCAAGGCGCACACGGTGATGGCCGAGGGCGGCATCGCGGCGTCGATGGGCAACGTCAACTCCCGCGACGGCTGGCAGGTGCACTTCCGCGACACGATGCGCGGCGGGAAGTTCCTGAACAACTGGCGGATGGCGGAGCTGCACGCGACGGAAGCGCCGCAGCGCGTGTGGGAGCTGGAGACCTACGGTGCGCTGTTCGACCGCACCCCGGACGGCCGGATCAGCCAGCGCAACTTCGGCGGCCACGAGTACCCGCGGCTCGCGCACGTCGGCGACCGCACCGGGCTGGAGCTGATCCGCACGCTGCAGCAGAAGGTCGTCTCGCTGCAGCAGGAGGACCACGCGGAGTCCGGTGACTACGAGTCCCGGATCAAGGTGTTCCAGGAGTGCACGGTCACCGAGCTGCTCAAGGACGACGGCCGGATCGCGGGCGCGTTCGGCTACTGGCGGGAGTCCGGGCGGTTCGTGCTGTTCGAGGCGCCCGCGGTGATCGTGGCGACCGGCGGCATCGGCAAGTCGTTCAAGGTCACCTCGAACTCCTGGGAGTACACCGGCGACGGCCACGCGCTGGCGATGCGCGCCGGGGCGTCGCTGATCAACATGGAGTTCGTCCAGTTCCACCCGACCGGCATGGTCTGGCCGCCGAGCGTGAAGGGCATCCTGGTCACCGAGTCGGTGCGCGGCGACGGCGGAGTGCTGCGCAACTCCGAGGGCCGGCGGTTCATGTTCGACTACATCCCCGAGGTGTTCAAGGACAACTACGCCGACAACGAGGCGGAAGCCGACCGCTGGTACGACAACCCGGACGACAACCGCCGCCCGCCCGAGCTGCTGCCCCGCGACGAGGTGGCGCGCGCGATCAACAACGAGGTCAAGGAGGGCCGCGGCTCCGAGCACGGCGGCGTGTTCCTGGACGTCTCGACCCGGCTGCCCGCGGAGAAGATCACCCAGCGGCTGCCGTCGATGTACCACCAGTTCAAGGAACTGGCCGATGTGGACATCACCGCGGAACCGATGGAGGTCGGCCCGACCTGCCACTACGTGATGGGCGGCGTGGAGGTGGACCCGGACACCGCGGCATCGCGGGTGCCGGGCCTGTTCGCGGCGGGCGAGGTGGCCGGCGGGATGCACGGGTCCAACCGCCTGGGTGGCAACTCGCTGTCCGACCTGCTGGTCTTCGGCCGCCGGTCGGGCTGCGGCGCCGCCGCGTACGTCTCCGCGCTGGGCATCCGACCGAGTGTCTCGCCGTCCGATGTGGACGATGCGGCGCGGCGCGCGCAGGACCCGTTCACCGCGTCGGCCGAGCCGGTGGGCGAGAACCCCTACGCGCTGCACGCCGAACTCCAGCAGGTGATGAACGACCTGGTCGGGATCATCCGCCGCGGCGAGGAGATTCGGCAGGCGCTGGAGCGGCTGCACGACCTCAAGGCCCGCGCGCAGCACCTCGCGGTGGAGGGCAACCGCCAGTTCAACCCGGGCTGGCACCTGGCCCTCGACCTGCGGAACATGCTGCTGGTCAGCGAATGCGTGGCGCGCGCGGCGCTGCTGCGCACCGAGAGCCGCGGCGGACACACCCGCGACGACCACCCGGCGATGGACGCGAAGTGGCGCCGCAAGCTGCTGGTGTGCGAGCTGGTGGCCGGCCGCGTCGAGGTGACCGAGCAGCCGCAACCGCCGATGCGCGGCGACCTCTTGGAGCTGTTCAAGCTGGAGGAGCTGCGCAAGTACTACACCGAGGAAGAGCTCGCGGAAGTCCAGGTTGGAGAGATCTGATGGGGTACCAGGCGCACTTCCGGGTGTGGCGCGGCGCGGACGACGGCAGGCTGCGCGACTACACGGTGGAGGTCAACGAGGGTGAGGTGGTGCTCGACATCATCCACCGCCTGCAGGCCACCCAGTGCCCGGACCTGGCGGTCCGGTGGAACTGCAAGGCGGGCAAGTGCGGCTCCTGCTCGGCGGAGATCAACGGCCGCCCCCGCCTGATGTGCATGACCCGCATGTCCACCTTCGACCGCGCCGAGACGATCACGGTCACTCCGATGCGCACGTTCCCGCTGGTCAAAGACCTGGTGACGGACGTGTCCTACAACTACACCAAGGCCCGCGAGGTCCCGTCGTTCAAGCCGCCCGCGGACCTGGCACCGGGCGAGTACCGGATGCGGCAGGTGGACGTTCAGCGCTCGCAGGAGTTCCGCAAGTGCATCGAGTGCTTCCTCTGCCAGAACACCTGCCACGTGATCCGCGATCACGACGACAACAAGCAGTCCTTCTCCGGCCCCCGCTTCCTGATGCGGGTGGCGGAACTGGAGATGCACCCCCTCGACGAAGCGGAGCACCGCCCGGAAGAAGCCCGCGGTGACCACGGCCTGGGCTTCTGCAACATCACGAAGTGCTGCACGGACGTCTGCCCGGAGAACATCCAGATCACCGACAACGCCCTGATCCCCCTGAAGGAACGCCTGGCGGACCGCCGCTACGACCTGATCCTCCGCCTGTTCAGGCGAAAGAAGGACTGATCAGGCAACCGTCAGTGGCGGTCTCCGGGCAGAGCATGTGCCAGGCGTTCGATCATCTCGTCGGTTATGGGCTGGAGGTGAGCCAGCGAGTTGCGCACGTCCAATAAGCTGAACAGCAGTTCGTTGTCCGCCTGGGTAAGACGGACTCTCCTGCTCGAGATCGCCCAGGCCATGGCGCCGAGTTCCAGCACTGTCCTGCGGGGCTGAGCCAGTGCGGACTTGCGCGGTCCTTCTTTCTGGGTCACGTCGGTCAGCACGGCTTGCGAAGCTCTCTTGCGGAAGCTCATCTCGATCTGTCCGCGGTACTCGTCCACGATGGGCATCAGGGCTCTGTTCTGACCTCGCCAGATCAAGGTGTTCAACCCGATACCGTCCCGCTTCGGGCGATGTGCAGCGGGGCTGACCCGGAGCTGGTGTTCCCACAAATCGGCCATTGCGAGACGCCACAGGGGACGCAGCTCCTGCGGTGGTCGGTTGCCACTGTGACCGGGTTGAACGCCCATGTGGTGACATTCTCCGGTGAGATCGCGTGTGGCAGCCGCTATCTCGTTGCTCAGAGAAGAGATCAGACCGTCCCAGGAGACCGCCAGGTGTTCGGCCAGCGACAGATCAGGACCGGCGACTTCGGTGATCACATCGATAGCCACGATCTCGCGCAACGAACTTGCGTGAGAGATCTTGCCGCTGAACTTAGGGCGTGCGGAGGCAACGACGACTGCGGTATCGAGTCTGCCGACCGCTCCCCACCACCACCGGACTCGGGTGGTCATCTGGTCGAGGCGGTCCAGTGCCGTGCGGGGAAGATCGTTTTCTCGGGTCGCCAGCAAGATGCGCGGGCGATGCTCGGGCGGCAGTCCCTCTTCCTTCACCAACGAAGTCAGCCGGGTCAGCACGCTGGCCAGGGAGTCTCGATCCTGTTCCCGCCAACCGCGCACCACGAGCACTTTGCCGTGCAGCAGTGGTTCGGCGACGATGGCGTGGATCTCATCGGAGTACGCCTTCGTCTGCAGGCCGAGCAGTTGAACGATCCGCTCCGCCACCGACGTCGTCCGTGGTGCCACCGCAACTGTTGCTGATGAGGTCGGAACGTCGAATCCGGCCAGGCCGCTGAACGTGTCCCGTGCCCACGCCGGAAGATCGTTCGTCGGCCGAGCGGTGAGAGTGGGGACGACAGCGTGTGCCCTCCCACCGCCATCGCACTGTGCCTCCTCCGGAGCAGGAACATGCACGCTGTCGTGGGCGTTGGCGAGTTCGTCCAGCAGATCGTCGGCGAAGCCGTTCTTCACGAACTCGTCCGGTACGAGCCACACGCAGCTCATACCGTTGTCCAGAACAGCGCTGATCGACTCCAAGTGCTTGCGAGGGCCAGGGAGCGTCAGCAGACTCCACGGCTTGCTCATGACGTACCGCGGAGCGACTGCAGACAGCGGTGCACCACCATGTCCACGGCCACACCGTCCTCGTACTCGTCGAGCACACCGAGCATCGACAGGTGATCCAGCAGCGCCTGACTGGAGCCCCGATCAGTCTCCAGAGCCGCGTCCACGTCTTCCGGCGGAACAATCTCACCGGGCTGGAAGTACTCCACCCAGTTCTCCAGCCGGCGGATGAGGTTCTCATCGAGACCGCACGATGCGAGGTGGGCGTGGTAGGCCGCGGAGTCGCTGAGATTCTTCTCCGCCCGCTGCACCGCGCTTTTCAAGGTCAAACCCCCGTTTATGACCCACGAAATCGTTCGCTCGAC
The DNA here is from genome assembly GCF_003635025.1 of Saccharopolyspora antimicrobica. Taxonomy (GTDB): domain Bacteria; phylum Actinomycetota; class Actinomycetes; order Mycobacteriales; family Pseudonocardiaceae; genus Saccharopolyspora; species Saccharopolyspora antimicrobica. Next base: position 1,376,897 of record NZ_RBXX01000002.1, on the reverse strand, counting down.
CAGTTCCGGCCAGCCACCGGTGGCCTTGATCAGGAGTTCCCGTGTTTCGGGGACGTCGAACGGGCATTCGGGCCAGCTCCGCACGCTCCTGGCGGTCCACCGCTCCAGACGTACCGGCTCGGTGTCGGCCTTGCCGGCCGCGGTCGGTGCGACGGCGGGTGTGGCGAGAAGCACCGCCGAGACGTTCTGCGGCGACGTCTTCTTTACGAGCCTGTCGACGAGCCAGCCGGAAACCGAATCGACCTCCGCCAGCGGCATCTTCAGCGCATCGACGATGATGATCGTCGGGGAGCTTCGCCGACGCACGGCATCGGTCACGGCCTTCTTCAGCTCTTTGTCGGAGCTGACCTTCTCGACCCGAGTACCGCGCATCTCCGCGTAGTTCTGGATCGCGTCCGGCACCCGATTGATTCCCAGCGCCGTGCTCCCGGTGATCACTGAGATTCCGGAGTTGAAGGTGAGGTCGTGGAGCTGGCCATCGGTCAGCGGGCTGTGGAATTCGCGGCCGTGTTCGTCGCAGGCCAACAGCCGACGGGCTTCCCGGGGATTGTACTCGTAGGGCCGGTCGAAGTCGGTTTCCGCGAGCTCCCGCTCCAAGTCCGCTTTGGTGCCCAGCATGTTGATGACGTTGGGACTCCGCACGGTGTACCGCTTTTTTTGTGGAAGCCGGCTCAGCAGTCCGAGCCCGACCATCTCATCCAGGTAGATGCTCACCTGCGAGGCGGTGAGCTCGACGAATCCGGCGTGCCAGCGACGTCGAGCTTCCTCGAGGAGTTCCTCAGGACCGTAGTCGGTGCCGAAGGAGTCGTTCAGGCTGAACAGCGCGATCACCAAGGTGAGCACACGGTAGCGGTCGTCGAGATTGATCGTAATGCGGAGGCGTTCTGCGATCCTGCTGCGTACCCAGTCGCTCGCGGCCACGGCTTCGACATCGTCCTCGGTCACCAGGACCGGTACCGATTGGCTGCGTCCCCGCCTGCGGTGGAGCGTGCGGACCAGCTCCTCGCAGAAGATCTGGATCAAGCTCGCCTGGTAGTTGGTGGCCGACAGCAGACGCCAGACCAATTCCGGGCGTTCGAACCGGTAGCCCAGCGCGGCCATCGGGTCGACCACCAGTTTGCGGGCGTCCAGTGGCTTGAGCGGACCGATGAGGATTTCGGGACCACCGTGCACGAGCGGAACGTTGGAGATGTGGCCGAAGCGCTGAACCTGGTGCAAGCCGGCGAAGACGACCTTGAACCGGCGTTCGGTGGACTCCATGAGTTCCTTGAGTCCCAGCACGTTCCTGAAGTGCGAGATCCCGCCCGGAGTCGATTCACCGCGGGAGTCCGCGGTGAGGAACGCGTCTGCTTCGTCCGCCAGCATGAGAAGCCGCCGCCTGGGGCTCTCGGCCAGCCACGCTTTGACGTTGTTGATGATGGTGTCCGGCGGAGCCTCATCGGACACCTTGGGGCCGAGGACTCCGCAGTTCTTGAGTTCGATCGTCAGCGCTCGCCAGATCCGGGAGGCCGGCTCGGCTTCACCGATTCCTTTGGCCTTCAAGTCCAGGTAGATCGAGCGCCTGGTGTCGCCGTTGTGGAACGTGGAGTGAACACGTCGCAGCAGTGCCGACTTGCCGAGCTGCCTGCCGCCGTAGACGAAGAGCCCACCGTCGGGATCGGTGACCTGGTACATCTCCGTTTCGCGGCCGACGAAGACCTCCGGCGGAACCAAGCCGGCAACGAAGGGCTTGTACGGTTCGAAGATCGTCCACGGCAGGGTGATGCGTTGTGTTGCCCGCCATGAGCTCGGCCTCTTCGCCGCAATCCAGCCGAACGCCGCCGGGTCTACTACGAGGGCCTTCGCCTTGCTGTCCACGGCGTTGGCGGCGATTTCCTGCCTGGTCGTTGAATCCATGGCGTGCGGGTACAGCACGATGTTGGCGCGCGAGGTGTCTTCCGGGTCGAGGACGTTGAGAAGTGACCGGCCACGGCGCTCGTCGAGCACGACGGTGACCGTGTATTCGACGGCCGAAGAGCCAAGATCCGAAATGTAGGAACCGTCGTTCGGAGTGGCGCTGACGCGGTACACGCGGAAGCCACGTCGCGCGCGCGGCTGGACCGCGTTGGGACGAGCGGCGCAGTTCACCCCGAGCGTGTGGAGGATGTTCCGCACGTTGTCCGCGAGGTTGCTCCTGGCCCGGGCGGTCGGGTCGGTCAGGAAGTCCCATGCTTCGATCCCGATCTTCGCCTGGTTCGTCAGCGGCGTGTCCGGTTCGGCCAGCTCAGCCCAACGATGCACGCTCGTGTGCGGTGCGTCGAGCTTGTTTCTGAATCCTTCTTCGAGGAACTGGGTGAACACGCTGAGGTCTTCGGTGCCCGGGTCGAAGTTGTCCGGGAGCGACTTCCCTTCCAGAGCGAAGGAGAGGAATTCGGTCGCGGTGACGGTGTCACCTTCTTCGAGCAGGCCGCGGATGCGCAGACGATCTGCATCGGACATCTGGAGGGTGTCCAGCTGGGCGTCGAGCTCGTCGATGCGGGCTTGCTGCAGGTTCGTCAGCTCGCCGACAAGGTTGGCCAGGTGCCGTGACGCCGCGTGGTAGTCGTCGTCGCTTACCGTGGTGAGTGCTTCGATCCGTCCGCTGACAGTGCTGTCGTCGCTCTGGGTCAGCAGGTTCTGAGCGCGCACCCGGTCGAACAGGTCGCGGGCCTCGACCACCGCTTTGCGATGCCGCGCAATCCAATCCTGCGTTGCGGCGTTGATGTTCTGCTGAAGGCGTGCGCCGTCGGCCTCCATTCCCCAGTAGTTGTGCTCGTGGAGTTCGAGGATGCGAGTCGCTCTGCGCAGGTCTCCGCGCTTGCAGTACGCCGCGACGGCCTCAGTGATGTCGAACGGTCGGGTCAGTCGAGCGAGTACCGCCGAGGTGGCCGGGTGGGTGTGATCGGGACGTCCATCGGCTGCCCATGGCAGGTCGGTGAGCGGAAGAAGGACATCCGTGGTCGGCTCGGTCGAGCTACCGTCATCGGTCAGAGTCAGCTGGCGGCCCAGCGAAGCAGGCGCAGATGTGTTGCTGGGGTCGGCCAGCCAATCCCGCAGCAGCTTCACCGCGCTGCCTGCCATGCCTGGTGGGGTCGGCTGATCCTGCAAGGCGGTGACCGCACGCCTAAGTGCATCGCCGACGGCCAGGTCCTTTGAACCCGCGGACCCGATCCGCGCGCTGACCGCGTGCGCTTCCCGTACCAGAGCGGCGACCTCGTCGACGGCCCTTTGGAGTCCGCGTCGCGCCCCAGCGATGATGGGTTCTCGCGTCTGCTTGGGCGTGCGAACTGCAGCATCGGCGGCTTCGATCAGCTCGTCGGCCACGTCGTGCCCGGTGAAACTTTCCAGCGCCGACGTGAGTTGCTCGCTGCTCCCTGTACCGTTTGACCAGGCGATCACCGCTTGGAGACCGTTGTCCAGGGGTTGGCCTTCTCGAACCAGCCGCTGCAGCACCCGGGTTCCTCGTTGGTAGAGGTTCTTCCGGTGCGGGAGGTCCGCCGCCAGGCTGGCGGCGCGTCTTCCCAGTTCCGTTCGGATCTCATCGGTGTCGGCCGTAAGAGGTACGCCGACCGTCGGTTCGATCCGGTACTGAACCCGGGTCGCTCGGATTGCGGTTTTGAGCAGTTCGTGCCACGGAGTGGGGAGTATGCCGAGCGTCGGTTCCAGCTGGGCGAGCATTTGCGGTCCCCATCCAGCGACCAACCCTGCGCGGAGCAGACTGGTGGTGGCGAGTACGGCGGCGTCGGCGTCACGGCCGAGTTCTTGACCGTTCAGCGCGAATGAACCCAGTACAGCAGTCGCGTCTTCGCTGTTGTGAGCGTTGTACGCAGCGGTGGCGAAACTCAGGACGGCGCTGCGACGATCCGGCTCTGCCGACATCGCAGTGACCCAGTATGCCTCGGCGAGCCGGCCGGACTCCACCAGCGCAACTGCCACCGGCGGCGTTCCCTCCTCCCACGGGGAGTCGAGCGGTGACTCCTCCGCGGAGCCCGTTTCGGCCTCGGCCTCGGCCTCGGCCTCCGGTTCCGGTTCCGGTTCCGGTTCCGGTTCCGTGACAGCATCCACAACGGGAGTGCGGGAACAAGTAGTGGATTCCGGTTGTTCCGGATCAGCCTCGTGGTCGACGACCGGCTGTTCCTCATCAGCTGCTAGCGCGTCGTCGTTCCGGTCGCTTGACGGGTGACTGCCTTCAGGCCCTGCATCAGTGCAAACGGTGTGTTCTTCTGCGAGGGAGGCGAGCAATTCGTCCAACTGCCGCTGGTATTTGGCCCGGATATCTGGCAATCCGGGGACGGGATTGTTCGCGATCAGATCGTCGACGCCGGATATCGACCGCTTGAGCTCGTCGATCCTTTTGGCCACTTGCTGACGCCGCGCGTGTTCCTTGTCCGCAAGATCGGAACGCCACACCGCGAGTTGTTGCTCGACGGCGTCGAAACCGGCTGCGGACCACGTTCGGTCGTACTTCGCCAGCTCTGCTGCCAGGTTTTCAAGCTGCTCGTCATAGCTGGTCAGCAGCGCGTTCAACCCTGCGGGGATAGCACGTCCGACTTCAACGTCACCAGCGGTTGCGCGCAGGCGGGTCGCGAGAGTTCCCGCGAGTTCTTGGAGCTTGGCCAGGCCTTCCGTCAGCTGGTCGAGCGCTGCCGCATCGATGCCGGGTGGATTGGCATCCATTGCGTGGTCGGGGATTTCAGTGCCTCCGCTCGGTTCCGCGAGCGGGCGGTGATGGGAACCCGGCTTCTCCGTCGGTGCGGGAACCTTTTTCGGGATTGCTGCTTGCAGGGCTTTCTCCAGCGCCCCATGGTGTTCCCTGGCCAATTGGCTGGCCGGCTGGTCCGACAGCAGAAGTGCGTAGAGCCCGAGCAAGCCGATAGGACGCCCCAGCGTGGTCAGCATCTCGGTGAGTCGTTCGAGATCGGGTTCCTTGACGTTCTTCGGTGGCCACCCGTATTGCTCGACGAGCAGGTCCGCAACAGCAGGAACTGCGCTCGCGATGACGAACTCGAGCTCCTTCCCGGAAGCCCGCTGAGCCCATATTCGACATGCCGCTTGGACTCGTGCCGTTGCCGGAGCCCACTTCGGTACCGTGGGCAGCTTCGCGGCGGAGCGTAACCGGTCGCATACCGTGAGCACGGTGCCTAACTCGTCTTCGTTGAGCGAAACTAGCCACTTTCGTACCTGCTCCGTCAGTCCGGTCACGCAAAGTGAGTTTGCCAGCCGTTCGTTCCTGGTTCACGTCACTTGATCGAGTTCAATCGAATTTCGCCCGAGTGGAGTAATGGTCGGATGTGCGTGGACCTGAGTCCGCGCCTTCTGCGTCGCATCTTCACCCGTTGCGCCGCAGCGCGGAGAGCTTGCTGGAAGCTGCATGATCCTGAACCGAGCTTGGCGGGTTTCTCGGCTGGGGAGGACCAATGAGCTACCAAGTTTTTGTCGGAGAACTGCGGAAGGCGTCGGGCGTAAGATTCTCGGTGGTTGGACAAGCTGGAAAACGCGGCTCGGCGCGATCGGGGAGAAGATCAGCTGGCGCTGCCCAGCACCACGGCGGCGTCGAGCGCTGGCCGTAGCTGGATGGACACGAGCTCACCGCATCCGGAAAGCGCAGGGGGCAGGGTGACGCGGCGCGGGCGGCGGAGGCCCGGCACGGTGCCCTCGGGCAGAACCTGCACGAACTCGTCGGTTGCGGTGTGCGGCGAGCTCTCATCGCCAACGTGGGAGCGGTCGAAGCGGCTCAGCGGCAGCTGGCCGAGATCGATGCGCTGGCGAGCAGCTTCGGTTCCGCATCCTCGACGACGGCCGGATCGAAGACCTCGACAAGGTCGTGGTCGGTGGGCCCGGAAGTCGGCTGGATGATGAGGACTGGGCTTGGGATTCGAAGGATCGGGTTGGGCTGGCCCTGTGGGCCGGCGCGTCCGGGTGGGTGCTTTCGTCTTGCGGTCCATGGTGGTGGGCTCGGCGCTGCCAGCTAGAGGCTGTGGGGCGTGAGTGAATAGCGGTGTTCTAGCACCGTTTTGCGCGCACGATCTCTGCGCAGCTGTGTCGGCTTCACCCGGCTCGGCGGGTGGCTGGTTCGGCTTGGCGCGCTACCGAGCCGCCGAGCTGTGTGGGGCAGGGCTTGACGGGGCTCCCCGAGATGTCGGGCGAGCGGTGCCTAGGGCGGCGGCGGGTGTGGCACCGTGGAGTTCGGTTGGTGTTCATCCGGGGTTGGGCGAAATTCGCATCGGGGGCTTTGCGGGCTCGGTGTTAATTGTGTGAATAGGGGATCTCGGCGTGTTGTCCGTCGCGTAAAAATTACTGGTGGGGAGTTCTGGAATCGGTTTTCCGGTCCGCTGTGGACAGTTCCGATAAGACTGGCGTGTTTTGGTCAGGGTGCTGGTGCTCTGTGCCCTGGTCGTTATCTTCGGGGCTGACCGGGTCGAATTCTCAAGCACTGGAAGTGGCGCGGGCGAGTCGGGAGGTGCGGGCGTGCGGCGAACCCCTGCTGGGGTGACGACATGGCGTCTCACCTGCTGTTTCATCGGCTTTCCCGGATTGGTGGACGGATGCCGTGGCCTCCGGGGACGACGTCCGCCCGCTGCCGAACCCTGATTCTCGTGCAGATGTCGGTCAACGCCGACCGCTGGAGATGCTCATTCCCAACGGTTTCCGGTTCGCCGGTAGATCCATTGTGGATTCTTCGGTGGTCGGGTGTTCCTGGCGATGACGGCCAGAGGAAGTGCGGCGGACGTGCAGCAGGTTCTCGTGGCATTCGACGGATTCGCGCCGGTGGTGACTGTTCTGCTCCCGCTCTCGCTGGCGGTGGGATTGGGATCCGCGGTGGCGCGCGCAGTGGCTCGCAGCGGCCCCGACCCGCGGGAGCCGCTGCTCGACGGGGCGCTCGCGTACTCGGCGCTCTGCGTCGGATATCTGGTCTTCCTCCCGCAGCCGCCGGCTGCGGAACCCGTACGACCCAGCCTCGGCAAGGACGTGTCGATGGCGCTGACGGCCGGCCCGGGCGATGTGCTGCCCTGGGTCCAGCTGGCCGGGAACGTGCTCCTGCTGGTGCCGCTGGCGGTGCTGGCGCCGCAGCGGCTGCCGTGGTTCGACAGCGTCGTCAAGATCGCGTTCGCCGGGCTGCTGCTGTCGGTGTCGATCGAGCTGATCCAGTTCCTGGCCGTGCCCGGCCGGGTCGCCGCGACCGACGACGTCGTGTGCAACACGATCGGCGCGGCCGTCGGCGGGATCCTGGCGCGGCTGCCGCACTGGGTCGGCAGCCGCCCGCAGCACAGCGCCTCCGGCCGCGCCGGCGAGACGGTGTGGGTGCTGATCGCCAAGGTCGAGCAGGAGCGCGAGTGCTCAGCCAGCAGCGCTCACGATGAGCCCCGGTGGCCGGGGGAGCTTTCCGCGTCAGACACCCCCGGCCACCGGTTCCACCATCCGAAGTGGACGGTCAGCGCTGGATCTTCTCGTTGCGCTCGCTGAGGGAACGGCCGAGCGCGGCGACCTCCTGCTCCATCTTCGGGATCAGGCGGCGCACGGTCGGCCGCATGAGGAACTCGACGAGCCGCGACGACGGGACGTTGCGCAGCCAGTGCATCAGCGCGATGGCGCGCGGCACGTACACCCGGCGGGCTCGTCGCTCGACGCCGTCGGCGAAGGCCTTGGCGCAGTCCTCCACGCTCGTGGTGGCGCGCATCGGCCAGGGCAGGCGCTTGCGCATCATCTCGAAGGCGCTCAGGTCGTGCGCCACGTCGCGCACCATGTCGGTGTCGATCCACGACGGGTGCGCGCTGCCCACGCCCACGCCCAGGTGCATGACCTCGGTGCGCAGCGCGCAGGCGAGTGCTTCCGCGCCGGACTTGCTCGCGGTGTAGGCGGCCATACCGCCGATCGGCGTGAAGGCCGACAGCGACGAGACCACCAGCAGGTAGCCGCGACGCTCGATCAGGTGCGGCAGCGCCGCGCGGGCGGTGTGGAAGACGCCGTTGATGTTGACGTCGATGGTCTTGGTGAACGCGCTCGGGTCGCTCTTGCGCACGGTTCCGATGGGGGCGATCCCGGCGTTGGCGATGACCGCGTCGATGCGCCCGAGCTGCTCGGCGGCGGCGTCCACGGCGGCCTTGATCGAGTCGCCGTCGGTGACGTCGGCCTCGGCCCAGAAGTGGCCGTCGCCGAGCTCCGCCGCGACGGCGGCGAGCTCGTCGGGCTCCAGGCCGATCAGGGCGAGCCGTGCGCCGCGGCGGGCCAGCTCCCGGGCGGTCTGCGCGCCGATCCCTCGCGCGGCACCGGTGATCAGGACGACCTTGCCGGACACGTTCGGCATGAGCACTCCCTCGGTCGACGTTATCTACTCGACAGTAGGCTACTCATAGTAGGTTCCGCCGGAGCGCTGCGGAAGAGGCGGATCCCGCGGGCTTGACCCTCCCGTCGCTGGAGGCCGCACCGTTGACCCCACTCGATCTTGAAGTGGAGGTTTCGATGCGACGTGTGATCGGCCTGCTGGCCGCGGCGCTGCTGCTCACCGGGTGCGCGGGCACCGCCCGTGCCGCCCCCGCGCTGGACGTCGGCAGCGGTGCGATCGACGAGCCGCTCGCGGTGGTCGTGAGCGGATTGACTCCGGGAGAGCGGGCTTCGGTCTGGGCACGGATGACCGACGACCGCGGTCGGCTGTGGACTTCGTGGGCGACGTTCGCGGCGGATCGCGGCGGGCGCGTGGACATCGCCGAGCACGCCCCGGTCGGCGGCTCCTACGCCGGAGCGGACCCCACCGGTCTGCTGTGGTCGATGCGGCTGCCGTCCGGAGAAGCGGTGTCCGAACCGCGAGCGGCGTTGAGCGGATCAGAGGTCCAGCTCACCGTCGGCGTCGACATCGGCGGGCGCACCGTGGCGCAGGAACCGGTGGTGGTGCCGTTGCACGCGCCGGGTGTGCGGTCGGTGCCGGTCGCCGAGGACGGGCTGGTCGGGGATCTCCACCTGCCGCCCGGCCCCGGGCCGCACCCGGGCGTGATCCTGCTGGGCGGATCGGAGGGCGGGCGGCCGAATCCCGAGCTGGGGCGGTTCCTGGCCGGGAAGGGCTTCGCCGTGCTGGGCCTGGCCTACTTCGGGCTGCCCGGGCTGCCGCCCGCGCTGGACCGGATCCCGGTCGAGTACGGCAACCGCGCGGTGGACTGGCTGCGGGCGCGGCCGGAGGTCTCCGACGGGCGGGTCGGCGTGGTCGGCTTGTCCAGGGGCGGCGAGTTCGCGCTGGTGCTCGGCGCGTTCTCGCCCGGCGTGGGCGCGGTGGCGTCGGTCGTCGGATCCGGAGCGGTGTTCCCGAGCATGGCGCCGCAGGCGTCGTCCTGGACGCACGCCGGTGCCGAGCTCCCGCCGCTGGTGATCGCGGCACCCGGCTCGCCGGTCGGCTTCCTGGCCGATGCCGCGCGCGGGCGCCCGGGGAAGTTCGTCGACACCCAGGGCACGACGGCCACGCGGGCGGAGCTGGATCGCGCGGCGATCCCGGTGGAGCGCAGCGATGCCGCGTTCCTGCTGGTGTCGGCCGAGCGGGACGAGATGTGGCCGTCGCAGCGGCTGCTGGACGTCGCCGCCCGGCGGCTCGGCGACCGGGCCGAGCACGTGGTCCAGCCGGGAGCCGGGCACTTCATCCTCGACGTGCCGAACCTCCCGACCTCCTACACGACCGCGGCCGCGCTGATCCCGGGCGTCTTCTGGGCCGCGGGCGGCGGAACTCCGCAGGCCAACGCGGCAGCCACCGCGGACACCGTCCGCCGGGTCGTCGAGCTGTTCCAGGAGGAATTGTGATCAGCATTGCTCTCGGTGCGGCCTACGCGGCGCTGATCGCGCTGCTCGGCGTCCTGTTCGGGTATCCGCTCGATCCGGTGCTGATCGGGTTGGCGGTGCCCGCGGCCCTGGCGTTCTTCGCCCGCCGGGAAACCTGGGCACCGGTGTGGTGCCTCGGCGCGGTCACGGCACTGGTGGTGCTCGGCGAGATCGTGGGCTCCGGCGAGCGCATCGAGATCGGCGGAGTGCTCGTCGGCGCTGGTCCGCAGTGGATCGGGGCGTTGGTGGCGGGCTGGCCGCGGCTGCTCGTGCTCGTCGGCGCGGCCGGGCTCCGGCGCGGTCAGGAGCGGCCGCGCAGGCGGAAGGCGCTCGGGGTGGCCGCGGTGCTGGCCGTGATCGCGACCGCGTGCACCGCGTTCGGAACCACGCTCTCCGGCGGGTTGCTGGTCTGGGCGCTGGTGGGCAACGCCGTCGCGTTCGCGGTGGCGGGCTTCCTGCTGCTGCGGTCCGGGCTGGTGCTGCCGGTGCTGCTGCTGGCCGTCGGCGCGCTGCTGGCGGGATTCGACGAGCAGCTCGTCGACGTCGGCACTCCGGCGGCCACGCACCTGCTGCTCTGGCCCGCGTACCTCGCGGTGGCCTTGCTGGCGTCCGGGCTGGAAGCGCTGGTCAGGCGGATCAGGCGGCGGGCCTGAAAAGCAAACGGGGCCGCAGGTGTCTGCGGCCCCGTCCGGTGCCTCGGATCAGAGGGCGTTGAGCTTGGTCAGCACGTCCTGCTGCCCGGCGAGGAAGTCCTCGGCCAGCTTGCGCATGGCCTGCGACTGGCCCTCCTCCTGCTCGGAGCGGGCCAGCTGCGCGGCGCTCTGCTCCAGCGCCTGCACGGCCTGCTTCCACTGCTGGTCGAACTGCGCGCCGGTGACCTGCTTCAGCTGGTCCAGCTGCTGCGTGGACTGCTGGCCGGTGCCGTCGGCCTGGTCGGCGGTGTCCTCCGGGGCGCTGCCCGACTCCTGGCCGGCGGCCGAGGTCAGGAACGCGTTGAGCTGGCCGACCTGCAGCTGGGCGGACTGCTGGAGCTCGCCGGCGAGCGCCTTGGCGTCCGCGCTCTGCGCGTTGCTCTGGGCCAGCTGCGTCAGTTCCAGCACCTGCTGGCGGTTGGCGAGCAGCTGCTGGGCGAACTCGCGGTCCGTCTCGCTGTGCTCACCCGCGCCGTGCTGCCCGGCGTTGTGCTGCGCGGTCGCCGGCGGCGGCGTGCCGGGGGCCGGGGGCTGGTCGCTCGGTGCCTCGGCAGGCGTGCAGCCCGCGAGGGCGAGACCGCCGATCAGCACAGCGCCGATGATCGTGCTCCTCCGCACGTGCTTCCCCTCCAGGATCTGGTGGACGTCGTCCCAGGGCGGCCCGTCGAACTGCTCGCAGGTCGGGCTGCCGGACCTGTTGACCAGTAGGCTAACCGCCCCTCCAGAACCTGCTCGTGGATGGGTTGCTTGGGTGGTCGCTTGGCGGAACCTGAGTGCTTCCCTGGACTGCGGGTGCCCCTCCTGATGTATGCCCGATACACGGCGGAGGGGCCGTCCTCGCCAGGAAACCACTCAGAGCCCGCCGGTGGTCACCCTGCGCAGGTGGATGCAAGCGGCTTCGCCGCTTCACAGGCGCGGATGGCTTCGCCAGCAGGCTCTCGGGGCGCGTGCGGGCGACATCGCCGCCGCGCCCGCGGTGATCGCGGCCTGTCGGGTCGATCTCACTCGGGGTGACCGGGCGCGGGGCAATGAATAGGGTGGCTACGGCCCGGCCGAACTGCGGCCGGGAGCCGGGACTAGTATCCGCAGTCGGCAGCGTTCGCGATCTGCTCGTCCTGCAGTCGCCCTGCGGGGTGTCGCATGCTGTCGTCCGGCCCACCCGGGTCGGGGCGGATCCGACCGGATCCGATGAAGGCTTCAAGGGAGTGCAGGAGGCACCGTGACGGCCGTCGCGCCACAGCCGATCGCCACGCGCCCCTATCCGGTGCGCAAAACGGTCAAGGGTTCGTTCATGGCGCGGATGTTCCGCACCACGGACCACAAGCAAATCGGCATCCTCTACCTGGTCACGTCGATGGCGTTCTTCCTGGTCGGCGGCCTGATGGCGATGCTGATCCGCGGTGAGCTCGCCGTTCCGGGGATGCAGTTCCTGTCGCAGGAGCAGTACAACCAGCTGTTCACCATGCACGGCACGGTGATGCTGCTGCTGTACGCGACGCCGATCCTGTTCGGCTTCGCGAACTACATCCTGCCGCTGCAGATCGGTTCCCCCGACGTCGCGTTCCCGCGGCTGAACGCCCTCGGGTACTGGCTGTACTCGTTCGGCGGTCTGATGGTCGTCAGCGGCTTCCTGCTGCCGGGCGGCGCCGCGGACTTCGGCTGGTTCGCCTACACCCCGCTGTCGGACGCCCTGCACTCGCCGGGCCACGGCGCGGACATGTGGATCGCGGGTCTGGCCGTCGGTGGTCTGGGCACCATCCTGGGTGCGGTGAACATGATCACCACGGTGGTCTGCTTGCGCGCGCCGGGCATGACGATGTTCCGGATGCCGATCTTCACCTGGAACATCCTGGTGACCAGCGTGCTGATCCTGATGGCGTTCCCGATCCTGACCGCCGCGCTGCTGGGCCTGATGGCCGACCGGCACCTGGGTGCGCACGTGTTCGACCCGGCCAACGGTGGCGTGATCCTCTGGCAGCACCTGTTCTGGTTCTTCGGCCACCCCGAGGTCTACATCGTGGCGCTGCCGTTCTTCGGCATCGTCTCGGAGATCTTCCCGGTGTTCAGCCGCAAGCCGATCTTCGGCTACTCCGGCCTGGTGTACGCCACGCTGGGCATCGCGGCCCTGTCGGTCGTGGTCTGGGCGCACCACATGTACGCCACCGGCGCGGTGCTGCTGCCGTTCTTCGCCTTCACCACGTTCCTGATCGCGGTCCCGACCGGTGTGAAGTTCTTCAACTGGATCGGCACCATGTGGAAGGGCCAGCTGACCTTCGAATCACCGATGCTCTTCAGCGTCGGCTTCCTGGTCACCTTCCTCTTCGGCGGTCTGACCGGTGTGCTGCTGGCGATGCCGCCGGTCGACTTCCACGTGTCGGACACCTACTTCGTGGTCGCGCACTTCCACTACGTGCTCTACGGCACGATCGTGTTCGCGACCTTCGCAGGCATCTACTTCTGGTTCCCGAAGATGACCGGCCGGATGATGGACGAGCGGCTGGCCAAGCTGCACTTCTGGCTGACGTTCATCGGCTTCCACGGCACCTTCCTGGTCCAGCACTGGCTGGGCAACGAGGGCATGCCGCGCCGGTACGCCGACTACCTGGAGTCCGACGGCTTCACCATGCTGAACACGATCTCCACGGTCGGTGCGTTCATCCTGGGTGCCTCGATGCTGCCGTTCCTCTACAACGTGTTCAAGAGCTACCGCTACGGCGAGGTCGTCGAGGTCGACGACCCGTGGGGCTACGGCAACTCGCTGGAGTGGGCCACCTCCTGCCCGCCGCCGCGGCACAACTTCACCGAGCTGCCCCGGATCCGCTCCGAGCGCCCGGCCTTCGAGCTGCACTACCCGCACATCGCCGAGCGGATGCGCCTCGAATCGCACCTGAGCCTGACCGGCAAGACCCTCGCCCACAAGCACGAGGGCGGCGGCACGGCCACGGCGGTGAAGCAGAAGCCGGTCACCAAGGACGAGTCCAACAGGGACGACACCACCGAGAAGTGATCTGTGCGCTAGCCCCGCGGTACGCACCTGTGCCAGGGTGGAGCTAGCTCGACGACGAGCCCCGGCGGGCCATGCTCGCCGGGGCTCGACGTTTGTCGGGGCCTTTGAGAGAGGAAGAACCGCTGTCGTGAGCACCTCGAACGCGACCACCGTCCTGATCACCGTGACCGGGAAGGACAAGCCGGGCGTCACCTCCGTGCTGTTCGCCGCGCTGACCCGGCACGGCGTGGACATCGTCGACGTCGAGCAGGTGGTGATCCGAGGTCGTCTGGTGCTCGGTGTCCTGGTGTCCACCGAACGCGACCCGGAGCAGCTGCAGGAGGCGGTGGAGCAGGCGATGGCCACCGTCGGCATGACCGTCGACGTGGCGATCGGCGCCGCGGACGGCGACGGCAGCAAGCTCTCCTCCAGCCACGTGGTGGTGGTGCTCGGGCAGCCGCTGACCGCGCGCCACTTCAGCGAGGTCTCCCGCGGGCTGGCCGAGATCGGCGTCAACATCGACTCCATCCGGCGGGTCGCCGACTACCCGGTGACCGGGCTGGAGCTGCAGGTCAGCGCGCCGGAGTCGGACGACGACACGGCGCTGACCCAGGCGATGGCCGATATCGCCGCGCGCGTCGGGGTGGACCTGGCGGTGGAGCGCACCGGGCTGGCCCGGCGGGCGAAGCGGCTGGTGGTCTTCGACGTGGACTCCACGCTGATCCAGGGCGAGGTCATCGAGATGCTGGCCGCGCGGGCCGGCTGCGAGGACCAGGTCCGCGAGGTCACCGAGCGCGCCATGCGCGGCGAGCTGGACTTCGCCGAATCGCTGCGGCAGCGGGTGGCGGTGCTGGAGGGCCTGCCCGCGTCGGTGCTGGACGACGTCGCCGCGGAGCTGGAGCTCACCGCGGGCGCCCGCACCACGATCCGCACGCTGCGGCGGCTGGGCTTCCACACCGGTGTGGTCTCCGGCGGGTTCACCCAGATCATCGACCAGCTGGTGGACGAGCTCGGCCTGGACTTCAGCGCGGCGAACGAGCTGGAGGTCGTGGACGGCAAGCTGACCGGCCGGGTGATCGGCGAGATCGTGGACCGCGCCGGCAAGGCGAAGGCGCTGCGCCGCTTCGCCGAGTCCTTCGGAGTCCCGGCCGCGCAGTGCGTCGCGGTCGGCGACGGGGCCAACGACATCGACATGCTCTCGGCGGCCGGACTGGGCGTGGCTTTCAACGCCAAGCCCGCGCTGCGCGAGGTCGCCGACACCGCCCTGTCCCACCCGTTCCTGGACGCGGTGCTGTTCGTCCTGGGCGTCACCCGCGCCGAGATCGAATCGGCCGACGCCGAGGACGGAGTGCTGCGGCGGGTCCCGCTGGACGTGTGATGCGACCTGGGAATAACGACGGCCCGGAAGCGGCTGACGGAGGTGTGCAGGACACCGCCTTCGACGTGCTGGACCCGCTGATCACCCGCTACGCCTCCTGGCTGGCCCTGCCGGGTGCGGCCACCGCGGACACCTCGGACGAGGACCCGGAGAACGTGGTGCTGATGCCGATGGTCCTGCGCATCGAGCGGCGAGAGCCACCGGACCGCACGGCGCTGCTGGAAGCGGCGGCATCGGCGGCGCTGGCGGTGTGCCTGGACGAGCGCTGCAAGCCGGGCGGCGAGTGGCACGAGGCCATGAGCACCTGGATCAGCGGCCGCATCCGCAAGGTGGCCCGGCGGGCACGCGGAGCGCACTGGGAAGCGGTGCAGTCTTTGCCCGGCCGCACCTTCAAGGTCGGCAACGCCGAGGTGCGGGCCTTCCTGCCGATGCGCGTCGCGGACATGCCGAAGGAGCTCAGCCGCCTGCAGATCTCCGGCAGCGAACTGGATTCCGACGACCCGGGAGCCCCGGCCCCGGACGCACCGGTGCTGTGGCTGAACCCGGACGTCCCGATGAGCGCGGGCAAGTCGGCGGCCCAGGTCGGCCACGCGACGATGATCCTGGCCTCCCTGATGCACGGCGAAGGCATGAGCGCGGAGCTGGAGCGCTGGTCCGCCGACGGCTTCCGCTGCTCGGTCCGCAAGGCCGACGCGGAGACCTGGGCCGGCCTGCACCCCCGCGACAACCCGGAGAAGGCCTGGCGAGAAGCCCGAGTGGGCATGGTCCGAGACGCGGGCTTCACCGAAGTGGACCCGGGCACGGTCACCGTCCTCGCCCAATGGCGTCAGAATTCCTGACAGTTCGTCACGTTCCTGGGTAGGGTCCCCCGCGTGTCAGTGGGGGAACCAGACCTAACAGCCCTGGCCCGAGCCGTGTCCGCAGGCGAGCGACCGATCAAGGCGTTCTACGCGGCGTTCGCGAAGGCCGTCGTGTACGCCCGGAGGCCGGAGAGGCCCGGCGTGTTCGTGACCGACACCGAGGGCCAGGGCCGGTGGACGGTGGCGTTCACCAGCCTGGACCGCCTTGCCGCCTATGCGGGTGAGTGCGACTACATCTCGATGCCGGGCTCGATCTTCCTGGAGCTGGTGCCGCCCGGTGTGGGTGTGATGGTCGATCCCGATGACGACCACCGGCTGCCGCTGGTGGCGCGGGTCGACGACTTCTTCGCGCTCGAGCGGGAGTGGAAGCGCACGGCGCCGGCGCGCCAGGCCGCTGCTCGCAAGGCGGTGCGGTGAGTTTGGACGGCAACGGTTTTCACGTCGAGATCGAGCTGCTGGAAGCCGCGGCGAGGAACATGGACGAACTCGTCGCCGGGCAGGACAACTCGGAGCTGAGCGAGCTACCGGGCGCGAGCGAGTCCTACGGGCACGCCGATCTGCTCTCGGCCTTGACGGAGTTCTGCGACCGGTGGTCGGTCGGCCTGGACGCGCTGTGCGACCGGGCGACCCGGATGAGCTATTCGCTCGCCGAGACCGCCAAGGCGTACCGGGAAGCGGATCAGGCCGGTGCGGACGCGCTCTCCGTCGATCCGGGCATCGATGCCGTGCAGCCGCCGATGACGATCCCGGGGATGGGCCGATGACCTACGAGCTCGGGCAGGTCACCGAGCCGACGCTGCTGGTGCCCGGAGACCCGGATGCGATCATGGCGAACGCCCGGTTCATCCGGGAGCGATCGGTCAGGGCGTCCGAGACCGGCGAAGCGCTGAAGCGCATCGATGCCGGCGGGTGGAGCGGCGAGGCCGCGGACCTCTGGCACGAGCAGCACCAGACCGATGTCCCGCGCTGGTTCGACGGCGGGGATTCGCTGGCGGCTGGGGCTGCCGCGCTTGAGGAGTACGCGCGGGTGCTGCGGTGGGCCCAGGCCGAGGCGGCCGAGGCCGCCCGGTTGTGGGCGGAGGGCGAAGCCGCCACCGAGCAGGCGAAGCTGGACTACGAGAAGGCCGTCGCCGACGCGCAAGGCGGTGCGGTCGCTCCCTTCGTCGATCCCGGTGCGGAACGGCGGCAGGCCGCCCAGGACATGCTGCGAGCGGCTCGGCAGGAACTGGCCGGGGAGGGCGACCGCGCTGCCTTCGCGCTGCGGGAAGAAGCCGCGGTGGCGCCCCAGGATTCCCAGGCGCAGATCGACGCGAACTTCTACGGCGCGCTCTGGGAAGGTTTCAGCGGCACGTTCACCGCGTTCTACGACGCCTTCTCCGATCCGCTGGGGACGGTGAAGGCGATGGCCTACGCCGCCACCCACCCCGTGGAGACGTTCAAGGAGATGGTTTCCTGGAACGATTTCGCCAACGGGCGCGGTGAAGTGGGGCTGGGCAGGATCACCGGCGAGGTCATCGGCGGCGTCCTCACCGGTGGGATCGGCAAGATCCTCAAGACGATCAAGAAGCTTCCGGACGCTCCCGAACACCGGGTTCCGGTTCCCGAGCGACAGACGACCGGGGACCCGATCGACGTCGCCACCGGGAGCATGGTGCTCGCGCAGACCGATGTCGAACTCCCGGGCCTGCTTCCCCTGGTCCTCAAGCGGTTGCACCTGTCGTCCTTCCGGGCCGGTCAGCACTTCGGCCCGACGTGGGCTTCGACGCTGGACCAGCGGCTGGAGCTGGACGGGACCGACGTGTGCTTCGTCGCCGACGACGGCACGCTCTCCCTCTTCCCGCAGCCGGCGCGGGGAGCGTCCGCCGACGCGGTGACCGGGCCGCAGCGGCGCTTGGCGCGTTCCGAGGGCGACACCTACACGATCACCGACGTGGCGCAGGGCAGGACGCTGCACTTCGGCCCTGCGGGCGAGATCCGGCCGTTGACCGCGATCGTCGATCGCAGCGGCCAGCGCATCGACGTCGAGCGCGATGCCGACGGCGTGCCCGTCGAGGTGCGGCATTCCGGCGGCTACCGCATCCGGGTGGAGTCCGACGCCGGTCTGGTGACGGCGTTGCACCTCCGCGATGCGGACGACGGCGATGACGTGCTGCTGATGCGCTACGGCTACGAGGACCAGCGGCTCACGGAAGTGATCAACGCCTCCGGTCTGCCGCTTCGGTTCACCTACGACGAGTCCGGGCGCATCACGAGCTGGACCGACCGCAACGACGAGTGGTACCGCTACGTCTACGACGATGGTGGCCGGGTCGTGGAGGTGGAGGGCTCGGGCGGGTTCTTCAGCGGCACGCTGGAGTACGACCACGAGAACCGGATCACCCGCTGGACCGATTCGCAGGGCGCCCGAACCGAGTACCACCTCAACGAGGCCGGTCAGACGGTCCGCGAGGTCGATGCGCAGGGCGGCGAGATCCGGTCCGAGTGGGACGACCGGGACCGGTTGCTCTCCCGGACCGATCAGCTCGGCCGCACGGTCCGCCACGAGTACGACGAGGTCGGCAACCTGATCGCGGTCACGCGTCCGGACGGCAGCCAGACCCGGCTCGAGTACGACGACCTCCGGCTCCCGGTCACGATCATCGCGCCCGATGGCACGGTGTCGCGCCGGGAGTACGACGAGCGCGGGAACGTCGTCAGGTCGGTCGACGCGCTCGGTGCGGTCACCACCTACGCCTACGACGAGCACGGTCATCTGGCGAGCTTCACGGACGCGCTTGGCAACGTGCGGCGCGTCGAGACGGACGCGGCAGGTCTTCCGGTCGTCGTGACCGACCCGATGGGCAACGCGACCCGCTACGCGCGGGACGGGTTCGGCCGGGTCGCGGAGGTGGTGGATCCGCTGGGCGGCACCACCCGGTTCGGCTGGACGGTGGACGGCAAACCGGCGTGGCGGACCTCGCCGGACGGCGCGACCGAGCGCTGGCTGTACGACGGCGAGGGCAACCTCCGCACCTTCGTCGACGCCCTGGGCCAGGAGACGCGCACCGAGGTCACGCACTTCGACCTGCCGTCGGCGGAGATCCGGCCCGACGGGACGCGCCTGGAGTTCGACTACGACACCGAGCTCCGCCTGGTCGGCGTCACCAACGAGCAGGGCCTGGTGTGGCGCTATGACTACGACGTGGTGGGCAACCTGGCGCGGGAGATCGACTTCAACGGACGCGCGGTCACCTACCGGCACGACGCGGCGGGGCAGCTGATCGAGCGCACCAACGGTGCCGGCGAGACCACCTCGTTCTCCCGCGACGTCCTGGGAAACGTGATCGAGCGCCGCAACGGCTCGGTGACGTCGACCTTCACCTACGACCCGCTGGGCCGCCTGCTCGAAGCGATGGACGGCGACACCCAGGTCACCTTCGACCGCGACCCGGCCGGACGCGTGCTCGCCGAGACCATCAACGGCCGCACCGTGGCGTCGGTGTACGACCCGCTGGGCCGCAGGATCCGGCGCCGCACGCCGTCGGGCGCGGAGAGCGTGTGGGAGTACGACCCGAACGGTCGGCCGAGCGCGCTGCACACGTCGGGTCGCACCCTGCGTTTCGGCTACGACCGCGCAGGTCACGAGGTTCAGCGCGATCTGGGCCCGGACGTCGTCCTGGCCCAGGCCTGGAACGCCAACCACCAGCTGCTCTCGCAAACCCTCGACCGGGCCGGTCAGCAGGTCCAGCGGCGCTCGTACACCTACCGCGCGGACGGGTACCTGACCGGGCTCGACGACAAGCTCACGGGGCCGCGGACGTTCGACCTCGACCGCCTCGGCCGGATCACCGCGGTGAACGGGCCGGGCTGGTCGGAGCGCTATGCCTACGACGCGGCGGGAAATCTCGCGCACGCGTCCTGGCCGACCAACGACCCCGAGGAGCTCGGGGACCGCGAGTACAGCGGCACGCTGATCCGCCGAGCGGGCAAGGTCCGCTACGAGCACGACGCCCAAGGCCGGGTGGTGCTCCGCCAGCGGAAGCGCCTGTCCCGCAAGCCCGACACCTGGCGCTACTTCTGGGACGCCGACGACCGCCTGACCGAAGTCCTCACCCCGGACGGAGCCCGCTGGCGCTACCGCTACGACCCGCTCGGTCGTCGAGTCGCCAAGCAGCGCCTCACCCCCGACGGCTCTCGCGTCCTGGAGCAGATCGAGTTCATCTGGGACGCGGCGGTCCTGGCGGAACAAGCCCACACCGACGGCCTGCCCAACGGCCCTCACCTGCTGGATGCGCGGGTAACGGTCTGGAACTACGAGCCGGGCACCTTCCGCCCGCTGACCCAAACGCAACGCTCAGCAGTCCGGAACGCACCCCAGCGCTGGATCGACGAGCAGTTCCACTCGATCATCACCGACCTCGTCGGAACCCCAACGGAACTGATCGACGACCAAGGCGCGGTGTCCTGGCACCAATGAACAACCCTCTGGGGAGTAACACCCGACCAACCCCGAGCCGCCGCGTACACCCCACTCCGCTTCCCAGGCCAATACCACGACCCAGAAACGGGCTTCAACTACAACTACCACCGCCACTACGACCCGAACACCGCCCGCTACGCGAGCAACGATCCGCTCGGTCTTGCCGCAAGTCCCCGGCCGCAGGGCTATGTCTCGAATCCGTCTCGCCAGATCGATCCGTTCGGCCTGGCTCCGTGCCCGGACGATTCCAAGCTACCGGGCAGTGGTCCGATTCCGGGAGTTTTGGAAGTGAGCGACCGGGTCAAATCGGTCGGAGCCGTCGAGAACTTTTTCCCGAAGGGGGAGCGTGACTTTGTGTTTGATCCGGTTCAGAACAGGTTCGTGACTGGATCCGAGCAAGGAATTCTCGGCCACGATGGGCTTCGGGAATCAATCGGTGGGAGTCCGTCCGATGTGGTCGGTGGCCGACTGTCTCGCGGGCCGAACGGCGAATTCTTGACGAATGAATGGTCTGGTCACTATGGGCATCAATGGACGCCGGAGATCAGGCAGAAGTTTATTGAGTTTATGGGCGAGCATGGTCTTGAAGTTGCGCATACGCCGTGGGGAGGGTGATGAGAGTACACTGCTGGAGTGATCTGCAGAACTGATCGCGATGAATTGGTTGCGTATTTTCTTCGCTTTCGGTGATCCGGGAGGCTGTGATGGGGAGTGATCCTCTTGCGAGGTCGGTCGCGCAAGTTGATGATGACGAATTTCGTCAAACCTGGAGCGGCGATGAGTTCGTGACATGGCTTCCGATTGTTTTGATCAGTGACACTGGCATGTGGCTCGGAGTTGATAGAGGCGGCGAATGGGTTCTGGGTCGGTTGGAGGGGATGGTGTCGCGAGGGCGGCCGCTTCCGCAATCATGGCTGACGGTTCTTGATGATGATGAAGTTATTTTTCGGGAGCGGCTTGAAGATGCGGCTGCGCGCTATCGTCTACCTGCGGTAGTCATTCAAGCAAACGTGCCTGTCGATGAAATTTTGGACATGGCATTCCGGAGTCGCAGTCCGTACTGGGCGGAACGGGCGATGCGCTGGTTGGTCAATCGAAGTTCCACGGAGTGCCACCTTGAGCGCGTGCGCGAACTGGCTGCAGCGCGATGGCCGAACCAATGGACCCGGCAGACTGCGAAGCGTCTGGTTGCCGTGGCTGATCGTTCTGAACCGCCGAATCGGGCCGAGTAGGAAGCTTCGCTGGTATCCGCGCTGGACGGCCGACGATCGGGTCGTGGTGAGTGCGTGAGGGCTACGGACCCCAGACATAGGCCGGGCCCGAGAATGTTTTGCAATCTAGCGATTGCTAGGTCTTTGGCGGCCTGATGGTCGTCAAGGCCACTGCATCCTCGGGCCGGTCGCCGGGTTTCCCCGGTACCCATCAGCATGCCCAGGGGCTGCCACTTCGCACCAGGGTCTTAAGTCCTGGTTTCGTCGTCTCCGACTCCTCGGGCGGCCAGGGCTTCGCCCAGGTCGTCGGCGTGGCGGAGGGTTCTGACCAGGAACGGGACCGCGAAGGCCGAGATCGAGCGCTCCGCGTTGCGGGCTCGTTGGGCTTCGCGGACCTGGGTCGCGATCGTCGACAGGGCCGCTACCGCTTGCAGGGTCAGGCCTACCAGCAGGCCGATCCGCTCCGGGCGGACTCCCAGGCGGCGGGTGGGGCGCAGGCCTCGTTCCACCGCGCTGACCAGGTCGTCGACGCGGGTCGTCAGGGTGAACAGGTTCGCCGCGCCGAGTGCGGTCAGCAGGCGCAGGCAGACCACCGCCGCGCTGTCGAGGCCGAGCATCCACCACTGCAGCAGGAACACCACCGCGAGCAGCGGGATCAGCAGGCGGGAGATCTGCCAGCAGCGGCGTGCGGGGATGCGGGCCAGCACGTAGGCCAGGACGACCGCCAGCGCGGAAGAAGCCAGTGCCAGCGGCGAGTTCAGCACGAAGATCACTACCGCGAACACCAGCAGTGCCAGGAACTTCCAGCCCGCCGGGGCCCGATGCACGGTGCTGGTGCCCGGTTCGTACAGGCCCAGCGGGTTCATCCGATCAGCTCCCGGTAGTACCGGACCGCCGGGGCGGGCTCGTCGTCGGCGACCACCTTGCCCGCTTCCAGGACGACCACGCGGTCGAAGTCCTCCAGCAGGTCCAGGTCGTGGGTGACCAGCACGACCTGCTGGCGGAGTCCGGCCAGGACCTCGGTGAAGTGCCGCTTGTTGCGCAGGTCGAGCAGCGTCGTCGGCTCGTCGCAGACCAGCACGTCCGGGTCCAGGACCAGCATCGAGCACAGCGCGAGCAGTTGCTTCTGCCCGCCGGAGAGCTGGTGCGTCGGGTGCTCGGCGTAGCCCGCCAGGCCGTGCTGGGCCAGCACTTCGGCCGCGCGGCGCTGCCGCTCCGCCTTGGACAGGCCCTGCTTGCGCAGCGAGAACGCGACGTCCTCGCCTGCCGTGGGCATCACGATCTGGCTGTCCGGGTGGGTGAAGACGAAGCCGACGCGACGTCGCACCGCGCGGCCGTTGCGGGCCGAGTCGACTCCGTCGACGAGCACCCGGCCGCTGGTCGGGTGCACCAGTCCGTTGATCATGCGGGCCAGCGTGGACTTGCCGGATCCGTTCGCGCCCACGAACGCCACGCGCTGCTCGTCCAGCCGCAGGTTCACGCCGTCCAGCACGGTGCGCTCGTCGTAGCTGTGCCCGACGTCCTCGAACTCGATCAACCCACTCGCTCCCACATCGTCGCCACCCCGAGCCCGCCACCGGACGACAGCGCGGCCAGGCCGGTGCGCGGCCCGTCGGCGCGGACCATCCGGCTGAACAGCCGCACCACCAGCACCGCTCCCGACGCACCCCACGGGTGGCCGAGCGCGATGGCACCGCCGTCCGGGCTGACCAGCTGCTCGTCGATACCCGCGGCGTCCAGGCAGGCCAGCGTCTGCCCGGCGAAGGCCTCGTTGAACTCGACCACCTCCGGGTCGTGGCGCTCAAGCAGCTCCCGCATCGCGGGCACCGCGCCCAGGCCCAGGCGGTTCGGGTCGACTCCCGAGGTCCGCCAGTCCACCAGGCGCAGGCCGGGCACGCCGAGCCTGCGGCGCTGCTCCTCGGTGGTGATCAGCACGGCTGCCGCGCCGTCGTTGATCCCGCAGGAGTTCGCCGCGGTGGCCGTGCCGTCCGGGGTGAACGCGGGCCGGAACCGGGCAAGCCGCTCGGCGGTGAACCTCGCGCGCGGTCGTTCGTCCTCGATCGTGCCGCTGACCTGCACCAACTCGGCGTCGAACCGGCCGGCCTCGCGTGCGGCGACGGCGCGGGCGTGGCTGCGGGCGGCGAAGGCGTCCTGGCGTTCGCGGGAGATCCCGGCCTCGGCCGCGACCAGGTCGGCCGCCGGGCCCATGTCCGGATCGCCGATGTCGGCCGGGGCGAACGGGGCGCGCTGGTAGAAGCGGGGCGGTTCGGTGGCGGTGCGCGGGCGCCACGCGCGCCACGGCGCGGTCGATGGGCTCTCCACGCCACCGGCGAGGAACCAGTCACCGGCACCGGCGCTGATCAGCGCTGCTGCGGTGGTGATCGCGGTGAGGCCGCTCGCGCACTGCCGGTCGATCGTCATGCCGGGAGTGCGCTCGCCGAGCCCGGCTCGCAGCGCGGCCACCCTGGCCGGGTTCCCGCCCGGGCCGAGGACGTTCCCGAGAACCACATCGTCCACTGTGGTCACGCCGACGTCGTCCAGCGCGGCGCGCAGCACCGGAGCGGCGAGCCGGTCGACCGGAAGGTGGCGCAGAACGCCGCCCGCTTCACCGATCGGCGTCCGCCGCGCCGCGATCACCACCGGGGTCACAGTGCCTCCGCTTCGAACGAGCCGGCGCGCAGCTGCTCCGCGACCAGTGCGCGTGCCGGTTTGCCGGACGCGGTCCTCGGCAGTTCGCGCACCGCCAGCCAGCGTCGCGGGCGCTTGGCCGGTTCCAGCGACTGCCTCGCCCTCGCCCGCAGATCGCGCCGCGACGGGGGAGCGGCCGGATCGACCTCCACCACCGCCGTGACCAGCTCGCCGAAGCGGGGGTGCGGGGTGGCCGAGACCAGGACGTCGAGCACGCCGTCCGCGCCGCGCAGCACCGACTCGACCTCCTCCGCGCCGACCAGTCGCGCCCCGGTATTGATCACCGCGCTCGCGCGGCCCAGGATCTCCAGCGAACCGTCCTCGTGCAGGATCGCGCGGTCGCCCACCGCTGACCAGCCCTGATCGGTGCTCGGTGGTACGAGGGCGCCGTTCTCCAGGTAGCCGTCGAAGATGAGCGCGGAGCGGACCAGGAGCTCGGTGTCGCGCACCTCGACGTCGACGACGGGCCGCAGCCGACCGCCGCGCCGCACCGCGATCAGCGAGTGCTCGGCCGATCCGTAGTACTCGACCAGCTCGCAGCCCGGCAGAACCTTGCCCAGCCGCTCTTCGAGCTCCAGATCCATCCGGGCGCCTGCGCAGACCACCACCCGCAGCGAGCATTCGGCCCGCAGGACCGGGTAGCGATCCAAAGTGGACAGCAGTGCGGCCAGCATCGCGGGCACCAGGTGGACCACGGTGGCGTGCCGGGCGGCGGCTGCCGCGTCGTGGGCGGACCAGCGGTCGAGCAGGTGCACATCCGCGCCCGCGTGCAGCGCGTGCAGGGCGCCGAAGAGGAAGAGCGACGAGCTCAGCGGGCCCGGGATCAGCACTCGGTCCTGCTGCGTCAGCCCGAGGTCCAGGGCGTCGAAGCTTCGCAGCCAGGAGTCGCGGGAGCGGATCAGCACCTTCGGGCGGCCGCTGCTGCCGGAGGTGGTGGGGAGATAGAACGGGGCGTTGTGCGGTGGGTCTTGGGCGTTTTCGCGCGAAATCGGCGTCGGACACGCGTGGGTTGGCGCGTTTTCGCGCGAAAACGCCCCATCGGTCAGGTCGAGCACCATGTGCGGCGCTGCGTCGGCGAGGACGGCGGAGCGCTCGCGCTCGGTCCACGTCGGCTCCAGGAGGAGCGTGGCGCAGCCCGCGAGGTCCGCGCCGAGGAAGTGGGTCAAGCGCGTCAGCGCGCTCCCGCCGTCGAGCGCGACGCGTGAGCCCGGGCGCAGCAGCCGCGCAGCGCTGCGAGCGCGGGCGAGCAGCTCCGCGGCGTCGAGCGTCGCGTCGGAGTGCGCGACCCGCGAAGCGGGGGAGCGGCCGAGGATCGGGAGCACGGTCAGCTCTCGATGGGCGCGCGGCGCGCTGTGCCGGTCAGCGCCGACGGGACGGCGCGGTGCACGGCGACGGCGACCAGCGAGACGGCGACCAGCTTCACCAGGTCACCGGGCACGAACACCAGCGACTGCGCCGCGGCCGCGCCGAGGTCGCCGATCATCAGGCCCCAGTACGGGATGCCGATCAGGTAGTCCACGGCGACACCGGCGAGGTTGGCAACCAGCAGCACCAGCAGCGTCGGCTTCGGGGCCAGCTGCACGATCAGGCCGACCACCACCGCCGACAGCACCCAGCCGAGCACGAAACCGCCGCTCGGGCCGACGAACGGGGCGATGCCGCCGCGGCCGCCCGACAGCAGCGGCAGCCCGATCGCTACCAGCGCCAGGAACAGCAGCACCGATGCGCCGCCGCGGCGGGCGCCGAGGATGCTGCCCGCCAGGAGCGGTCCCATGTTCTGCAGCACGATCGGCACCGCCGCACCGCCGAGGTAGAAGCCCGGGAAGATGCCGAGGACGGCGATGAACGCGGCGAAGACCACAGTCCGGGCCAGGTTCGCGGCGGGCGCGGTTTGGCGTGGTGCGGACACGACGTCTCCTAGCAGTTGATCGACAACATTCGCCGACGAGCGCCGACACCGGGTGCGAGGTCGCGGCCGACCCGAACCCCGTCGTCCGCTTGCAGCCCTGTGACCAGGGGCGGGCAGCGCCACTGCGGCCCGATCGGCGCGACTGCACCAACCTACCCGGCACCCCGGCCAGAACAGAAAGCCCAACGCCGAGTTGTCGACCACCCACAAGACCCACCACTCCGCGAAGAGTCGTCCGTCACGCCGCGAAGAGTCGTCCTTCTCTCCGCGCGTTCGTCACGCCGCGAGGAGTAGTCCGTCACGCCGCGGCGTACCGAGGAGGGCTGCGGCGCCCGCGATCCGGCCTCGCCGGTGGACTCCCGGCGCGCCGGGTGCGCGACGCAACACACCTGGGGAAGTCGTCGTCGGTGTGGACTTCCGCAATTTCAATGGAAATTGGACATCAAATTTCCATTGAAATTGCGGAGGACGCCCGCAGCCGTCGGGCGTGTCGGGGTCCGACACGCCGACGGTCCGCAAGTTCCATTGAAATCGAAGGTCCGATTTCCATTGAAATCGCATCGTCACCTGCGGGAGGAGCACCGACGGAGGGTGCGGTGTCAGGTCGTGGCGGTGCCGGTGAGGCGTTGGAGGGCGCCTCGGACGACCTTGGGGTCGTGGGTGGTCCAGAACGGGGGGAGCGAGGAGCGGAGGAAGCCGCTGTAGCGGGCCGTCGCCAGGCGCGGGTCCAGGACCGCGATCACGCCTCGGTCGTTCGGTGCGCGCAGAAGGCGCCCCGCGCCTTGGGCGAGCAGCAGCGCCGCGTGGGTTCCGGCGACCGTGAGGAAGCCGTTGCCGCCGTGCTCGGACACCGCCTTCTGGCGGGCCGAGGCGAGCGGGTCGTCCGGGCGCGGGAACGGGATGCGGTCCATCACCACCAGTTGCAGCGAATCGCCCGGCACGTCCACGCCCTGCCACAGCGACAGGGTGCCGAACAGCGAGGTCGCCGGGTCTTCGGAGAACTGGCGGACCAGCAGCGCCGTGGTGTCCTCGCCCTGGCACAGCACCGGCGTCGAGAGGCGCTTGCGCAGTTCCTCGCTGGCCTGCTTGGCCGCTCGCATCGAGGAGAACAGGCCCAGTGTGCGGCCGCCCGCCGCCTGCACCAGCTCGGTCAGCTCGTCCAGGTACTCCGCCGGCAGCCCGTCGCGGCCCGGCGGCGGCAGGTGCCGGGCGATGTAGAGGATGCCGCTGCGCTGGTGCTCGAACGGCGAGCCCACGTCCAGGCCGGTCCACTTCAGCCCGCCGGTGTCCGACGGGGCTTCCTTGACGGTGGCCATCCCGGCCACCGGCTGGGACCGCTGCTGCGCGGGCAGGCCCCACTGCCGGGCCAGCGTGTCGAACGAGCCGCCGAGCGCCAGCGTCGCCGAGGTCAGCACGGTGGTGCGCTGGCCGAACAGCCGCTCGCGGAGCAGCCCGCCGACGCCGATCGGCGCGATGCGGATGGTCGGCGGCCGGTTCGGGTCCGCCGCGATCCACACGACTTCGAGCTGCTTCTCGTCGTCGAACGCTTCGAGCAGCCGCACCGCGGTGTCGTGGACCTCCTCGGTGATGGCGTGCGCGAGCTTGCGCGCGGTGTTGCCCTCGGTGTCCTCCTTGCGCTCCGGGCCGAGCGCGTTGATGCAGGCCCACGCCGAGTCCCGCACCGCTGTCAGGGCGCCGCCGAGGTCCTGCGGGAGCTCCTCCAGCCGACCCGGGGTCGCGGCCTGCAGCACGAGGTCCAGGCCTTCGGAGGCTTCGGCCAACCGGTCGGCGGTCTCCTCGTCGATGGCCCGCCCGCAGCGGCGAGCGGCGAGCCGCACCGCGGTCGCGGCGAGCTCGCCGGTGGCTGCCGAGGTCACCCGGTCCACCAGGTCGTGGGCCTCGTCGACCAGCACCACGTCGTGCTCCGGAAGCACCGGGCGGTCGTCGAGCGCGTCGATGGCCAGCAGCGCGTGGTTGGTCACCACGATGTCCGCGCGCCCGGCCTCGGCGCGGGCGCGTTCGGCGAAGCAGTCCACGCCGACCGGGCAGCGGTGCACGCCGAGGCATTCCTTGGCGGTGACCGACAGCTGCCGCCAGGCCTGGTCGGTGACGCCGGGCACCAGCTCGTCGCGGTCGCCGGTCTCGGTCTCGGTCGACCACTCCTGCAGGCGCTTGATCTGCCGCTCCAGCGCGGAAGCGGCGAAGGCGTCGAACAGCGCGCCCTCGTCGGGCTCATCCGGGGCGTTGCCGTGCACCCGGTTCAGGCACAGGTAGTTGCGGCGGCCCTTGAGGATCGCGAACGTCGGCCGCCGCCCCAGCGAGTCGGCGAGCGCGTCGGCCAGGCGCGGCAGGTCGCGGTCGACCAGCTGGCGCTGCAGGGCGATGGTCGCGGTGGACACGACGACCGTGGTGTGCTCGGCGACGGCGTGCCGGATCGCCGGTACCAGGTACGCCAGCGACTTCCCGGTTCCGGTCCCGGCCTGCACGGCCAAGTGCTCACCGGTGCCGATGGAGTGCTGAACGGCCTCGGCCATCCGCGTCTGGCCCTCTCGCGGCACGCCGCCGACGGCCTCGATCGCGACCTTCAGCAGCGTCGGCAGATCCGGGATGTCCTGCTTGGCCTTGGCGGCGATCGGAAGCGCGGGCTCGTCCCGTGCGGCCTTGCCCGCCCGCGCCAGGTCGTCGGCGATCTCCGGTGGGAGCACGTCGTCTTCGTCGGGCTCGAACGCAACCGGGTCGGACCATCGCGGGACAGAGGTGGGCACCTTGAGAAACTACCGCGCGCCCCCGTCCACGAGCCCCGATGCCCCCGGATGGTGGGAGGCGACGTGCCGACTCACGCTCCGAGGAGCGGGCCTTTGTAGAAGTCGCTGTAGATCGTCGTCCGCCATCGCCGGCCGCGTGACAGGTGTGCGACGTAGCGGGGGTCGTGCACGGTGAGCGTGAACTCCACGTAGGGGTAGTCCGCGATGGAAGTCCCGGAGATGTCGTCGGAGTTCTCCCAGCAGGGCGGCAGGTTGTGCGGTTCGCCCACTTCGTAGGACTTGATGATCCGGTCGAGCCGCTCGGTGAAGGCGACCGGATCGTCCCCGGACCGGTCGAGCTGCCCCAGCGCTTCGAGCTCTTCCTTCGTCTCGTCGTCGGACCAGAACCGGCTGGGGGCGTAGAAGGCTCCGTGCGACTCGATGAGCATCCGCATCGGGAAGTCCGCAGAAGTCGGGAAATAGCCCGCGTCGGGGTTGATCGCGTAGACGCGGCCGCCGACGGTGGCGCCGGTCCTGTCGTTGATGGAGATCTCGTAGAGGTCGCTCATGCGGCGCTGTGCTCCGTTCCAGAGGTGAATCCAGTGCCTGGGACGGGAGCAGCCTCGACATGGTTCCGACTGCGGTCGCGTACCCGCAACCACCGTTCTGCGCCGAAGAATCTCGATCTCCGGGCGCACCTGCTCCGCTGAGCTCAGGACTCCATCGCGGCCCGTTCGGCGGCGCTGCGCAGGACGCAGAACTCGTTGCCCTCGGGATCGGCGAGCACCGCCCAGCCCGAACCGTCGGGGTTGCGGCGGTCGTCGACCAGGGTGGCGCCGATGCTCAGCAGCCGTTCCACCTCCTGCTCGCGCGAGGACTCCGGGCGCAGGCACAGGTGGAGCCGGTTCTTGATCGTCTTCGGCTCGGACACCTGGTTGAAGTGCAGCACCGGCCCCTCCGCCAGCAGCACCTCGGTCTCCTCATCGCCCGGCTGGGACTCCGGATGCACCGGACGGCCGGTCACCTCGCTCCAGAACCGGGCGAGCCCGTAGGCGTCGGCGCAGTCGATCGCGATGTTCTGCAGTCCTGAAACCATGCACGTGAGCCTTCCCGATCACACCACGGGAAGGCGACTGAATTACTACCGGACCACGGGTTCGCCGATGAGGTTCACGCCCGCTGCGTCGAGTTCGGTGAGCGCCGCGTCGACGGTTTCGCGGGACACCCCGGCCGTCAGCTCCAGCAGGACCGAGGTCTCCATGCCCTGGCGCACCGCGTCCAGGGCCGTCGCGCGGACGCAGTGGTCGGTGGCGATGCCCACCACGTCGACCCGGCGCACGCCGCGCTCGACCAGCCAGTCGTGCAGCGGCCGGTCGCGGGAGTCGATGCCCTCGAAGCCCGAGTAGCCGGCGCTGTACTGGCCCTTGGAGAACACCGCCTCCACCGGGCCCACGTCCAGCGCCGGGTGGAACGCCGCGCCGGGCGTGCCCGCGACGCAGTGCCGCGGCCAGGTGCGCACGAAGTCCGGCTCGTCGCTGAAGTGCGCTCCCGGGTCGATGTGGTAGTCGCGGGTGGCCACCACGTGGTCGTGGTCGAACCCGGCGAGGTACTGCGAGATCGCCGCGGCCACGTCCGCCCCGCCCGCCACCGCGAGCGCGCCACCCTCGCAGAAGTCGTTCTGCACGTCGACGATGATCAGCGCCTTGGTCATCACGGCTCCTCGGTTCGCAACGGATTGAGCAGTTCTTCAGGGTGCGCGGTCCAGCCGCCTTCTGCGGCGAACAGTGACTGCGACGCATGTCCGGCATCGGTCGGAAGGTGTCGCATGCGCCGCCAGGCGCATAACCCACCCTCGCAGCTCGCACCGCCGCGGGTTCTCAGCGTTCGCCTGGCGAGGACGGCCCGGCCGCCGTGCATTGGTCATACATCAGGCCGGGCACCCGCAGTCCAGGCGGGCGCTGAGGTTCCGCCACCCGCACCGCCACGCAAGGCGATATCCGCATTCGTCATTCTGGCCGTTGGTCAGGCGGTGTGGAAGGTGGTCGGGATGGCCGGTTCGCCGTGGGAGAGCTTGAGGCCCTCCCAGGGCAGCGTGACCAGCGCGTGCCGGAGCCGCTGGCGGTCGTCCTCCAGGGTGGGCAGGTCCGCGACGCGCTTGCCGTCGCGGATCAGCGGGATCTGCAGGAACCGGTCGTGCGGGCCGAGCACCGGCTCGGACGCACCTGGTGCGGTCTGGAAGATGACCTCCTCCACCGCCGTCCCGGTGTCCTTGTACCGGCGCACCGCTGCCTTGCGGCCACCGCGGGACTCCTTGTGCGAGCTGCGCTTGGCGACCGGGCGGCCCTCGACCTCCACCAGCTTGTAGACCATCTCCGCCGTCGGCGCCCCGGAGCCGGTGACCAGCGCGGTCCCGACGCCGTAGCCGTCGACCGGCTCGGCGCGCAGGGCGGCGATGGCGTACTCGTCGAGATCGCCGGAGACGACGATCCGGGTGTTCATGGCGCCCAGCGCGTCGAGCTGCTCGCGGGCCTGCCGGGCCAGCACCCCGACGTCACCGGAGTCGATGCGCACCGCGCCCAGCTCCGGGCCCGCGACCTCCACCGCCAGCTCGATGCCGCGGGTGATGTCGTAGGTGTCCACCAGCAGCGTCGTGCCCGTGCCCAGCGCCGCGATCTGCGATTCGAAGGCCGAGCGCTCGGAGTCGTGCAGCAGCGTGAAGGCGTGCGCCGCGGTGCCCGCGGTGGGGATCCCGTAGCGGCGGCCGGCCTCCAGGTTCGAGGTGGCGGTGAACCCGGCGAGGTAGGCGGCGCGGGCCGAGGCCACCGCGGACTCCTCGTGGGTGCGCCGCGAGCCCATCTCGATGATCCGCCTGCCGTTGGCGGCCGAGACCATCCGCGCTCCGGCCGCGGCGATCGCGCTGTCGTGGTTGAGGATCGACAGCACCAGCGTCTCCAGCACCACGGCCTCGGCGAAGGTGCCGCGCACGGTCAGCAGCGGCGAGCCCGGGAAGTACAGCTCGCCCTCCGGGTAGCCGTCGACCTGGCCCTGGAACCGGTAGTCGCGCAGCCACGCCAGGGTCGCCTCGTCGACCACCCGGTGCTCGGCGAGCTGCGCCAGCTCGGCCTCGCCGAAGGTGAAGTTCTCGATCGCGTCGAGCACCCGCCCGGTGCCGCCGGTGACCCCGTAGCGCCGGCCGTCCGGCAGCCGCCGCGTGAACACCTCGAAGGTGCACGGCCGGTGCGCGGTGCCGTCGCGCAGCGCGCTGGAGAGCATCGTCAGCTCGTAGTGATCCGTAAGCAGCGCAGTGCTGGTGCTCATGGAGCAGAGATTACGTGGTCTCCGATCAGTTGCCGCCGCCCGGAGCGGGGCAAGCGCCGTGCGGCCGGGTGGCCTCCGCCGTTGCGCCATTCGCGCGGGCGAGCACGTGGTCGACACTGCTGTGACGGTCGCGTGCAACGATGGGGGCATGACCTCGCCCGCTGAAATCGAGCGCGCGCAACTCGAACCGGATGTGCTCGGCACCGAGGACAAGCCGTGGGTGACCGTGGTGTGGAACGACCCGGTCAACCTCATGTCCTACGTCACGTACGTGCTGCAGAGGATCTTCGGTTACACCCGGGACCACGCGACGAAGCTCATGCTGGACGTGCACCACAAGGGCAGGGCGGTGGTGTCCTCGGGTTCCAAGGAGAAGGTCGAGGGCGACGTGGCGAAGCTGCACGCCGCCGGCCTGTGGGCCACGATGCAGAAGGATTCCTGAGTGGACGGCTGGACTCGCGAGAACGGGCACGTGCAGGCGGAGCTGGCGCAGCAGGAAGCGGCCGTCATCCGGGGCCTGGTCGGGCAGATCAAGGACATGCTCACCGCGCGGTCCGACGAGGCGCCGGTCGACGAGCTCGCCGAGCTGACCGGCATCCGCACCGGCCCGACGACGGCGCCCGAGGACCCGGTGCTGGCGCGGCTGCTGCCGGACTTCTACCGCCGCGACCCGATCACCGGTGAGACCGACGAGGAGCAGACCGACGCGGCGGGCGCGATGCGCTCGCTGCACGAGCCGACGCTGCTGGAGGCCAAGACCGGCGCGGCGCAGCTGGTGCTGGACACCTGTCCGGCGAGCGGCGGCCGGGTGAAGCTGACCGGTGAGCAGGCGGACGGCTGGCTGACGGCGCTCAACGACGTCCGCCTGGCGCTGGGCACGGCGCTGGACGTGGACGAGGACATGCCCGACGAGCTGCCCGAGGACGACCTGCGCCGCGAGCACCTGGGCGTCTACCAGTGGCTCACCTGGGTCCAGGACAGCCTGGTCACCGCCCTCATGTCCTGATCCGGACGCGATTTCAATTGAAATCAGACCTCTGATTTCAATTGAAATTGTGCCTCGAACCCGCCTGAGCACACCTGCACCACGGTTAACGTTGGCCCCTGGCGATCCGGGGAGGCGGTATGGGAGCAGGTGAGCGGGACGCGCTCGTCGACGTCGGCGGCGTGCTGGTCGGGCACGAGCAGCGGCTCGATCCGCACTGGGCGACCGGGACGACCGCGGTGCTGGTGCCCGAGGGCGCTAGCGCGTCGGTCGACGTCCGCGGCGGCGGTCCGGGGACGCGCGAGACGGACGTCCTCGAACCCAGCCACCTGGTGCAGAAGATCCACGGCATCGTGCTCACCGGTGGGAGCGCCTACGGGCTCGCCGCCGCCGACGGTGCGATGCGCTGGCTCGGCGAGCGGGGCCACGGCGTGCGCATCAGCCCCGACCCGGCGCACGTGGTCCCGGTGGTACCCGGCGCGGTGATCTTCGACCTGCCGATGAACGACTGGGGAAACCGCCCGGACGCCGAGTTCGGCTACCGCGCGTGCCAGCGCGCGACGCGCACCGAGACGCGGGAGGGCAACGTCGGGGCCGGTACCGGTGCGGTCGTGGGCTGCGTCAAGGGCGGCATCGGCACCGCGAGCACCGTGCTGCCGGACGGCACCACGATCGGTGCGCTGGTGGCGGTCAACGCCGCGGGCTCGGCCATCGATCCGGACACCGGCCTGCCGTGGATCCCCACGCCCGGCCTGCGGCGACCCGAGCAGGCGGAGATCGACGCGGCCCGGCCGCTGTTCGGCTCCCGCCCAGGTCGGCACGGCCCGGTCGACCGCCCGCTCAACACCACGATCGGCGTGGTCGCCACCGATCTGCGGCTGTCCAAGGCCGAGTGCCGGCGGCTCGCGGTGGCCGCCCAGGACGCGCTGGCCCGCGCCGTGCGGCCCGCCCACCTGCTGGTCGACGGCGACACCATGTTCGCGCTGGCCACCGGCACCGGGGCGGCGCTGCCCGCGCCGGGGGAGGAGGGCTGGTCCGCGCGGTTGGACCAGGTCAGCGCGGCTGCCGCCGACGTGGTGGCGCGGGCGATCGTGCGCGGGATGCTCGCCGCGGAACCCGTCGACGAGGTGACTTCGTACACGCGGCTCTATCCCTCGGCCCGGGAATGAACCATCGTGGTGCTGCGTTTGCGCAC
Organism: Saccharopolyspora antimicrobica; assembly: GCF_003635025.1. Classification (GTDB taxonomy): domain Bacteria; phylum Actinomycetota; class Actinomycetes; order Mycobacteriales; family Pseudonocardiaceae; genus Saccharopolyspora; species Saccharopolyspora antimicrobica. Next base: position 1,342,656 of record NZ_RBXX01000002.1, on the reverse strand, counting down.
GATTGAGAAGACTCGCGCCGGTAACCGCGATTTCACATCGTGGGAGGCCGGTGCTCCACCTATTAGGATGGCTGCTGTGCTGGTGATCCGACGCGACCTCGTGGATGCGATGGTCGCGCATGCCCGACGGGACCACCCGGACGAGGCGTGCGGTGTGATCGCCGGTCCGGAAGGGTCGGACCGGCCGGAACGCCTGGTCGAGATGATCAACGCGGAGCGCTCGCCCACCTTCTACCGGTTCGACTCCGGTGAGCACCTGAAGGTGTGGCGGGAGATGGACGCCAACGACGAGGAGCCGGTGGTCATCTACCACTCGCACACCTCGACCGAGGCCTACCCGTCGCGCACCGACATCTCCTACGCCTCGGAGCCCAACGCGCACTACGTGCTCGTGTCCACCAGGGACCCGAAGACCCATGAGCTGCGCTCCTACCGGATCCTCGATGGCGAGGTCACCGAGGAGCCGGTGGAGGTCGTCGAGTCGTACATGTTCGCCCACACCGGCGGCGACGAGGTCCCCGACCGCGACTGAGCCGCGGCCCCGTGCCGGTGTTCCGCGTCCCCGTTTCCCACGATAGTCCTCTGTGGACAGGAGGTTTTCCCATGGCAGTGAAGGTTTCGATCCCCACCATCCTGCGCACCCACACCGGTGGCGAGAAGTCGGTGCAGGCCGAGGGCAGCACGGTCGCCGAGGTCATCAACGACCTCGACACCAACTACGGCGGCCTGAAGGACCGGCTGGTCAAGGAAGGCAGCCTGCACCGGTTCATCAACCTCTACGTCAACGACGAGGACGTCCGCTTCGCGGGTGGCCTGGAGGCCAAGGTCGCCGACGGCGACAACCTGACCATCCTCCCGGCTGTTGCGGGTGGCTGAGCTTTAAGACGCTGCAGCGGTGCGGGTAGCGGAACCTCAGAGGCTTTCTCGACTCCAGGATCCCGGACTTGAGTATGAACGGATACGCGGCGTCCGGGCTGTCCTCGCGAGAGAGCCTCTGAGAACCCGCGGCGGTGCAAGTGCCGCAGGTGGGCTATGCGCCTGCGGCGCATGCGGCCGCTGCTGGAGCTGGACGCGGTGAGACATCGCGGTTGCAGTTGACCGCCGAAAGCGGCTTCGCCGCTTGCCTGACGGTGGCTGATGTGCGGCTCGGCTCGCCGCTGCTGGCTTTGCCGCCGGTCAGGCGCGGCGGATAATTGTCTTTGTCGATGCGGTGAGTAGGAGATGCGCCGTGGCTCGGTACGACTCGTTGCTGGACGCGCTCGGTGACACCCCGCTGGTGGGGTTGCCGCACCTGTCGCCGGCTCCCGACGTCCGGTTGTGGGCGAAGCTGGAGGACCGGAACCCGACCGGGTCGATCAAGGACCGGGCGGCGCTGGCCATGATCGAGGCCGCCGAGAAGGAGGGCCGCCTCACCGCCGGCTGCACGATCCTGGAGCCCACCTCGGGCAACACCGGGATCTCGCTGGCCATGGCGGCCAAGCTCAAGGGCTACGGCCTGGTCTGCGTGATGCCGGAGAACACCTCCGAGGAGCGCCGCCAGCTGCTGCAGGCCTACGGCGCGCGGATCATCTCCTCGCCGGCCGCCGGCGGCTCCAACCAGGCCGTCGCGATGGCCAAGGAGCTGGCCGAGCAGAACCCGGACTGGGTGATGCTCTACCAGTACGGCAACCCGGCCAACGCCGAGGCGCACTTCACCACCACCGGCCCGGAGATCCTGCGCGACCTGCCGACCGTCACGCACTTCGTGGCGGGCCTGGGCACCACCGGAACGCTGGTCGGCGTCGGCCGCTACCTGCGGCAGCAGAAGCCGGGCGTGCAGATCGTCGCGGCCGAACCGCGCTACGGCGAGCTGGTGTACGGCCTGCGCAACCTCGACGAGGGCTTCGTGCCGGAGCTGTACGACCCGGACGTGCTGACCCGCCGCTTCTCGGTGGGTTCCTACGACGCGCTGCGCCGCACCCGGCAGCTGCTGGAGTCCGAGGGCATCTTCGCGGGCATCTCCACGGGCGGAGTGCTGCACGCGGCGCTGACGATCGCGGAGAAGGCCGCGGCCGACGGCGAATCGGCGGACATCGCCTTCGTGGTGGCCGACGCGGGCTGGAAGTACCTCTCCACCGGCGCCTACAGCGGAACCATCGACGAAGCGGCCCAACGCCTCGAAGGCCAGCTCTGGGCCTGAGGGAACCGTCGCACCGGTCCGGTGCGGTACGCGATTTCAATGGAAATCAGATGCACGATTTCAATTGAAATTGCGTGATCCCGACACGCAGTCGGCGTGTCGGGGTGCGACACGCCGTCCCGGCGCGATTTCAATGGAAATCAGACGTCCGATTTCCATTGAAATCGCGTCGGGAGGCCGGGGGATCGCGTCGGGAGCTCCGGGGTCAGCCGGCGAAGGAGTGGGGGCGCAGGCCGGAAGCCAGGTTCCAGATGATCAGCACCGAGCCGTCCGCCTCGGTGGGGTCGGCGACGCCGTCGGTCGCCGAGGTGATGTAGAGGTGCGTCAGGTCCGGGCCGCCGAAGCAGCAGTCCGTCGGGCGCTGGGCCGGCAGCGGGATCGTCCGCTCCAGCGCGCCTTCGGCGGTGTAGCAGCGGATTTCGCCGCGGTCGGCGATCGCGACCCAGAGCCGTCCGTCGGCGTCCACGGCCAGCCCGCCGGGCTCGCCGTCGATCTCGCACAGCGGGCGGCGCTCGCCGCACTGGCCGGAGTCGAGGTCGAAGTCCAGCACGTCGATGCGCCCGGAACCGTCGGTCAGGTACATGCGGGTGCTGTCCGGGCTCCACGCGATGCCGTTGGCCGCGGGCAGGCCGCGCAGCACGATGCTCGCCGAGCCGTCGCCGGTGACCCGCGCCAGCCAGCCGTCGGCACCCAGCGTCGTCGCCCACAACCGGCCCTTGGCGTCGATCGCGGTCGCGCCCGCCTGGACGCCTTCGCGCGCCCAGTAGACCAGCCAGGTGCGGTGCGATCCGGTGGAGTCGAACAGCGCGATGCCCTCGGTCAGGTGCAGTGCCAGACCGCCGAGGCTGCGCGTCTTCGCCGCGCTGACCTGCTGCGGGAGCTCCATCGCGTGATCGGTGCGGCCGGGGACGAAGCGGTGCGCGCTGCGCGCGGGCGGATCGGTCCACAGCAGCGTCTCGGTGCCGATGTCCCAGGTGGGCGCCCGCCCGGACCGCGCCGCCGCGGGTACTGCTGTGTCGACCTGCACCTGCCACCCCTCGCCCGGAACGCAACGCTCCGCCGACCCTACCCCGCGATCGAGCTGTTGATCTTCAGGTCGGAAAGATGTCCGAATCTCCGGGTAAACCCCGAGACCACGGCGGGACGCACCACGTAACCTCGAATGTGTGAACCGGCTGCCTGATCGTCCCCGCCCGCGAGTGCTGCCCGCGAACCCGCTGCGCGCCGCCGTGGGAATGCTCATCGCCACCGCGGCGCTCTACGGCATCGAGTTCTACGACCAGGTCAACCCGGCCGCCCGCCTGGACGACAACGGCATCCTGCCGCGGGACGTCAGCGGCCTCGACGGCATCCTGTGGGCGCCGCTGCTGCACGTGGACTGGGCGCACCTGTGGGCGAACACACTGCCGTTCCTGGTGCTCGGCTGGCTGGTCCTGGCCGGTGGTGTCGGGCAGTTCATCGCGGTGACGGCGACGGTCTGGGTCATCGGCGGCGTCGGCACCTGGGTGGTGGGCGCGCCCGCGTACCACATCGGCATGTCCGGCGTGATCTTCGGCTGGATGGTGTTCCTGCTGGTGCGCGGCTTCTTCCAGCGCAGCGTCGCGCAGATCCTGGTCGCGGTGGCGCTGTTCTTCTACTGGGGCGGCATGCTGTGGGGAGTGCTGCCCGGCAAGGAGGGCATCTCCTGGGAGGGCCACCTGTTCGGCGCGCTCGGCGGCCTGCTGGCCGCGTGGCTGGTGGCGCGCAGCACTCGACGGCAGGTCGCCAGCAGCGGGCCTGGCACACTGGCCGGGTGACTGACGCCCCGATCGGGATCTTCGACTCCGGCGTCGGCGGGCTGACCGTGACCCGCGCGGTCATGGATCAGCTGCCCGGCGAATCCGTGCACTACGTCGGCGACACCGCCAACGCGCCCTACGGCCCGATGCCGCTGGCCGAGATCCGCGCCCGCACCCTGGCGATCACCGACTCGCTGGTCGAGGAAGGCGTGAAAGCGCTGGTGCTGGCCTGCAACACGGCTTCCGCCGCCTGCCTGCGCGACGCGCGCGAGCGCTACTCGATCCCGGTGGTCGAGGTCATCATGCCCGCGACGCGGCGCGCGGTGGCCACCACCCGCAACCGCCGCATCGGGGTGATCGGCACCAGCGCGACGATCCGCTCCCGCGCCTACGACGACGCGTTCACCGCCGCACCGGACATCGAGCTGACCACGGTGGCCTGCCCGCGCTTCGTGGACTTCGTCGAGCGCGGCACCACCACCGGCAGGCAGATCCTCGGGCTGGCGCAGAGCTACCTCGACCCGCTGCAGCAGGCCGACGTCGACACGCTGGTGCTCGGCTGCACGCACTACCCGATGCTCACCGGAGTGCTCCAGCTGGTGATGGGCGACCAGGTGACGCTCGTCTCCAGCGCGGAGGAGACGGCCAAGGACGTGGTGCGGGTGCTGACCGAGAACGACCTGCTAGCAGCGCCGGAGACGGTGCCCGAGCACGAGTTCCGCGCGACCGGCGCACCCGACCGGTTCGCCCGGATGGCCACGCGGTTCCTCGGTCCAGCGGTCGCGGCCGATGCCGTCCGGCCGCTGCTCGTGTCAAGCTCGACCGCATGAAGCTGACGATCCTCGGCTGCTCCGGGAGCATTCCCGGCCCGGATTCGCCTTCATCCGGGTACCTGCTGGAGTCCGGTGGCACGCGAATCGTGCTCGACCTGGGCAACGGCACACTCGGCGCGCTGCAGCGGTTCATCGACCCGTTCGCCCTCGACGCGCTGTTCTTCAGCCACCTGCACCCGGATCACTGCGCGGACTTCGGCGCGCTGGCGGTCCTGCGCCGCTACCACCCGAACCCGCCCGAGCACGCGCGGCTGCCGGTGATCGCGCCGGCGAACGCCCCGGAGCGCTTCGCCGCGCTCTACGCGCCGAACGCCGAGGAGCAGGCCGAGACGGATCTGTCGGACGTGTTCGAGTTCATCCCGACGCCCGTCGAACCGGTGCGCATCGGGCCGTTCGAGGTGCAGGCGATGCCGGTGGCGCACCTGTGCGAGGCGTGGGGTTTCCGGGTGGCGGCGGAGGGCAAGGTGCTGGCCTACACCGGCGACACCGGCCCGTGCCCGCAGCTGGCCGAGCTCGCCGCGAACGCCGACGTGCTGCTGTCCGAGGCGTCCTGGGCGGACTTCCCGGACGCGCCGGACGGCGTGCACCTGTCGGGCCGCCAGGCCGCGGAGGTCGCGAAGACGGCCGAAGCCCGCCGCCTGCTGCTCACCCACGTCGTGCCGTGGGCGGACGGCAACGCCATCCTCGCCGAGGCCGAAGCGGTCTTCGACGGCCCCGTGGAACTGGTCGCTGCGGATCGCACCTATGAGATCTGACCTGGTGCTCCGGCCCGCCGCCGGCTCCGACGCGTCCGGGATGGCCGAGGTCTGGCTGCGCTCCTTCACCGCCGCGCTGCCGACGGTGCGCAGAGCGCACACCGACGACGAGGTGCGGAGCTGGTTCGCCCACGTCGTCGTGCCGCACTCGGAGTGCTGGGTGGCCGAGGAATCGGGCGAGCTGCTGGGCCTGCTGGTGCTCGACGGCCCTGAGCTCGACCAGCTCTACCTCGACCCGCCGCACCGCGGCCGCGGACTGGGCGATCAGCTCGTCGACCTGGCCAAACGCCGCCGCCCGGACGGTCTGGAGCTCTGGACGTTCCAGGTCAACGAGCCCGCGCGGCGCTTCTACGAGCGCCACGGCTTCACCGCCGTCGAGCACACCGACGGCCACCGCAACGAGGAGCGCGAACCCGACGTCCGCTACGTCTGGCGGCCGTAGGGCCGGCGATTTCCCGCGAAATCGCCGGCCGACACGCCTCGGGCCTGGGGTGCCCCTTGACGAGGGGCGGAGCGGGGCGGGCTTAGGGTTGTGGTGTGGCACGAGCGGATGGGCGGAGCGACGACCAGCTCCGAGAGGTGCGGATCACGCGCGGGTACCAGGACTGGCCGGCCGGTTCGGTGCTGGTGGAGTTCGGCCGGACGCGGGTGTTGTGCGCGGCCAGCGTCCAGGAGGGCGTTCCGCGCTGGCGGACCGGCTCCGGGCTGGGCTGGGTGACCGCGGAGTACGCGATGTTGCCGTCGGCGACGAACACGCGCAGCCCCCGGGAGTCGGTGAAGGGCCGCATCGGCGGCCGCACCCACGAGATCAGCCGGTTGATCGGCCGCTCGCTGCGCGCCTGCATCGACATGGCGGCGCTGGGCGAGAACACGATCGCGCTGGACTGCGACGTGATCCAGGCGGACGGCGGCACCCGGACGGCCGCGATCACCGGTGCTTACGTGGCGCTGGCGGACGCGGTGACGTGGCTGGGCGCGGCCGGGCGGCTGTCCGACCCGAAGCCGCTGTCCTGCTCGATCGCGGCGATCAGCGTGGGCGTGGTGGACGGCCGGGTGCGTCTCGACCTGCCCTACGAGGAGGACTCGCGCGCCGAGGTGGACATGAACGTGGTGGCCACCGACCACGGCACCCTGGTGGAGGTGCAGGGCACCGGCGAGGGCGCCACCTACACGCGGTCCACGATGGACAAGATGATCGACTTCGCGCTGGACGGCTGCGCCAAGCTGGCCCAGATGCAGGCCGAAGCGCTGGCCGCCCCGTACCCGGGCGAGCTGCCGGGGGTCAAGGCATGAGCCGCGTCCTGCTGGCCACCCGCAACCAGAAGAAGCTGGTGGAACTGCGCCGCATCCTCGAAGCCGAGGGCGTGACCGGCGTGGAGGTCATCGGCCTGGCGGACGTCCCGGAGTTCCCGGAAGCCCCGGAAACGGGAGCGACGTTCGAGGAGAACGCCCTGGCCAAGGCGGCGGACGCGGCCAAGGCGACCGGCCTCCCGGCGATCGCGGACGACTCGGGCATCGCGGTGGATGCCCTCAACGGCATGCCGGGAGTCCTTTCGGCCCGCTGGTCCGGCAAGCACGGCGACGACCAGGCGAACCTGGACCTCCTCCTGGGCCAGATCAAGGACGTCCCCGACGAGCGCCGCGGCGCGGCCTTCGTCTCAGCGGCGGCCCTGGTCCACCCGGACGGAGCGGAAACGGTGGTCCGAGGCGAGTGGCGAGGCACGGTGATCCGCGAAGAACGCGGCACCAACGGCTTCGGCTACGACCCGATCTTCGTCCCCGAAGGCGAAACCCGAACCAGCGCAGAGCTGACCCCGGAGGAGAAGGACGCGGACTCCCACCGAGGCCGAGCCCTCCGCCTGCTCCTCCCAGAGCTCCGCAAGCTCGCAGCCTGAGCACACGAGTCCCTGACGAAGGGCCCCTTCGACCAGTTTTGCTGGTCGCAGGGGCCCTTCGCTCGTCGCAGGACTGGCTGGTTCAGCCGTCGAGCCTGCCGTCCTTGACGGCGAGCAAGAACGACTGCCACTGAGCAGGAGCGACGGCTAAGTACCCACCATCGCGATCCTTGGTGTCCCGAACTCCGACGGCGTCGAACCCGAACCCGACCTCGACGCAGTTGCCACCACTGGCCGAGCGGCTGCTCTTGCGCCACTTGACGCCGGACAGGTCGTGCACGGTGTATCGCCTCCTCAATGCTCCTGCTGCGCTGAAATTCGATGCAGCAAAGTCACCGTATCGGGTGCTGAGAGCGACAACGCCCGAAGCTCGTCGAACAAGTAGCGAAGAGCTGCTACGTCATCCGCGTCGTCGATGACGTGCCCGCCGAGTGGCGTGTCGCTGAAACCGACATCGGGGTGGTGCGGCGATTCGAAGCTGAGCACTGCGAACCCACCTGCCGGACTGGCGTGCGCGCCAGCAGTCAATGGCAGGACCTGGAGGATCACGTTGGGCAAGTGGCTCAACTCGATGAGGTGCTCGATCTGAGCTCTCATGACCTCGTGCCCGCCAACTTGCCTGTGCAGCGCTTCCTCTGCGATCACAGCGCGGAACTGGAGCCTCGGTTCTTCGGTCAGGCGACGTTGGCGTTCGAGCCGAGCATCCACCCGCTTGTGGATATCGCGAGGATCCGTGACGTAGCGGCCAGCACGGTGGATTTCGTAAGCGTATTCCTTGGTTTGGAGAAGACCAGGGACGAGAGCCACCTCGAAGTTCCGCGCCTCGGTCGCTGTCGTCTCGAACGAGACGTACGGACCGAACCACTCTGGCAGCCGGTAGCTGTCCCACCAGCCCTGCTTCGATACATCGCTGCGCGTTTGCTGGAGCAGATCGCGAACGTCGTCAGGAGCGTCGTACAGATCGAGCAGACGGGCGAGGTCGTCCTTCTTGGGTGCACTCCGCCCGGCTTCCCAATGTCTGATCCGGGAGTCCGAGCACTCCAGTGCGTCGGCGGCCTGCTGGAACGTCATTCCCTTGGCCTGCCTGAGCTTCGCCAGCCACGTTCCTACTTGCCGTCGTCGCGCGTTCGCGTTCATCCGCGTTCCTCTTGTCCGGCCGCTGGTTGCGTCGAGCGGAACCCTATCGGCCCAGCCGAGTGTCCAAAGTAGCCCGATTGTGGCATGGCGAAGAGAGCGCCGTCAGTCCTATTCTGACGATAGTCAATAGATCATCTGACGGGTCCGACGGAAGCGCTGGGAGGGCGAGATGGCTGGAAGCTTTTCCACGGTGGACTGGTTCTGGCGCCCGGTCGGAGTCGGTCGGCACGCGTTCGGCGTGGCCGCGAAGCGGGCTGAGCCGCATGACTCGGTGTCGTCGTACTGCGGAGTCGAGGTCGAGGCGTGGCAGGTGCAGCGACTTCCGCCGGAGACCGAGTGGGTTCGCGAGAAGACCTGCATGGATTGCTGGCGACAGATCAGTTCCCGCTGGTCATGACCCGTGAGCACTTTGTGGCGCTATGGCAGCAGAAAGTGCTCATGGCAGTTGACCTGCACAAACACGACCTTCAGCGATGAGGTGATGAGGATGTTCTGGCTTCAGGTGTCGACGCTCGTGCTGGTCAACGTGCTGATCGCGAGCATGCTGTTCATCCGCCCGCCGCGAGCGGCCCACAGCGGCGCTGGCGAAGGCGCGCTGAACGTCTGGCAGCTGATCGACGAAGTCGAAGCCGAACGACAACGACAAGCCGAGCCCACCGGCCGCCACCACCTCCGGTCGGACCCCTGAACCGGTCCGGTGCCCGTTTGCCCCCGACCTCGCGGGCACCGGACCTCCCAGGTGGGCCGGGCGTCGCCCCTCCCCGCGCCCGGTCCACCGCCCCGACGTACTACCGCGCAGCTACCCGAGCCATCGTGGTCCGGGTAGCGGCTTCGCCGAGTACGCCGACTCTCGGTTTCCGGTATGGCCGTCGCTGGTGAAACGGCGGTAGATGAATTGCTTGGCTCTGCGGATCTGATCGGGCTTCGCAGGTCGGATTCGGCCGATGCGGACATTGGATGCCTCGGATCCGGTGACTTCGGTGTCGTTGCCGACGAAGACGGTCAAGTCGATTTTCCGGAGACCTGACACGTCGATGGTGCCCGCAGTGCTGAGGTAGACCTTCCGCAGATGGCTCAAGCTGTTGAGCGATGACCACTCCGAGCACGTGCTGAGGTCGGGCAGCGACAGCGATTCGAGGTTCGGCAGCGAGTCGAATCGCAGCTCGTGCAGGGCCGGGGCGTTGCGCAGGGCCAGCCAACGGAGCTGGGGGCTGCGCTCGCCGATGTGGGAAGCGGAGCTCGGTGAAGTGGCGTGAGCTACCAGATCCAGGACCCTTTCCGGATTCGGCAGATCGTCCATCCAGCGTTCCACGGTCGGGCCGTGGAGGTTGATGTTGACGGCGGAGATGAGCTGGGAAAGCGGCCGCAGTGCCGCCGCGTCGTCGACGCGGTTGAGGTAGAGCGTTTCCACCGGAGACGGCTCAACCAGGAAGTCGATGTTCTCGATCGGTTTCGCGATCTGGTGAATCCTGAGTTCTCGCACGTTGCGCAGTGCTGCCAGCCCTGCGGTGTTGTGGATCACGCCGCTGGAGTGCAGCCGGACGTAGGTGGCGCCCAAGACCGAGGGCAACGGGCGGAAGGCGAAGGTCTCCTGCGCGGTGATGCCGAGGCTGGCCAGCTTCGGTGTAGCGGCGACGTACTCCCAGTACGCGTCCTGCCAGTTCAGGATGTCGAGGTGAGCGCATTCCAGGTGGTCGAGGTGGTGGAGGTGGGGGAGCAGGCGAACCTCGTTGACGAGGACGGCTCCGTCGTGCAGCGGCGCGTTGGCCAGGACCTGCTTGGCGTACTGCTCGGGATTGAAGAGCGGCCAAGCGTCGATCAGTTCGGCCTGGACGCTCAGCCGTGGGTCAGCGGCGTAGTTCTCCATCAGCCGTAAGGCTTTCGGCCCGTTGACCAGGGCTGCTGTGTACGCGCAGGCGGCTGCCTGGGACTCGGTCAGCTCGGAGAGGTCTCTTGGCAGGCGGTCGAGGACCGATTCGCCGATGGTGGCGAGGGACCGGCTTTCCGTCGTGTTGCGCGGTGGGACGAGAGAGCCCACGCACTTGTTGACTCGGTTGAGGGCCGCACTGGGCAGTTCGTGCACGGACTCCGTGCAGGTCGCGGCCAAGAGGCGGAGTCGGCGGCGTTGCCTGGGGTTGGCGCGGTCGGCTTGGTCGAGGATGTCGGTCAGGAGTCTGGCGCGTTCCGGACGGTTGAGCAGGCCCGCCGCCATGATGATGGTTTCCCGCCACTGGTCCGAGCCCGCCTTGTCCACCAGCAGGCCGACGTGGCCTTCCTCGGAAACTTCGCAGGCCGCCAGGAATTCTTGGAAGGTACGGTGCACGAAGTCGATGCGGCCTTCGGCCGGTTCGCGGATTACTCCGCTGCGCTCGATCAAGTGCTTGAGGCACGCGTCGGCGTCGACGTCGACGGTTGGCATCGTGCGGAGCTTGCGGCTGATCCGGTCCACTGCCGTGGCGCGGTCGAGTTCGGCACGGCCGTTGAGGTTCAGCCAGAACGCCAGATCCTGGAGCAGCACGAGCTTTTCGCGGTATTCCAGTGTGATTCCGTTGTTGGACGGGATTCCGCGCACCGTGTCGCGCCGGTCCAGCAGCATTTCCAATGCCGCTTCGTAGAGGCTCTTGCGGTCGCGGGGCAGGTTGCCGCTGCGGTCGAGGTTCAGGGCGCACAGCATCGCGCACATCAGCGGGCTGCGGGCCAGGTTGCGCAGATGACCGCGAGCGTCGAGGTTCGCGAGCAGGCCCCGGTGGTGCGTTTCGACCTCGGCAGGGCTGAACGGCAGTGCGCCGGTGTCTGCCTGGAGAAGCGCATCGTGCCACCGGCCCACGAAGTCCTGGATGTCTGGCGGTGTCATCGGTTCCAGGTCGACGGCGGAGAACCCCTCCGCGTGCAGCCACTTCGTGCCCGCTGCTGCCGGACGGGTGGTCACGATGATGTTCGTGCCGGGGTAGCTCTTGAGCAGCGAATCCAGCCATCGCCGCACCTTGGGGCGCTCGCCCTCGGCGAGTTCGTCCACGCCGTCGACCAGCAGCAGAACTCGCCCGTCCAGCAGCTGCCGGTGCATCCAGCCGTCCGGGACCGGGCCGAGCATCAGCCCGCTTTGGTCGAGGAACTGCTCGGGCTGCGGCAACCGATCGCCGGTATGACTGCGCAGCTTGATCAGCACCGGAACACAGCCGTTCCACTTTCCGAGCGCGGCGGTGAAGCGCTCACGGGCGGCTTGGACGGTGATCCACCGAAGCAGCGTGCTCTTCCCCGAACCCGCTTCACCACGCACGAGCATTCGGTCCGACGCGCTCAGCGCACCTTCCACGCGCATCGTCCCGCCGTGGTGCTCGCCGTGCAGGAACCACGAGTCATCGTCGGCCCGACCGTGGACGTCACCGTTCACCGTCAGGCTCAGGTAGGCCACCGAGAGCTTGGTCTTGGGGCGGAAGCTTCGGATGCTTACGCCGATCAGTTCCAGGTCGTCGTGGTGCCTGGCGATCAGGTCGAGGTAGCGGCGGCGGAACTGGTCGTCGTGGGTTGTGCCGGTGGGGGCGTCGAGGCTGGTCAGCGGCATTCTGTCCAGGATCTGGTCGATTCCGGAGAGGGTTGCCGTTGCTCGGCGGAGGGATTCTTCGGAGAGGCGGGAGTCGAACTCCGGGAGTTCTCGGGTCAGGTGGACCAGTTGGACGCAGCTCAGGTCCAGGACTCGGTCGAAGAGGGCTCGGGCGGGTTCGCTCAGGCCTGCTCGGGGCGGGGCGCTCGGGATCTGCCGCCGCACCTCCTTGGCAAGCGCGATCGGGTCGAGGTCCGCACCGAGCAGTGTTGTGTCGGAGAGATCTGCTTCGTCGAGCGCGTCGACCACGGCGTTCAAGGCGGCGAGGCGTTCGTTGTCCTCCAGGGCTGAGAACTCTCGGGCGCAGAGTTCTTCGAGGCGCTCGCCTGCGATCTCGCCGACTTCTTCGAGCTTTCGGCGCAGGGCCCTGCGGTCGCGTTCGCGGAGCCCGCTGAAGCGCAGGGCGATCAGGTCCGTGAGGTCCGCTCCTCGGCGGGCTTCGGTCTTCTTCCTGGTCAGCCAGGTTGTTGCTACGTGCTTGACGACGGCTCCGCCGGTGCGGAGGAAGGCGGTTTCGAGTCCGGACATGAGACCCCCTCAGACAGACTCCGTGCGGGATCTTGGCGGAACTCGTCGCCGGTGGGCAAATTCGCTGGTCGGCGCCAGGGAGCCACCCTGTGCGCCCTGCACGATGATGTGGGGCGAGGGGATTTTTCTGAATTCGGTTGCACCTTCCGCAGCGGCATGTGGTCCGGTGGACTCACGCCCCGATTCCTTGAGGAAAGGTCCCTGCTCGTGCCTTCGTCTTTCATGCCGCCCCGCCGGGTCAAGATCGGTGATGCGGCGGCCTTCGCCGGCAGCACGCCGCGGGCGATTCGCCACTACCACGAGATCGGCCTGCTCCCCGAGCCCGAGCGGGGCGGCGACGACCGCCGGCGCTACGGGTACGAGGACATGATCCGCTTGCTGTGGATTCGCAAGATGGCCGACGCCGGGGTCGCCCTGAACGACATCCGTGACGCCTTCACCACCGGTACGGCTTCCGGCGGTGCGGACAGCGGAGGAGGTATCGCGGGCGTCCTGGAGCGGTTGGAGGAAACTCTCGCCGAGCAGGAGGCGGAATTGCGGCGGCAGCGGACCGCCGTGCAGCGGATGCGCACCGAAGGAAGCCGGATGGGCCTGCTCTCCGACTTCGTCACCGAACGCCTCAAGGGCCTGCCCGAGGGCTCCCTGCGTCAGGCGGACCTGGACAGTCTGCTGGTCACCGAGCGGATCTTCGGCCCGCTCGGCGCGGCCGTCCAGGCCACCCGCTTCGTCGTCCTGGCCACGCATCCCGCTCTGCGGGAGGAATCCGACCGCATCGATGACGCCGAGGAGGCACTCGATGACAGCGTCGCCGTCGATGATCCGCGGGTGGCGCAAGTGGCCGCCGAGCGGCACGCCTTCGAAAGCGCCCTGCAGGCCGTCATCGAGGAGTCCGGCCTGGGCGAGGACGACGACGCCCTCTTCGACGCCTGGGACGCTTTGCACTCCGCTGCCGCGGATGACGAGGCCGACCTGAGCTCAGGCAGGCGGGAGGCCGACTCCATGAGCGTGTTCGAAGCCTCCGGCAAGATGCCCTACGACTTCTCCCCAGCCCGCCTGCGCTGCATGGAACTGGCCGAAGAGCTGGCCGCCCAAGACTCACCCGCCAGCTGAACACGTCATGTCGTCGGGACCCAGTTGCCGTGGAAGCCGTTCGGGACGCGGTCCGGGAGCTGGACCTCTGCCACCGTTTCCAGGGTTTCGGCGTCGAGCAGGAGGAGGTCGCTGCGGTGCTCGGCCGCCGAGTAGCGCAGGCCCATCAGGACTCCGTCGTCCTCCGCCGCGTCCGGTGAGTGGGGTTCGAAGACGAACTCGCCGACCTGGTTGCCCTCGCCGAAGCTGCGGGTTTCGGTGCGTCCGGAGGCCAGGTCGTGCTTGAACAGGGTGTCGGCGCCGACCGAGTAGCCGTAGCGGTGCTTCTTGCCGATCAGGCGCTCGTCGACGCGGGGGAACTCCTGCTCGCGGTCGTCCAGGCGCTCCTCTCGGACCCGGCCGGTCTTGAAGTCCACCGTCCAGCGGTCCAGGGTCGGGGCTCCTTCGGACGGGCCCGTCAGGTCCCTGTCGAAGACCTTCGCGTGGCGGACCACGTCCAGCACGATGCCGTGCTCGGTGTCGTAGGCGTTGAGCGGGTGGAAGACGTAGCAGGGCCCCACGTCGAACCAGCGGACGGCGCCGCCGGTGCGCGGCATGACGCCGATCCGCGCCGGGTACCGGGAGTTCCAGCGGTACGGGAAGCCGCCGTTGGCCGGGGTGAAGCGGCCCATCCGGGCGGTGATCGGGTCCGGGATGCGGACCCGGCCGATCAGCGCGGACAGGACGAGCTGGGCGGGGCGGCGGAGCCAGCTCGGCGCGACGGTCGCGGTGGCCTGCTGGGTGTCGAAGGTGACCGGGAGGTCGTAGAACACCACGTGGTTCTCGGTCAGCGAGAAGTCGTGCATCATCGGGCTGCCGCCGACCTCGACGTCCACCGTGCGCCGGGCCCGGCCGTCCGCGCCGATCACCGAGTACTGGACGGTGTTGCCGCGGCCGAAGAAGTACGAAACCGCGTGCAGCTCACCGGTTTCCGGATCGCGCTTGGGATGCGCGGTGTAGCCGCCGGGCAGCGTTCCGTCGAAGCTGCACGGGCCGATGGTGTCGAGCTCGTCGGTCAGCTCGTAGTTCGTCGCGCCGCCTTCGACCAGGGCCAGCGTGCGCCCGGCGTGGCCGATGACGTTGGTGTTGGCGCCGAGCAGGTCCAGGCCGGCGCGCGGGTCGCGGGGGCGCGGCGGTTCGCCGAGCGCCCGGCTGACGTGCGGCGAGCGGATCCAGCGGTTGCGGTACCACTCGGCCCGGCCGTCGCGGAGCCGGATGCCGTGCACCATGCCGTCGCCCATGAACCAGTTGTAGGTGTCGGGGTCGATCTCGGCGCTGGGGTTCGGGCCGTTGCGCAGGTAGCGGCCGTCGAGGTGGTCCGGGATCCGGCCGACCACCGGGAGGTCCGCGCAGGTGTGCTCCTGCTTGACCGGCGCGTAGTTGCCCTGTGCGAACGGGTTGCTCACGGGAACTCCCTCCGACGTTCGGTAACACTGTTATAAGAAAATAACAGCGTTACCGAATGGGGCGCAACGGCTCGACCCGGTGTGATACCGCTCGCCCCAGTGGGAACTTGAGTCGTTCCAGAAGCTAACTTCGGTGGTCGTGTTCACCGAATGGTTCGAGCCGGTCCTGCTCGTCGTGGTCGGCTTCCTCTCCGGCGCGATCAACGCGGTGGCCGGCGGCGGCTCGCTGCTGGTCTTCCCGGCGCTGCTGGCCACCGGGATGCCGCCGCTGGTCGCCAACGTGACCAACTCGGTGGCCCAGGGGCCCGGCTTCGTCGGCGCCGCGATCGGTCAGCGCCAGGACCTCAAGGGCAACTCGCGGCGGCTGTGGCTGACCTCGGCGGCCGCGGTGGTCGGCTCCGCGCTGGGCTGCGTGCTGCTGATGGTCCTGCCGGGCAAGGTCTTCGACGCCGTGGTGCCCGCGCTGATCGGGCTCTCCGCCGTGCTGATGGCCTTCCAGAACACCATCCGCAAGTGGCTCGGCACGCCCGAGCAGGGTGCCCCGGACCGGACGATGTTCCTGGTCCTCGGGATCTTCTTCGCCTCGATCTACGGCGGCTACTTCGGCGGCGCGCGCAGCGTCATCCTGATCGCGATCCTGGTGCTGGCCGCGACCGACTCGATGCGCCGGCTGAACGCGCTCAAGAGCTGGCTGGGCATGATCGGCAGCGCGGTCACGCTGGTCGTCTACGCGCTGATCGCGCCGGTCGACTGGATCGCGGTGCTGATGCTGGTGCCCACCACGGTGCTGGGCGGGTACGTGGGCGGCAAGCTCGCCCAGAAGCTGCCTGCGACGCTGCTGCGCTACCTGGTCGTGGTGATCGCCGCGGGCGTCGCGGTCTACATGGTGCTGGACTGAGAGGGGGCACCGGCCGGGTCGGTGCCCACGTCGTCAGACGCCCAGGTCCTTGCGGAGCCGCTCGACGTGGCCGGTGGCCTTGACGTTGTACAGCGCCTTGGCGATCTTGCCCTCCGCGTCGACGACGAACGTCGACCGGATCACGCCCTGCACGGTCTTGCCGTAGTTCTGCTTCTCGCCGAAGGCGCCCCACGCCGTCATGACCGACTTGTCCTCGTCGGCCAGCAGCGGGAAGGTCAGGCCCTCGGCGTCCCGGAAGGTCGCCAGCTTGGCCGGCTTGTCCGGCGAGACGCCGAGGACGTCGAAGCCCGCGTCGTTGAGCACCGCGAGGCTGTCGCGGAAGTCGCAGGCCTCCTTGGTGCAGCCCGGGGTGCTGGCCGCGGGGTAGAAGTAGACCACGACCGACCGGCCGCGGAAGTCGCTCAGCGAGACGGTGTTGCCGTCGGCGTCCGGCAGCGAGAACTCGGGTGCCTTGTCGCCGACCGAGAGTCGGTTCTGTTCGCTCATGTGCCCGACGCTAGCCGATGCTCCCGGCGCGGTCCCGCGAGGTGGAGCGACGTCACTGCCCGGCGGCGCCCGCGGCCGGGACGAACTGCGCGACCTGGGGTGTCGGCGCCGGTGTTCGATCACTCGCCACGATGAACCCGCCGACCAGTAGCCCGGCGACCGCCGATGCGGTCAGTGCCAGCGCGCAGGTGGTGAAGAGGCGGATCGACACCGCGGTTTCCTTCCCGGAGAAGTGGATTGGGGGCGTTCCGGGCTCGAACGAGCTACTGGGAACAACGGGATGATCGGGTTGGGCGGCTGGATCGTTACCGACCTCGGCCGACCGGATGAGCGGACTTCGAGTTGCGGGGTCGGTGACCCACGCGTAGACGGGTGGGTGGCCGTGCCGACAACCCCTCCGGAGGACCCGTCATGCCCACTGTCGCCGATCAGCTCATCGAAGTGCTCGTGCAGGCCGGGGTCCGGCGCATCTACGGCATCGTCGGGGACAGCCTCAACCCCGTGGTGGACGCGGTGCGGCGCACCGAGGGCATCGAGTGGGTGCACGTGCGCCACGAGGAGGTCGCCGCCTTCGCCGCCGGTGCCGAAGCCCAGATGACCGGGCGGCTCGCGGTGTGCGCGGGCAGCTGCGGGCCGGGCAACCTGCACCTGATCAACGGCCTGTTCGACGCGCACCGCAGCGGAGCGCCGGTGCTGGCGCTGGCCTCGCACATCCCGTCCGCGCAGATCGGCACCGGGTTCTTCCAGGAGACCCACCCCGAAGAGCTGTTCAACGAGTGCAGCCACTTCTGCGAGCTGCTCTCGCAGCCGGAGCAGATGCCGCGCCTGCTGCGCACCGCCATCCAGACCGCCTCCGGCCGGCGCGGCGCGGCGGTGCTGGTGCTGCCCGGCGACGTGGCGGAGAAGCAGGTCCCCTCGTCCAACGGCCTGGGCATCATCGAGTGCGAGCCGCCCATCGTCGTGCCGACGGAGGACCAGGTGCTCGCGCTGGCGGAGAAGCTGAACCGGGCGGAGCGGCCGATGTTCTTCTGCGGTGCGGGCACGCGCGGCGCGCACGAGGAGGTCATGGAGCTGGCCGCGCGGGTCAACGCGCCCGTCGGGCACGCGCTGCGCGGCAAGGAGTGGATCCAGTACGACAACCCCTTCGACGTGGGCATGAGCGGGCTGCTGGGCTACGGCGCCTGCTACGACGCGATGCACCGCGCCGACCTGGTCGTGCTGCTGGGCACCGACTTCCCGTACGACAACTTCCTGCCGCAGGCCAACACCGTGCAGGTCGACATCGAGCCCGCGCACCTGGGCCGCCGCACGGTGCTGGACCTGGCCGTGCACGGCGACGTCGCCGAGACGATCCGCGCGGTGCTGCCGCACGTCCAGCAGAAGCACGACCGCACCTACCTGGACCGGATGCTGCGCGAGCACGCCGGCCAGCTGGAGCGGGTCGTCGACGCCTACACGCGCAACGTCGAGACCCAGGTGCCGATCCACCCGGAGTACGTCGCCGACGTCCTCGACGACCTGGCCGCCGAGGACGCCGTGTTCACAGTGGACACCGGGATGTGCAACGTGTGGGCGGCCCGCTACATCACGCCCAACGGGCGGCGGCGGGTGCTGGGATCCTTCGTGCACGGCTCGATGGCCAACGCGCTGCCGCAGGCCATCGGCGCGCAGATCGCCGAACCGGAGCGCCAGGTCATCTCGATGTCCGGCGACGGCGGGCTGGCCATGCTGCTCGGCGACCTGCTGAGCCTGCGCACCCACCGGCTGCCGGTGAAGACCGTGGTGTTCAACAACTCCTCGCTGGGCATGGTGAAGCTGGAGATGCTGGTGGACGGGCTGCCGGACTTCGGCACCGACCACGACCACGTCGACTTCGCCGCGATCGCCGCGGCGGCGGGCATCTACTCGGTGCGGGTGGAGAAGCCCGGCGAGGTGCGCGATGCGCTGGCCGATGCGCTGCGCAGGCCGGGGCCCGCGCTGGTGGACGTGGTGACCGACCCGAACGCGCTGTCCATCCCGCCGCGGATCACCGGCGACCAGGTGAAGGGCTTCGCGCTGGCGGTGAGCCGGACGGTGCTGTCCGGCGGGGTCGGGAAGATGATCCAGCTGGCCCGCAGCAACCTGCGCAACGTGCCGCGCCCGTGATCGCGAGGCCGGTGGGCGTCACCGGCCGCCGGGGCGCGCCGCAGTCTTCTCCCGCTCCAGTTCGTGGTGCATGCGCAGGTTGAGCTCGGCTTCCAGCTGGTAGAGCTTGGCCAGCAGCGGGTCGTCGTGTCCGAGCAGGTCGGCGGCCCAGCCGGTCAGCGAGTCGTCGCGGTGCGGCGTAGGCCCAGAAGTCGGTGCCGGTTCCGCCGCCTTCGGCCTCCCAGCGCGGATTCCACAGCAGACGCCGGAACTCGGTGCCGGCGACCTGCCCGTGCATCGCGATGCCGAGGACGAGCCCGCCGTTGCAGTCCGTCGAGGCGCCCTGCTCGCCCAGGCCACCAGCCGTTGCAGCCACGACGGATCCTGAGTCTTCGTCGCCAGGGCTGGGAGGAACTCGGGGAAGAACGCCCGCCCTTCGTGCTTCTCCAGGGCGCGGGCGATTTCCTCGCGCACTCCGGTGCAGGGCAGGTGCAGCAGGCCCAGCGCCGCGTGCAGACCGGTGTCGTGATCATCCGGGTTTGCGGCGTATGTCCACAACAGCTCCTCGGCATTCTCCGATTCGAGAATCCCCAGTGCACGCAGTACTTCCGCCGGTACTCCGGGACGCAGGCGGCCCGCGTCGACGCATTCGGCCAGCAGGCGTTCGGCCAGCGCGGTGTCCCCGTGCCGGGCCAGCACCCGCACCAGCTCGGCGCGTTCTTCCGGAGCCGCAAGGAAGACGGGCAGCAAAGCCTCCGCATCGGCCAGGGAGCCGTGCCTGACCACCACGTCCACCGCTGCCGATTCCCAAGATGTGATACCGGATGTACGGTTTCCGACGGAGGCGGAGGACAGCACCCGCGTCGTTCTGATCACCATCGGATGGTTCCTCCGGAGGAATTTCCTTACCCGTGCAGGTGTACTCCATCCTGGCGATGCTGACTCGTTCAGGGGAGAACCGTAACCATCTTCGACCAGTATCCGATGTGAATCGAGGCCGCACCGAATCGGCCGGAGCGGGCCGTTGGACCGGATGTCGTAAGGGTGATGGGGTGGTGACGCAGTGTGGACATCCGGGCAGGATGGGAATCATGACAGTCAGTCCCACGGTGCGTCGCCGTCGTCTTGCCGCCGAGCTGCGGCGACTGCGGGCACAAGCGGAGGTGACCCAGCAGCAGGCCGCCGGGCACCTCGGCTGCACGCAAGCGAAGATCGGGCGGTTCGAGACCGCGAAGCGGTCTCCCTCGGTCGGCGACGTCTCGGCGCTGCTGGACTTCTACGGGGTCGAGGGGTGCGAGCGGGACCAGCTGATCAACCTCGCCCGCGATGCCCGCAAACGTGGTTGGTGGCATTCCTACAGCGACGTCCTGCCCGAGTGGTACGAGACCTACGTGGGCCTGGAGGCCGAAGCGTCCTCCATGCACACCTACGAGGCCGAGGCAATCCCCGGATTGCTCCAAACACGTGAATATGCGCATGCGATCACGAAGGCGACCCTCATCCGCGCGGATGAGTCGGAGATCAGCAGGCGGGTCGATCTGCGCATCCAGCGCCAGCAGCGGGTGGTGGGGGAGAACCCGCTGGAGTTGTGGGCAGTGGTGGGAGAAGCCGCGCTGCGCAGGCGGGTCGGTGGGCCCGGCGTGCTGCGCAGGCAGCTGGAGCACCTGTTGAAACTGGTGCAGTTGCCGCACGTGACGCTGCAGGTGATGCCGCTGGACGCGGGCGCGCATCCGGCGCAGGCCGGACCGTTCGTCATCCTGCGCTACTCGAACCACATCGATCCGGACGTGGTCTACCTCGAAACCCACGTGGGCGGGCTCTACCTCGAACGTGAGATAGAGCTGTCGAACTACGTCACGATGATGGACCATTTACGTGCGCATGCGGTAGATCCAGACGGTTCCGTCGAACTAATGCAACAACGCATAGGAGAGTTGTAGAAGATGGCGAATATCACCGACTGGCGCACCAGCACGCGGACCCAAGGTCAGGGCCAGTGCGTGGAGGTCGGTTTCGGAGGCGACTGCGTCGGAGTTCGCGACACGAAGAACCGGGCCGCAGGGCAGATCACCGTCGCCGTACAGCGCTGGCACGAGTTCGTCAGCGGGCTCAAGCGGGGCAGCTTCGACGTTCTATGACGCACGCTCCGTGAGTGCGCGACCGCCGGATTTGCGCGCTCTCTGTGCTTTTCACCCATGTTTTGCGCGGCGGTGCGAGTGGCACCGCCGCGCGAGGCGTTTCAGCGACGTTCCACGAATGGCGCGAGCAGACCGGGAAGCGCTTCGTGGGCCAGCACCAGGCCTTCCGACTCGTCCACGTCGTGCACCTCGTAGAGGCTGCTGCCCGCCGCGGTCGTCGCACCGACCGTCATCAGGCCCGCTCGGCGCTGGAAGAAGGTGCGGCTCAGCTTCCAGCCGATCACCCCATCGCGCTGCAGGACGACGGTGCGCCGGATCCCGCTGCCGTTGCGGGCGACCAGGTACTGGTCGGTCAGCGCGTGGCCGAGGTTGCGGTAGGCGTCCACCGCGAAGCCCAGGAACGCCAGGAGGGCGACCGCGATCACGACGAGCGCCAGCGGCACCGGAACCCAGTCGAGCACCAACGCCACGACCGCCGCGATCACGATCGGTGCGGTGCACATCAGCGCCCAGTTGATCCGCCGCCGCAGCGCCGCGCGCGGGTGCCTGCGCAGCGGGACCTCCGAGGGCGGCCGCGACTCGCGCAGCACCGCTGCCGAGGCCCGCTGCACCGCGGCGCGGGGCGCAGGCGGCATCAGCGTCTTGTTGTCCGGCTGGTTCTCCTCCTTCTTCTGCTTGAGGCCGGTGGCCACGGCGTTGAGCCGGGCGCCGCCGAACCACCGCAGCAGCAGGGGCTCCACCACCTCGACACCGCGCAGCCGCCGCTCCTCCAGCGAGATCGACCGCGTGGTGAGCAGACCGCGCTTGACCTGCAGGGTGTCCCCGCGGTCGCGGCTCAGCCGGAAGCCCCACCACATCTCCAGGGACAGCGCGAAGGCGCCGAGCACGCCGACCACCAGCGCTGAGCCGGCACCGATCGCGATGACCAGCCACAGCGCCGTCGTCTGCACGGTCTCGCCGACGGCGGCGAAGACACCGGCCGACAGCAGCAGCTCGCGGAAGGACCCGAAGGCCGAGGCGATCGCGCCCCAGACGATCAGGATCAGCGACACCGACAGCGCGGAGTAGCCCAGCCAGCCCGGGTTGAGCCGGGCGAGCGTGCTGGAGTCCTCCTGCTCCGGCGCCTCGGTACCGACCACAGTGGACGAATCGCCGAACAGCAGCTCCTGGCGCAGCGAGTCGGCGTGCTCCTTGGTGAGCGCGTCGAGCTTCAGCTCGCTGCTGTCGCCGCCCTGTCCTCCGGTGCTCACCTTGACCGCGGTGACGCCGAAGACGCGGTGCGCCACGTTGGCGGTGAGGTCGACGCTGCGGATCCGGTCGCGCGGGATCGAGCGGTGGCTGCGGGTGATGGCACCCGTGCGCATCTCGAAGCGCTCCGCGGTGATCCGGTACCAGGTGAACCACCAGCCGACACCCATCAGCGCGGCGAGCACCGCCGCGCCGGCGGCCCACAGCCCGGCGGTGGTCAGCATCACCCAGATGCTGGTGCCGGAGATGACCATGAGCCCGATGGTCGGCACCATCGGCGCCAGGACCAGGATGGTGTAGGAGGCGATCGCCTTGGGATCCTGGCGGCGCCACTGCCCGTCGATCACGGTGCTCATGTCGCGTCTCCCGGCGTGGCCTGGGTGGTGGCGGTCAGCTGCTCGACCACCGCCTGCGCGGTCGCCCGGTCCAACCCGTCGATCGACAGCGGACCCGCGGCCGAAGCCGTGGTCACGGTGACGCTGGAGAGGTTGAACAGCTGCTGCAGCGGGCCCCGCACGGTGTCGACGGTCTGGATGCGCGACATCGGCGCGATCCGCCACTCCTGGCGCAGCCAGCCCGCCGCCGTGTAGACCGCGTCATCGGTGATCTCCCAGCGGTGCACCCGGTACCGCCACTGCGGCATGACCAGCACGTAGGGCACGCTGAGCACGGCGATCACCACGAGCGCCAGCACCAGCCAGAAGCGCGCGGGCGGGATGAACACCGCGGTCGCGGCCAGCGCGATCAGCACCGGGACGACGAACGCCAGCGCCTGCGTCGTCCACCAGCCGATCGCGCGGCGCTCCACGCGGTGCCGCGGTGGGCGGAGCCGTATCCGGACGGTGCTCTCGTCGGCCACTGTCGGTCCCTTCCTGCGGTCGGCTGGATCCGGACGCCATTCTCGCAGGCCGGACGGGCCGTTCGTGGTCATGTGGGAAGCCACGGCGTCCTCCTACAGGGATTTCAGTTGCGGCCAGATCTGGTCCCAGGCACCGATCCTGCCGGTGCACAGCCAGATCGGAACGGCGCCGTCGTGCACCTGCCGCACCTCGGCGAAGTGCTCCCGCGCGTCCTCCACGTCCCCGACGAGCAGCACCGAGTCGACCTGATCACCGGGCGGACCGAAGTAGCCGTAGCCCCGGTGCGGGCTGTAGACCTCCGGGAGGTCGTACTTCGCTCGGCCGACCTCCACCATCGCCGCGGAGATGTAGCTGTCGCCGATCACCGCCGTGCGCTCCTGCTGCTGCGGTGGCAGCGCGGTGAACGCGATCGAGGTGTCGCGGGCGAGCACATCGGCGCTCGGCATGCCGAACATGCTCGTCATCGTGGTCGAGAGCCACAGCGTCTGGCTCACCAGCGCGACGGAGGCGAGATAGGGGAACCATGCCGTCCACCCCCAGCGGGACGGCTTGGCCTCCCGGCGGCGCTGCAGCCCCAGCAGCCCGGCCGCGATCACCACGCCGTACATCCCGAGCAGGTAGTAGGGCCGGGCGGCGGTGGCGACGAAGAAGCCGTAGAGCAGGAGCGAGGTGACCGCGAAGAACCGGTACGGCCGCAGCTCGGCGGAGCGGAACAGCTTCCACAGCCCGATCAGGAACAGCGCTCCACCGGCGACTCCCGCGAACAGCACGAGGCTGACCGCGGTGCCGCTGCGACCCCCGGACAGCATCGGGGACTCGTCCGCCACGATCGCGCCCATCTGCAGCTGCGGCCAGCCGTTGAAGGCCTGCCACAGCAGCGTGGGAGCCGCGATGAGCAGCGCGATGCCGACCCCGCCCCAGAACATCGGCCGGCGCAGGATGTCGCGCGGACCCACCAGCAGCACGCTGATCAGCAGCGCCACGCACAGGATCCCCACCTGGAACTTGGTCTGCAGGGCGATGCCGAGCACCAGCCCGAACACCAGCAGCAGCCGGTCGTCTGCGGCGCCCTGCTCGCGCAGCCGGACCCAACGGACCAGCAGCCAGCTGAGCACCAGCCACTGCAGCGGTTCGAAGGTGTACGGGGTGACCCAGTGCCCGACCAGCGCGGCCCACATCCCGGTCGCGCCCGCTCCGGCGGCCAGCACCTGTGCTCGGCGATCACCGCCGAATTCCCGGGCGAGCAGCGCGAACATCACGACGCCGGCGGCCGTCGCCAGCACCGCGGGCAGGCGCAGCACGACCATCGAGCCCGGCGCGATCCAGTCCATCGCGGCGGCGAGCAGCGGCGCGATCGGCGGCTGGTCGACGTACCCCCAGTCCGGGTGGTACTTGCCGGCCGCGAGCATGTAGACCTCGTCGATCCAGAAGTCTCCGAGCGCGCTCATCACGACGTGCACGACGGCGACCAGGCCGGCGATGGTGAACACCGGCCACTTGGCCAGCGGCCGCAGCCAAGGCCCGGCAGGCGGCCGGGTTCGTGCTGCGAGCACAGCGGATTCCATGATTCCCCCAAGGCGATCGGGAAGCTTGCATCAATTCAAGCCCCGGGCCGCCATTGATCAACACGGCGCTTGGTAGCGCGTGCCGGATCCGAAAGTCGTTGATCGATTCGACCCAGTGCAACTTTCGTCTAGGCCTGATCGCCGACCGTATGGTTTTCCGCCGAACCCCCGCGCGTCGTTGTCTACCGTGTTCCAGGTGAACCGCCCGCTGTGGCGGCTGCTGTGGAACACCAAGCGGGAGGCCGCGTTCGACGTGGCGCTCGTGCTCGGGCTGATTCTGCTCGGCCGCGTGTTGCTCGTGATGTACCCCTCCGACACCCCGCCCGGGGCGTACGACTGGATCGGCGGGCTCTGGCTCAACGACGCCCTCATGTGGATCATGGACCTGGCGCTGCTGGCCCGGCGGCGCTATCCGGTGGTGCTCATGTCGATGGTCGCGGTGCTGGCGGTCGTGCAGCCGCTGATGATCGAGTTCGGGCCGGGCCCGGTGCTGTTCATCAACCAGGCCTCCGACCCCTGGCTGCCCGGGAACACGCCGTGGGCGGTCTACGCCGCCGTCGTCTACACCACGGGCCGCAAGTGGAAGTTCTTCGCCTGGGACCTGATCAGCATCACCGCGCTGATCAGCGTCCGCCCGTGGGACGACCTGTCCAGCGATGCCATCGTCGCGGGCGTGATCTGGACGGTCTTCCCGGCGGTCCTCGGGCTCTACGTGAGCGCGCGCCGGAGGCTGGTGGGAGCGCTGCGGGAGCGCGCCGAGCGCGCCGAGCGGGAGAAGGAGCTGCTGGCCGAGCAGGCCCGGGCGGACGAACGGACCCGCCTGGCGACTGAGATGCACGACGTGGTCACGCACCGGGTGAGCCTCATGGTGCTGCAGGCCGGGGCGCTGGGCGTGGCGGCGGAGGACCCGGCGATCCGCCAGGCCGCCGAGGAACTGCGCACCAGCGGCTGCGAGGCACTGGAGGAGCTGCGGGACCTGGTCGGCGTGCTGCGGCGCGGCTCGTCGGAGCAGGACACCCGCCCCGACGCCACGCCGCCGACGGACCTGCCCGACCTCGCCGAGCTGATCGGGCAGTCCGAAGCGGTCGGGATACCGGTCGAGTACACCGTGGACGGTGATCCGCGGATGGTCTCCGCCGCGGTCGGGCGCACCGCCTACCGCGTGGTGCAGGAAGCGCTGACCAACGTGCACAAGCACGCGTTCGGCTCCCGGGTGAGCGTGCGCCTGCTGCACAGCGACGACCGGTTGCGGCTGGTCGTCCGCAACACCCGGTCGCCGGACCGGGCCGCGCGGGACCTGGCGGACAGCGGTTCCGGGGCCGGGCTGCTCGGGTTGCAGCAGCGCGTCGAGCTGGTCGGCGGCACGTTCCGGGCCGGGCCAGCCGCCGACGGCGGGTTCGAGGTCGATGTGATACTCCCGGCGTACGTGCCAACTGGGGAGGCGGGCGGCGATGAGTGAGCCGATCCGGGTCGTGGTGGTCGACGACGAGCCGATGGTCTGCGCGCACCTGCGCACCATCCTCGGCTCGGCCGACGACATCGAGGTCGTCGACGACGCCCAGGACGGCGCGGCGGCGGTCGAGGCGGTGGTGCGGCACCGGCCGCACGTGGTGCTGATGGACCTGCGGATGCCCGGCGTGGACGGGCTGACCGGCATCGAGCGCATCTGCAAGCTGCCCGATCCGCCTGCCGTGGTCGCGCTGACCACTTTCGACGCGGACAAGTACGTGCTGCGCGCGCTGCGCGCCGGAGCGGCCGGGTTCCTGGTCAAGTCGACGCCGCCGGGCGACCTCATCGGCCTGGTGCGGGTGGCCGCCGACGGGCACACCGTGCTCTCGGAGGAGGCGCGGAAGCGGCTGGTGGCGGCGTCGGCGGACGAGCAGAGCTCGCGGCAGCGGGCGGTCGAGCTGGCGCGGGACCTGACCGAGCGCGAGGTCGAGGTGCTGACCTGCCTGGGGCAGGGGCTGTCGAACGCGCAGATCGCCGAACGGCTGTACCTGTCGGAGGCGACGGTCAAGAGCTACGTGTCCCGGCTGCTGGTGAAGCTGTCCTGCTCGAACCGGCTGCAGGCCGGGCTGCTCGCCTACGACGCCGGGTTGGTTCCGCGCTGAGCTGGATCTTCAGCTCCGGGTGGTGCTGTTGCCCCGGCAGCCGGCGGTGGGCTCGTCCGAGAGATTGAACGATCAACCAGGCAAGCTCCACCGATTGGCCCTGGAATATTCCACCGGGAATCAGATACACCAGAGGCAGCACGCTCCGCACAGGGCGGTCGGGGCCTTGGAGCGTGTCGGCCATCGGTTCGGGGATCGATGGCGCCACCGGTCGGAGGGGTCCGGCCGCGGTTGGGGGTGTCCCCGGCGCAGTTCGGGGTGCGCCGGGGACGCTTCTCCGCGCGGCGAATGCTCCGAACGGCCGCGGCGGGGGAGTTCCGCGCTGCGCTCCTGATGGACGAATCGCGTTGGTCGGTGTCCGATTCGGCGACATCGGTCGAAGGGCGGCGGCGGTCGCCGATTCTGGTTGCGGGGTATCGGAAAAGGGGCTTGACGAGCCGGTTCTGCTGCGTTGTCCAGCCGTTGAACTGGGGAAATGTCCTGCTGTACTGGTTAAAACGGCAAATTCCGATGCTTTCCCGGTCGGCGTCGACGTCGATATTGTTCGATCGAATAGTCGCTGTGCGTAACGGGTCGGCGGAAGGCAGGCCGCCGACTTCGGTTCCCAGCGGCCGATTTCGGACACGAGGAGAACACGATGGTCGATGCCCCACGTCGCCTGGCCCGGTTCGCCGGGGTCACCGCGATCGCCGTCGCAGCCCTTTCCGCGGCTTCCGTCGCGCAGGCGCAGCCCGCGCAGCCGGCGGACGTCAACCCGTACATCGTCGGCGGCGAGGATGCCGACATCGCCGACCACCCGTTCACCGTCGCGCTGGTCACCCCGAGCGGCCAGCAGTTCTGCGGTGGTTCGCTGGTGGCCCCGAACAAGGTGCTCACCGCCGCTCACTGCACCGACGGCTCGCAGCCGGCCGACATCAACGTGGTCAGCGGCCGCACGGTGATGAGCTCCAGCGAGGGCACCACCTCGAAGGTCACCGACGTCTGGGTGCACCCGCAGTACACCGACGCCACCCAGGGCTACGACGTCTCGGTGCTCACCCTGGAGGCCCCGGTCCAGGAGGCCCCGATCGAGCTGGCCGCCGCCGACGACCCGGGCTACGCGCCGGACTCGCAGGCGACCATCCTCGGCTGGGGCAACACCAGCGAGGGCGGCCAGCAGGCCGACAACCTGCAGAAGGCCACCGTGCCGGTGACCTCGGACGAGACCTGCTCCGGCGCCTACGGGGAGTACAGCCCGGACTCGATGGTCTGCGCCGGTGTGCCGGAGGGCGGCATCGACTCGTGCCAGGGCGACTCCGGTGGCCCGCTGGTGGTGGACAACAAGCTGATCGGTGTCACCTCGTGGGGTGAGGGCTGCGCCCGTCCGGGCAAGCCCGGCGTCTACGCCCGCGTCGGCGCCTACCACGCCGAGATCCAGGAGCAGATCGGTTCGGCCACCCGCTGACCGAAGCGCTGCCGAAGGGCCGCGGGCGAACCTGCCCGCGGCCCTTCCGCGTCCCACCGTCCGAAGAGGACACTCCGATCGCTCCGCGGGTGCGGGGAGGATGCGATTTCAATGGAAATTGGACGTCTGATTTCCATTGAACTTGCGGTCGTCCGTCTACCTGGAGGGTGAGTTGTGCGCCGGTGTCGGTGTGTCGGGGTCCCGGCGTGCCGATGGGGCGCGCAACTTCCATTGAAATTGGACGTTTGATTTCCATTGAAATTGCGGTTGGTTGACCCGGTGGTGGTGGGACGGGGCGTTTGTGCGCTGATGGTGGAGCGCGGGTTTCAGGGTTGGGGGTGGAGCCAGATCTTCAGGTTCAGGGTTGGGTCGGTGTGCTCGGTGGAACCTGGTGCGGGGGCGGGGGATTCGGCGATGTCCACCGCCAGGACCGCGGTGGCGATCTCGTCCGCGTGGTGGCGGAGCGCTTCGCGGAGCTCGCCGGTCGCGCGCCAGCGCAGGGTGATCCGGTCGGTGATGTCGAGACCGTCCTGCTTGCGGCAGTCCTGGACGAAGCGGATCACTTCGCGGGCCAGGCCCGCTCGTGCCAGTTCCGGCGTGATCTCGGTGTCCAGCGCGATCGTGACCTCGCGCTGCGACTCGACCACCCAGCCGGTTCGCGGGACCTCGGTGCGGAAGACGTCCTCGCCGGTCAGCGGCTCGGTCCGGCCGTCCACCTCGATCGTCGCGGTGCCGGCGCGCAGGGCGCGGGCCAGCTCGGCGGGATCGGCGGCGGTGACTGCTGCCGCCGCCTGCTGGGTGCGGTTGCCGAACCGCTTGCCCAGCGCGCGGAAGTTCGGCTTGACCGACACCTCCAGCACCTCGCCCGCCGATGCCAGCGGTTCGACGCGGCGCACGTTGAGCTCGTCGGCCAGGTCGGCGAGCAGTTCCGGCGGCAGGGCCGGGCTGACGAGCGCTCGCCCGAGCGGCTGCCGCACCTTGATCCCGCTGCTCTTGCGCGCCGCCCGGCCCGCTTCCGCCAGCTGCCGTTCGATGTCCACTTCGGACAGCAGGCGGTCGTCGACCAGCCGGAGGTCGGCGCGCGGCCAGCTCGCCAGGTGCACTGAGTCCGGCGCGTCCGGGATGCCTGGGCGGACGACGTCCTGCCAGATCTGCTCGGCGATGAACGGCGTGAACGGCGCGAGCAGCCGGGTGAGCACGTCCAGGCAGGCGTGGAGCGTGGTCAGGGCGTTGCGGTCGCCGTCCCAGAAGCGCTGCCGCGAGCGGCGCACGTACCAGTTCGACAGGTCGTCGACGAAGGTCGCCAGCGCCCGGCCGGCCGCCGCCGTGTCGTAGTCCTCCAGTCGCGCGTCCACTTCGGCGGCCAGCCGGTGGACCTGGGCCAGCACCCAGCGATCGAGCACCGGGCGCTGCTCGGGCGGATCGGCGTCGGCCGGGATCCAGTCCACCAGCGCGGCGTAGCGGCTGAAGAACGACGCGGTGTTCCAGCAGGTCAGCAGCACCTTGCGGACGATCTCGCGCAGCGGGGCGTGGCCGATCCGCCGTGCGGACCACGGCGAGCCGGTGCAGAGCATGAACCACCGCAGCGCGTCCGCGCCGTGCTCCTCCATCAGCGGCAGCGGCTCCAGCACGTTGCCTAGGTGCTTGCTCATCTTGCGACCGTCCTCGGCCATGATGTGCCCCAAGCAGACGACGTTCTCGTACGCGGAGCGGTCGAACAGCAGGGTGCCGATGGCCATCAGCGTGTAGAACCAGCCGCGGGTCTGGTCGATGGCCTCGCAGATGTACTGCGCCGGGTAGCTGCGGGCCAGTTCGGCGACGCTGCCCGTTCGGTGCGGGTAGCCGAGCTGGGCGAAGGGCATCGAGCCGGAGTCGAACCAGGCGTCGATCACCTCGGGCACGCGGGCGGCGGACTTCCCGCAGGCGCAGGGGAATTCGATCTCGTCGAGGTACGGGCGGTGCGGGTCGAGCGCGGCGAAGTCCTGGCCGGTGCGCTCGCCGAGCTCGGCGCGGGAGCCGATCGGCGTGACGTGGCCGTCCGGGCAGCGCCACAGCGGCAGCGGCGTGCCCCAGTAGCGCGTCCGGGACAGTGCCCAGTCCACGTTGTTGGCCAGCCAGTCCCCGTAGCGGCCGTGCTTGACGTGCTCGGGATACCAGTTGGTGCGCTCGTTCTCGCGCTGCAGCGCGTCGCGGATCGCGGTCGTCCGGATGTACCACGACAGCTGCGCGTAGTACATCAGCGGCGTGTGGCAGCGCCAGCAGTGCGGGTACTGGTGTTCGAAGGTGGTGTAGCGCAACAGGAGTCCGCGGTGCTGGAGGTCGTCGACCAGCACCGCGTCGGCGTCCTTGAAGAACATCCCGCCGACCAGGCCGACGTCGGCGGTGAACCGGCCGTCGGTCCCGACCGGGTTGACCACCGGCAGCCCGTGCTCCCGGCAGACCGCCAGGTCGTCGGCGCCGAACGCCGGAGCCTGGTGCACCAGCCCGGTGCCGTCCTCGGTGGAGACGTACTCGGCGAGCACCACGAAGTGCGCGTCCGGGATGTCCACGAGCTCGAACGGGCGGTGGTAGCGCACGCCCGCCAGCGCGGTGCCCGGCACGGTCGCGAGCACCTCGCCGCCGGTGCCGAGCACCGCCTCGACCAGCGGTTCGGCCACCACGAAGGTGCCCTCGACGGTGCGCACCACCTGGTAGTCCACCGCCGGGTGCACCGCGACCGCGGTGTTGGACACCAGCGTCCACGGCGTGGTCGTCCAGATCAGCAGGTCGACGCCGCGGTGCCCGGCCAGCGGCCCGTCCACCGGGAACCGCACGAACGCCGACGGGTCGTGCGCGGGCTCGTAGCCCTGGGCGACCTCGTGGTCGGACAGCGTCGTCTGATCGCGCGGGCAGTACGGGGCCACCCGGTAGTCCTCGACGAGCAGACCGGCTTCGAAGATCCGCTTCAGCGCCCACCACACGCTGTCGACGTAGTCCGGCGACATCGTCCAGTAGGCGGTGGACAGATCGATCCAGTAGCCCATCCGCCGGGTGACCGCCTCGAACTCGCCGACGTAGCGCTGCACCGAGGCGCGGCAGCGCGCGTTGAACTCGGCGATGCCGATCCGCTCGATGTCGGGCTTGCCGCTGATGCCCAGCTCCTGCTCGACGGCCAGCTCCACGGGCAGCCCGTGGCAGTCCCAGCCACCGCGCCGCGGCACGTGGCAGCCCTTCATCGTCTTGAACCGCGGGAAGACGTCCTTGAACACCCGCGCCTCGACGTGGTGCGCGCCGGGCTGCCCGTTGGCGGTGGGCGGGCCCTCGTAGCACACCCAGCGCGGGCCGTTCGCGGTCTGCGCCAGGCTGCGTTCGAACACCTCGTGCGCGCGCCATCGCTCGATGATCCGGCGTTCCATCGCGGGCAGGTCGATCGACGGTTCGAGCGGGCGGAACGGTGAACCGGGCTGCGCCATGCCCATATGCTCACACCGCTCGGGCCCGCCGACATCACGAGCGCGCTGCGATCCACTGTGGACGATGTGGAGGAGCTGCGCGGGGTCCGCGCGCCCGCTGTACTGTTCAGTAGGCCGCAGCAGCCGATGCGGCCGGAACGGAGCAGGAGGAAGTCGGGTGAAGTCGGAACCCGCCACGGCCGAACCAGCGGGCAGCGGGCCCAACGTGGTCAAGTCCGCCGATCGTGCGCTGGTCATCCTGGAACTGCTCTCCCGGGGACGGCACCGGCTCAGCGACATCGCCGAGACGCTGCGGCTCCCGCTGTCCAGCGTGCACGGTCTGCTCGGCACGCTGGTGCACCGCGGCTTCGCCGAGTTCGACCCGACCACCCGCACCTACGGGCTCGGGCTCAAGGCGTGGACGGTCGGGCAGGGCTACACCGGGCACCGCGACATCGTGGGCCTGGCGCTGCCGCTGATGGACCGGCTCGCGCAGCGGACCGGGGAGACGGTGCAGCTGTCCAGGCTGGACGGCACCGAGAACGTCTACATCGCCATCGCCGAGTCGCCGCAGCCGATGAAGCTGGTGTCGGCGGTGGGCATGCGGCTGCCCGCGCACGCGGTCGGGCTGGGCAAGGCGCTGCTGACCGGGCTCCCGCAGGACGAGCTGGCGCGCCGCTACGAGGGCGTGGAGCTGGAGAGCTTCACCGCGAACACGGTGCGCGAGCTGCCCGAACTGCTGGCCGAGGTGCAGGAGGCGCGGGCGCGCGGCTACGCGGCCGACGACGAGGAGTACATCATCGGCTGCCGCTGCGTGGCGATGCCGATCCGCGACCACTCCGGCGACGTCGTCGCGGCCCTGTCGGTCTCGGCGCCGACGCCGCGCTGCGGCCCGAACTGGACCGAGGAGACGCGGGTGCCGCTGGCCGAGGTGGTCGACGCGATCGAGCAGCAGCTGCGCCGCTGATCGCGCTCAGCCGAACTGGACGGAGCGCTTGGACAGGCCCATCCAGAAGCCGTCGACGGCCACCTGCTGCGCGGTGAGGTCGTCGGCCGCCGCGCCGAGCGCCACGAACAGCGGTGCGAAGTGCTCCGTGCGCGGGTGCGCGAGCTGTCCGGCCGGGGCCTTGTGCCGGAAGTCCAGCAGAGCGTCGACGTCGTTGGCCTCGAGCGCCTGCCGCCCCCAGTCGTCGAACTCCGAGGACCAGCTCGGCGTGCCCGGTTCGCCCAGCGCCGAAAGGTTGTGGGTGAAGAACCCGCTGCCGATGATCAGCACGCCCTCGTCGCGCAGCGGCGCCAGCGTGCGGCCCAGGTGCATCAGCCGTTCCGGTTCCAGCGTCGGCATCGAGATCTGCAGGACCGGCACGTCGGCGTCCGGGTACATCTCCACCAGCGGCACGTAGGCGCCGTGGTCGAGGCCCCGGTCCGGGAAGTCGTGCACCGGCGTGTCCGGGCCGTGGAGCAGGGCGCGCACGCGGGCGGCCAGCGCCGGTGCGCCGGGGGCGGCGTACTGGACGTCGTAGTAGCGCTCGGGGAAGCCCCAGAAGTCGTAGACCAGCGGAACGGTGCTGGTGGCGCCGATGGCCAGCGGGGCTTCCTCCCAGTGCGCCGAGATGATCAGGATCGCCTTCGGCTCCGGCAGCCGGGCCGACCAGTCGGCGAGCTGGCCCGGCCACTGCGGGTCGTCGGCCAGCGGTGGGGCGCCGTGGCTGAGGTACAGGGTGGGCATCCGGGTCATCACGAGCTCCTCGTTCGAATGAGGGTTTCCAGGTTCGTTCTGCGTGGCGGTGCGGGTAGCGGAACCTCAGAGGCCGCCTGGCTGCGGGATCGGCGTTCTGATGTATGTCCGATACACGGCGAACGGGCTGTCCTCGCCAGGCGACCTCTGAGAACCCGCGGCGGTGCGAGTTGCGAGGGTGGGTTATGCGCCTGCGGCGCATGCGACGCGTTCCGCAGTCTGACTGCGCTGGTCAACGCGGCTGCGGCCACCGACCAAGATGAAAGACTCGATTTGAACTACCTCGACCATAGCTGGTAGTTCAAATTCGAACAAGCTAGGCTCGGAGCATGGCTGAACCGCGCTGGCTGGACGACGAGGAGATGGCGGCCTGGAACGCCTTCGTGGAGGCGAGCAACCTGGTCGCCCGCAAGGTCGAGCAGCAGCTGCGCGAACAGGTCGGGCTGTCCCACCCGCAGTACGAGATCCTGGTCCGGTTGTCCGCGGCGCCCGGCGGCGAGCTGCGGATGACCGAGCTCGCCCAGCTGGTGGTGACCTCGAAGAGCGGCCTGACCTACCAGATCACCCAGCTGGAGAAGGCCGGTCTGGTGCGGCGCCGGACCTGCGAGTCCGACGACCGCGGCGTCTACGCGCTGCTGACCGACGCCGGCCGGGGGAAGCTGCGCGCGGCGGCGCCCGGGCACGTCGAGGTGGTGCGCGCGAACCTGATCGACGTGCTCGACCGCGATCAGCTGCGCGCCGTGACGGCCGGACTCGGCGCGGTCACGCGTCACCTGCGCACGTCCGGCTGAGCTGCGTCCGCCCCCCGGACGGGTCTTGCTTCCGCGCGTCTGCCAGTGGAAGGTCGTAGGGCTGCTGAGCCGCGCCGGCCGCACCCGGCCTCGCCGGTGCGTCCTCGGCAGCACCTGCCGAGACGAAGGAGTGAGATGAGGTTCCTGAGGTTGGGCCCCGCCGGGGCGGAACGACCGCACGTTGCAGACGACCAGGGCCGGCTGTTCGATCTGCACCCGATCACCACCGACATCGACGGGCGGTTCCTGGCCGCCGGTGGCATCGCGCGGGTGCGCGAGGCGCTGGCCGCCGGTGAGCTCACCGCCGTCGACGATCCCGGCGACGGCAGCGGCCTGCGGGTGGGCGCCCCGATCGCGCGGCCGATGGCCGTGCTGTGCATCGGCCAGAACTACGCCGCGCACGCCGCCGAATCCGGGTCGGCACCGCCGGAGGTGCCGATCCTGTTCTTCAAGCACCCGAACACGGTCGTCGGGCCGCACGACGAGGTGCTGATCCCGCGCGGTGCCGAGCAGGTCGACTGGGAGGTCGAGCTCGGCGTGGTGATCGGTCGCCGGGCCCGCTACCTGGAAAGCGCCGAGGCGGCGTTGGCGTGCGTCGCCGGCTACGTGGTGGCCAACGACGTCTCCGAGCGGGCCTTCCAGAAGGAGCACTCCGGCGGGCAGTGGTCGAAGGGCAAGTGCGCCGAGACGTTCAACCCGGTCGGCCCGTGGCTGGTGCCCGCCGACGAGGTCGCCGATCCGCAGGCGCTGCGGTTGCGGACCTGGGTCAACGGAGAGGTGCGGCAGGACTCCAGCACCTCGGACATGATCTTCGGCGTCGCCGAGATCGTCCGGCACCTCTCGCAGTACGTGACGCTGGAACCGGGTGATCTGATCAACACCGGGACCCCGGAGGGCGTGGCGATGTCCGGGCGGTTCCCCTACCTGGCACCCGGTGACGTGGTGGAGCTGGAGATCGACGGCCTGGGCAGGCAGCGCCAGCAGGTGAAAGCCTGTCTCCGAACTCGTTCTGCGTAGCGGTGCCGGTAGCGGAACCTCAGCGTCCGCCTGGCTGCGGGATCCCGTTCTGATGTATGTCCAATACACGGCGAACGGGCTGTCCTCGCCAGGCGAACGCTGAGAACCCGCGGCGGTGCAAGCTGCGAGGGTGGGCTAAACGCCTCCGGCGTTTCAAAGACAAAGAACCAGGACCAGAGACAGGCTCTGAAGTGACGAGAGCGGCGGTTCGGCACCGACCCCCCGGTGCCGAACCGCCGCTGATTCCCAGCGCCGACCCCCAGTGCGGCGCTGCAGATCACTCGGTCAGCGAGCGAGCTTGCGCGCCTTGGCGAAGCGGCCGTTGGCGGGCAGCCAGCACAGCACGACGGTGAGCACGATGGCCGCCATCGCGATGCCGCTGGTGACGCGGGCCATGGCCGGCAACGTGTCGTTGACCACGGCGAGGTTCGCGAACAGCCCGAAGACCGCGGAGATCGTGTACAGGATGCGCGCGTACAGGGCGCCGTTGATGGCCAGCAGGCTCCAGAGCAGCAGCGGCAGCGAGAACACCACCACCAGGATTCCCTTGAGGGAGACCGTGGCCGTCGCGGTCGCGAGCACGGTGTCCCACATGCCGAAGTCCACGAGCGCGGTCTTGAGGTCGGTGATCTCACCGCCGGACAGCGAGGCCAGCGCCTCCATCTCCGAGTCCAGCCCCAGCGAGCTGGGGTCGGACGCGAGGATCTCGTTGAGCATTGCTTCGCCGATCGGGCCGGCGTTGCTGATGAGGTAGATCGCCCCGATCAGGGCGGAAACAGCGGACAACGCGCCGACGACGACCAGCGCCAGCAGCGTGCCGGGGCGCTTCAAGCCGACCGGGGCCGCGGTCTGGTTCGGGGTTGCGGTCTGGGGATACGTCACGACTCGGGTTCTCCTTGCCAGGGCATGAAAAAGGGGGGTGTGGTCGAGGGGATTCGCGTCACCGGCCGGGCCGGTCGGCCCGGGCGCTCGTGCGGACCGCCGAGCCGGTGGCCGGTGCGGCCACCACGCGCCGTCGGCGGTCCTCGCCTCCAAGACGTGCAGCGCGGGCCCACGCACTGCGCGGGAAGGCGTCGTTCGACGTCGCGCCACGGGGCGGCGCGACGGTGGTGCTGCGCATGGTGCTCGCGAATCCTCTCCGGGGCAGGCGGCGGCTCACGCATCCGCGCACCTGCGTTCGTGCGAACTGCCCCGAATTCACCGGTCGGTCGCGAGCCGGACCGGGGGCGATCACCGAAGGACCACCGTTGGGGCGAGGCAGATCATTGCACCGCCGCGCACGGGGTTTCCAGCGATTCGGGAAAGAATTCCGCAGATTATTTGTTCTGGCGTGGAGATCAGTTCCGCGCACTACACTTCGGCGCAAACAGGAGACCCGAAGGAAGCATGCCGTGCCGTTAGTCGGAACCGCCAGTCTGTCCGCGAGCGACCTGCGCAGCAGATTGCTCGAATCGCCAGGTGCTCTGCTGGACACCACGATGGATCAGCTGCGCACCCTGGTGCTGGTGCGCGAGGTCGGAACCGCCCTGGCCGCGGCGCGTTCGCTGGGCCGCGAGCAGTCGAGCGTGCAGAAGCAGCTCGACACGCTCAACCGGAACTTCCAGCAACTGTGCGGTGAACCACTGGTGATCAAGCAGGGGCGCGGGAAGTCCGTCCTCTTCACCGATTCCGGAGAGGCGTTCGTGGAGATCGCGCGCAACACGCTGCGCGACTGGCTCGACGGGGTGCACGAATCGCGGCGGCTGCGCGGCGAAACGATCACTGTCGGCACAACTCGTTTCACTCTCGGTTTCCTCGCCAATGCCGGTGAGCACGTCGCCGCGGAATTCGCCGAGCGCGGTGTGGACTTGCGCGTGACGCACCTGCGAACTCGCGAATTGATCAGCGCTTTGCAGGCCAAGCAGGTGGATCTGGTCTGCGGCAGCGTGCTGGTCGGCGAGCCGGGCGATGACGTGCTGGCCGACGTGGACGTGCTGGAGTGGCGGCGCAGCGGGCTGAGCCTGGTCACGAACCTGCCGGTGGGCAAGGTGCCGAACCGGCCGATGCTGGCCAGCCAGCTGCACTCGCTGCCGCTGGTCATCCCGGCCAGCGGACTGATCTCCGGATTCCTGCGCGGCTGGTTCGGCGCCGACTACCGGGAGCGGCTCGACATCGCCGCGGAGATCGACGACGTGCGCTACGGGTTCGACCTGCTGCGCTCGGAACTGCTGCACGGCTGCATGATCGTCACGCGCGGCGTGGGCGAGGCCGCCGATGACGGCCGGCTGCCGGAGGGCCGGGGGCTGCGCACCATCGACCTGGTCAACGACGTCGGGCCGAAGATGCACGTGCTGGTGGGTGCTTTCACCCGGCGCGGGGAGCGGCAGAGCTACGGCGACGATCACCCGCTGAACCTGCTGTGGGCGGCGCTGGAGCTGGAGAACGCCAAGTGGAAGCGCGGTGAGCACCGCCCCGCGGTGGCGTCCTGATTGCGCCGTTCGGGCACACCGAATGTGAATCTCTTTCAATTCCAGTGCGGGATGGCTAGCGTCCGGGTCGCGAAGATCGACCGGGAGGATCTGGCATGCCGCGACTTCCGCGTCCCACCGCCGCTCTCACCGCCACGGCCGCGATCGCTTCCCTGCTGGTCGCGCCGCAGGCCGCTGCTGAACCGATCCCGGAGCCCGCTCCGGACTACTGCCGCGAGCAGTGCCACGACATCCTGCCGCCCGGGCAGAACGGCAACGCCACCTTCGCCGAGCTCGTCGCGCACATGCTGCTGGGCACCCGGCCGAAGCACTCCGACGACCAGCTGGCGCGCTACGACGCGCTCGTCGACGGCTACCCGCGGCTGACGACCGGCACGATCGGCGAGTTCTTCAACGACAACTCCTTCGGCGTGCGGCCCGACGACGTGGAGCGGACCTACCGGCCGCGCGAGGACGTCACCATCGTCCGCGACAAGACCGCGGGCATCCCGCACATCTACGGGACCACGCGCTCGGGCACCACGTTCGGCGCCGGTTACGCGACAGCCGAGGACAAGCTGTTCCTGATGGACGCGCTGCGCCGGGCCGGACGCGGTTCGGTGACCCCGTTCGCCGGTGGCGCCCCGGCGAACCGCGAGCTGGAGCAGCGGTTCTTCGCCGCATCGCCCTACACCGAGCAGGAGCTGCAGCAGCAGATCGATTCAGTCGCGAGTCGCGGTGAGCGCGGCCGCCAGGCGCTGGCCGACGCGCAATCCTACGTGGACGGCATCAACGCCTACATCGAGAAGTCCCACCGCGGCCGGTACTTCCCGGGCGAGTACGTGGCCACCGGGCACGTCGACCCGATCACCAACGCTGGCCGCATCGAACCGTTCGAGCTGACCGACCTGGCCGTGCTGGCCTCGCTGGTCGGCGCGCAGTTCGGCGGTGGCGGCGGCAACGAGGTGCAGAACGCGATCGCGCGCATGTCCTTGCACGAGCGGTTCGGCCCGGAGCGCGGCGAGGAGATCTGGGCGGCGTTCCGCGCCGAGAACGACCCGGAGGCCATCAGCACCCTCCACGATGGACAGTCCTTTCCGTACGGCGTGGCACCGGAGAACCCGGAAGGCGTCGTGCTGCCGGATCCCGGCTCGGTGATCGAGCAGCAGTTCGTGTTCGACCCGACCGGATCGGCCGCCCAGCCCGCGGAACCGGAAGTCCGCCCGGAGAGCCGCAACCCGGCGCCGACCTCCGACGACCCGGTCGAGAGCCTGCGCGGGATCTTCGACGACGGTCTGTTCCCGGCGGGCATGGGTGAACCCCGCGGCATGTCCAACGCGCTCGTGGTCTCCGGCGCGCACACCGAGAGCGGCAACCCGGTGGCCGTGTTCGGGCCGCAGACCGGCTACTTCTCGCCGCAGCTGCTCACCCTCCAGGAGCTGCAGGGGCCCGGCATCTCGTCGAAGGGCGCCTCGTTCGCGGGCCTGAGCTTCTACACGCTGCTGGGCCGCGGTCAGGACTACGCCTGGAGCGCCACCACCGCGTCCCAGGACATGATCGACACCTACGCCGTGGAGCTGTGCGAGCCGGACGGGAGCCCGGCGACCGTGGGCTCCAACGCCTACCGGTTCCGCGGCGAGTGCGTGCCGATGCAGCAGGTCGAGCGGCAGAACGCCTGGAAGCCCAGTCTCGGCGACGACACGCCCGAGGGCTCCTACCGGCTGGTGTCGTTCCGGACCGACTACGGCCCCGTGACCCACCGCGGCACCGTCGGCGGCAAGCCGGTCGCGTTCGCGCTGGCCCGGTCGACGTTCCTGCACGAGGTGGACTCGATCATCGGGTTCCAGAAGTTCAACGACCCGGGCGCGATCACCTCGGCGCAGGACTTCCAGCGCGCGGCGCACGACATCAACTTCACCTTCAACTGGTTCTACGCCGACGCCGACGACACCGCCTACTTCAACTCCGGTGCCAACGTGGTGCGCAAGCCGGTGGTCGACCCGAGCATGCCGATCGCCGCCGACCCGGCCTACGAGTGGCAGGACTGGAACCCGGACGGCAACACCGCGGCGCTCGCCCCGTTCGAGCAGCACCCGAACTCGGTGAACCAGGACTACTACATCAGCTGGAACAACAAGCAGGCGCCGGGAACCGCGGGCGACCGGGCGGAGAAGGGCGCCGTGCAGCGCGGTGACCTGCTCGACGCCCGCGTTCGCGAGCGGATCGAGGCGGGCGGGAAGTTCGACCGCGTCACGCTGACCCGGGCGATGGCCGAAGCGGGCGTCACCGACCTCCGCGCCGAGCGGGTGCTGCCGGACCTGCTGCGGCTCATCGACCAGGAACCGGTCACCGATCAGCAGACCGCGGTGCTGGTCAACCGGCTCCGGAGCTGGCTGGCCGACGGCGGCAAGCGGATCGAGACCGAACCGGGCAGCAGACAGTACGAGCACGCTGCGGCGATCGAACTGCTGGACGCGTGGTGGCCGCGACTGGTGCGCGGCCAGTTCGAGCCCTCGCTGGGCGCGCCGGCCTACCGGGCGCTGACCGGGATGATGCAGATCAACGAATCGCCCTCGGGCTGGCAGAACGGCGAACCGGACCTGCACGTCGGCCAGGGCCACCAGGGCTCGGCGTTCCAGTACGGCTGGTTCGGCCAGGTGTCCAAGGACATCCGCGCGGTGCTCGGCGAGCCGGTGCCCGGCGGGTTCGGCGAGCCGCTGTGCGGAGGCGGCGACGTCGCGGCGTGCCGCCAGATGCTGCTGGACACCCTGCGCCAGGCGGCGGAAACCCCGGCGGAGCAGACCTACCCGGGTGACGCGGACTGCGCGGCCGGCGACCAGTGGTGCGCGGACGCCCTGGTGCACAGCAAGATCGGCGGCATCGCCCAGGAGAAGATCAGCTGGCAGAACCGCCCGACGTACCAGCAGGTCGTGGAGTTCCCGGCCCGCCGCTGAGCTTCCGGCCCGGCGTCCTCATCCGTCGTGGGGCCTCCGGCTCGTCGCCGGGCGCGAGGATCCCGCGATTTCAATGGAAATCAGGTCCGCGATTTCCATTGAAATCTCGTGGATCCCGACGCTCCGTCGGTGTGTCGAGCGCCCGAGGGCGACACCTCGCGCAAGTTCCATTGAAATCGGACGTCTGATTTCCATTGAAATCGCGTTCCGGGCAGAGGCCGCGGGTTCGTGCGGTGCGGTTGGCGGCGTGGGAGCATCGCGGTAACTGCGAACGGGAGGGTTGCTGTGGGCGATCTGGGTGCTGTGCTGCGGCGAATCGACGACATCCGGGACGATCTCACCGCGCTCTACAAGGATCTGCACGCCCATCCGGAGCTGTCCTTCGCCGAGCACCGCACCGCGGCCGAGATCGCGCGGCGCCTGGAGGTGCTGGGCTTGGAGGTCACCACCGGGGTGGGCCGCACCGGTGTCGTCGGAGTGCTCCGCAACGGCGACGGCCCGACGGTGTTGCTGCGCGCGGACTTCGACGCGCTGCCGGTGCAGGAGCAGACCGGCCTCGACTACGCCAGCGCGCAGCGCGGCACCGATCCGGACGGCCACGACGTGCCGGTGATGCACGCCTGCGGGCACGACATGCACGTCACCTGCCAGCTCGGCGCGCTCGACCTGCTGGTCAGCGCCCGCGAGCAGTGGTCCGGCACGGTGGTGGCGGTGTTCCAGCCCGCGGAGGAGATCGGCGCGGGCGCGCAGGCGATGCTCGACGACGGTCTCCTGGAGCGCTTCCCGCGTCCCGACGTGTGCCTGGGCCAGCACGTCTTCCCGTTCCCGGCGGGCACCGTGGGCGTGATCAGCGGGCCCAGCATGTCCGCCGCCGACGGCCTGAAGATCACCATGTTCGGCCGCGGCGCGCACGGTTCGCAGCCGGAGAACGCCATCGACCCGGTGGTGATGGCCTCGGCGACGGTGCTGCGGCTGCAGACCGTGGTGTCCCGCGAGGTCTCCGCCCGCGACACGGCCGTGGTCACCGTCGGCTCGATCCGGGCGGGCACCAAGGACAACATCATCCCGGACCAGGCCGAGCTCCGGGTCAACATCCGCTCCTTCGACGAAGCCGTCCGCGAGCGGGTGATCGCGGCGGTCAAGCGCATCGTGCGCGCCGAAGCGATCGCCTCCGGGGCCGAGCGGGAACCCGAGTTCGAGCGGCTGACGGACTTCCCGGTGCTGGTCAACGACCCGCAGGCGACCGACCGCACGACGAAGGCGCTGTGCGAACAGCTCGGCGCGGAACGGGTCCTGGCGCTGGATCCGGTCACCGGCAGCGAGGACGTCGGCCTGTTCGGCACGGCGGCCGGGGTACCGACCTGCTACTGGTTCTTCGGCGGGGTCGAGCGCGGCAAGTACCTGGCGGCCCGCGAAGCGGGCACGCTGAGCCGGGACGTCCCGTCCAACCACTCGCCGTTCTTCGCCCCGGTGGTCGAGCCGACCCTGACCACCGGAGTCACCGCGATGGCCACCGCAGCGCTCGCCTGGCTCGACCCGCGCTGAAAAGCCTTGCAGGGCAACGGAGACTCGCCCTGGGCCAGCACGGTGTCCGCACGCGCTATTCGGCGGGAGTCAGGGGCTGGAGGAGGGTTCGGACGAGGTCGGCCGGGGCCGGGTTCGGGGCGTCGGTGAAGTGGGTCAGGAAGGCGCTCTGGAAGCAGGCTCCGAGGAGGAGGGCCGCCGTCGACTCCGGGTCCGCTCCCGGGTCGAGGGCTCCCGCCCGCTGTTCCGCCTTCAGGTAGGCCGCGAGGGCTGCGCGGACCGCGTGCGGGCCCATGCCCCGTTCCTGCAGTGCGTCGCGGTGGGCGGTGAACAGCGTCTGCTCGGAGAAGACCGAGGCCGCCATCGGGAAGGTCTCGGTGTAGAAGTCGAGCGCCTCGGTCGCGACCTCTTCGAGGACCGCTCGCAGCTCGCCCTTGCCCGCCCGGTCGGTCAGGCCGGTGAGCAGCGCGCGGAGGTTGCCCGGCGCGCGTTCCTGGAGCACCGCGAGGAACAGGTCCGTCTTGTCGCGGAAGTGCTTGTACAGCGCGGCTTCCGAGAAACCGGACTCCTTGGCGATCTCCTTGGTGGTGGCGCGCGCCATGCCGCGCGTGCGCATCACGTGCGCGGCGGCGTCGAGCATCCGGTCCCGGGTTCCCACGGCGGCCTCCCTCGGTTGACAGGTTGGTGAGCGCTCGCTGACCATAGTAGTTAGTGGGCACTCACCAACCAAGGGGTGGAACGATGCGGATCACGATCTTCGGGGCGACCGGCGGAACCGGGAAGCACCTGCTCGACCAGGCCTTGTCGGCCGGGCACCAGGTGACCGCGGTGGTGCGGGATCCGGCGAAGGTCACCCGCGAGCATCCCGGGCTGGCGGTCGTCCGGGCCGACGTCATGGATCCCGCGGACATCCGGCCGCACATCGCAGGCCGGGACGCCGTCATCTCGGCGATCGGCTCGACGAGCCTGCGGAACCCGACCGCGGTGCAGACCGACAGCACGGCCAGCATCCTCGACGCGATGGGCGCGGCAGGTGTCCGCCGCTTCCTGGTCGTCAGCAACGGCGGCATCGTCACCGACGGCGACGACGTGCTGACCAGGCGCCTGGTGAAGCCGATCATGTGGCGCTTCCTCAAGCACCCGTGGACCGACATGCAGCGCATGGAGGAGATCGTGCGCGCCAGCAGTGCGGACTGGACGATCATCCGGCCGCCGAGGCTCACCGAGGGCCCGCGCACCGGCCGCTACCGCAGCGCGGTGGAGCGCGCCGTCCGCGGCGGGATGAAGATCTCCCGCGCGGACCTGGCGGACAGCATTCTCCGCAGTCTGCACGACGATTCCTCGATCCGGAGCGCGATCGCGGTCGCCGACTGAGGGTTCACCCCGCGAGGCGCTCGGCCGGGATGCCGAGCGCGGTCAGGAACGCCGTCGCGGCGGGAGTCCGGGTGGTGCGGCTCCAGGCCACGTACTCGATGCGGGCGGGCGCGTCGGTCACCGGGATCGTGGTCACGCCGGTGAACCTCGGCACGTAGGTGGAAGCGAGCATCGCGATGCCGAGCTGCTGCTGGACGAGCTGGACCATCAGATCCGCCGTCGGGATCTCGAACGCCACCTCGCGGTCGAGGCCCGCCGCCGCGAAGGCCTGGTCGGACTGGGCCCGTCCCGCGCTGCCGGTGGGGAAGTCCACGAAGCGCTCGGTGGCGAGCCGGGTGAGGTCCACGTTCTCGCTGGTGGCCAGCGGGTGCTCGGGCGCGACCACGGCGACCAGCGGATCCCGCGCGAACTCGAAGCTCTGGACGCCCTGCGGCCGGACGGTTGCCGGGAGGCCGAGGAGCGCCACGTCGAGGCCGCCTTCGCGGATCTGCTCGACCATGGCCTCGCTGCTGCTCACCCGCAGGCCGATCCGGACGTTGGGGTGGCGCTGGTGGAAATCGCGGAGCACGACCGGGAGGTCGACCGCGGCGACGGTGGGGATCACGCCGATCGCCAGTCGCCCGCGCACCTCGCCGATCGCTGCGGCGACCTCGGCCGCGGCGCGCTCGGCGGCGTCCAGGCACTGGCGCGCGGCGGGCAGGAACGCCTCGCCCGCCGGGGTCAGCCGGACCCGGCGGCTGGTGCGGTCGAAGAGCCGCGCGCCGAGTTCCCGCTCCAGCCTCGCCACCTGGTGGCTCAGCGCGGATTGCACGACCAGGCACCGCTGCGCGGCGCGGGTGAAGCTGTTCGTCTCCGCCACGGCGACGACGTAGCGCATCTGCTGGAGTTCCACCGATCCATCTTGTATCGAGATGGATCGGATGACAAACATGTGTTGGACTCATCGATGCTGGTCGGCCGAGACTTGACGCATGATCCAGAAGAACGTCGTGCTCACCGCACTGGCTCCGGCCGTGTGGGGCACGACCTACGTGGTGACGACGGAGCTCCTGCCGCCCGGGCACCCGCTGTTCG
Source organism: Saccharopolyspora antimicrobica (assembly GCF_003635025.1). Taxonomy (GTDB): domain Bacteria; phylum Actinomycetota; class Actinomycetes; order Mycobacteriales; family Pseudonocardiaceae; genus Saccharopolyspora; species Saccharopolyspora antimicrobica. The sequence goes on along the minus strand of NZ_RBXX01000002.1, from coordinate 1,298,171 downwards.
CCGGGTTGGCCCGCGCGCTGCCCGCCGGGCTGATCGCGCTGGCGATGACGCGGGCGCTGCCGCGCGGTGCGTGGTGGGGCAAGGCCGCGGCGCTCGGCGTGCTGAACATCGGCTTGTTCTTCCCGCTGCTGTTCATCGCCGCTGAGCGGCTGCCCGGTGGTGTCGCCGCGACCTTGGCCGCGGCGCAGCCGATGATCGTCGCGGTGCTGGCCGTGGTCGTGCTCAAGGAGAGGCCGTCCGTGCGGCGGTTCGGCTGGGGCGCGGTCGGTGTCGTGGGCGTCGGTCTCGTGGTGCTGGGCCCGGACGCCGGTTTCGACGTCATCGGGGTGATCGCGGGCCTGGCCGGTGCGGTCGGGATGGCGCTCGGGGTGGTCCTGACCAAGCGGTGGGGCCGACCGCCCGGTGTCGGACCGTTGGCCTTCGCGGGCTGGCAGCTGACCGCGGGCGGGTTGTTCCTGGTGCCGGTCACGCTCACCTTCGAGGGCCTGCCGCCCGCCGTCGACGTGCCCGCGCTGCTCGGATACCTGTGGCTGGGCGGGGTCGGCGGACTGCTCGCCTACGTCGTGTGGTTCCGCGGGATCGGCATCCTGCCGGTCACCTCGGCCGCCCTGCTCGGCCTGCTCTCGCCACTGGTCGCCGCGCTGCTCGGCGCGGTGCTGCTCGGACAGCTGCTGGGCCCGGTCCAGCTGCTCGGTTTCGCCTTCGCGCTGGCCGCGATCGTCGCGGCACAGCTGCCCGCTCGCACTCCCGTCCTGGAAAGGGTCTCAGCATGAAGATCACCGTCATCGGAGCCACCGGAATGGCCGGCTCGCGCATCACCGCCGAAGCCCTCCGGCGCGGCCACCACGTCACCGCCGTGTCCCGCAGCGGCGCACCGCTGCCCGGCGCGACGTCGGTCCGCGCCGACGTGACCGACGGGGAGCGGATGCGCGACCTGTTCGCCGGAACCGACGTGATCGTCGGCACGACGCGGCCGGCGCCGGGGCAGGAGCACGTCGTCGGCGAGACCACGACGGCGCTGCTCGACGCGGCCGCCGCCGCGGGCCGGCGGGTGCTCGTCGTGGGCGGCGCAGGTCCACTTAGGACTCCTGCGGACCCGGAGCGGTTGGTCGTCGACGATCCCGCCTACGTGGCCGCGAAGTGGCGCACGATCGCCGCGGCGAGCGTCGCCCAGCTCGAGGTCTGCCGCACGCACCAGGCGGACTGGACCTACCTGAGCCCGCCGGCGGTGCTCGAACCCGGCGAGCGCACCGGCCACTACCGGCGCGGCGGAACGACCCTCCTCGTCGGAACCGACGGTGTCTCCCGCATCTCCGCCGAGGACTTCGCGGTGGCGGTCCTCGACGAGCTGGAGAACCCGAGCGGCGCCAAGCACTTCACCGTCGCCTCCTGAGCGGGGCTGGTGCCCTGTTCAGGAACCGTGAGTGTTTTGGGGGGTTATAGCTCCCAAAACACTCACGGGTCGCCACCAGCGAAAATTACCAGCCCGTTTTCCGGGGAAGAGCCGGTGGATCGAGGACATCAACTGTCCTAACCGGTCCATAGCGTTGCGGGCATGGTCAACGCAGTGCACATCCGCCCCTTCCACATCGACGTCCCGCAGGCTCGGCTGGACGACCTCCGGGACCGGCTGGCCGGCACGAGGTGGCCGGACGAGCTGCCGGGAGTCGGGTGGAGCCGCGGCGTTCCGGTGGCCTACCTGAAGGAGCTCGCCGAGCACTGGCGCACCGGCTACGACTGGCGGGCGCACGAGGCCGCCATCAACGAGCACCCGCAGTTCACCGCCGGCATCGACGGCCAGAACGTGCACTTCCTCCACGTGCGCTCGCCGGAGCCGGACGCCGCGCCGCTGCTCCTGCTGCACGGCTGGCCGGGCGGGGTGACGGACTTCCTCGACGTCATCGGCCCGCTGACCGATCCGCGGTCGCACGGCGGCGACCCGGCCGACGCGTTCCACCTGGTCATCCCGTCGCTGCCGGGCTTCGGCTTCTCCACGCCGCTGGCGGGCCCGGGAATGAACGCGGCCCGGATCGCCGGGATCCTGCTCCGGCTCATGGCAGAACTCGGCTACGACCGGTTCGGCGTGCAGGGCTACGACACCGGCGCCTGGGTCGGTCCGCAGCTCGGGCAGCAGGCGCCGGAGCGCGTGCTCGGCATCCACCTCAACGCGCTGATCACCTTCCCGGCCGGGGTCGAGGGCGAGTTCGACGGGCTCACCGAGGCCGAGCAGCGGCGCTGGGAGGCGATGCAGAACTTCAACGACGGGTACCTGCAGTGCAACGCCAAGCGGCCGCAGACGGTGGCCTACGGCCTGCACGACTCACCGGTCGGGCAGCTCGCCTGGATCGTGGAGAAGTTCAAGGAGCTCACCGAGCCGGCGGAGGGATTGCCCGAGGACAGCATCGACCGCGACCGCATCCTCACCGACGTCACCCTGTACTGGCTGACCGGCACGGCGGCCTCGGCGGCGCAGATCTACTACGAGGAGATCTCCGCGAGCGAGTGGGGCGAGAGCGCGCCACGCGCAGCGGTGCCGACCGGAGTGCTGGTGTCCGCCCACGACGTGACCATCCGCCGCTGGGCCGAGCGCGACCACGACGTCGTGCACTGGACGGAACTGGGCCGTGGCGGCCACTTCCTGGCGATGGAGGAGCCGGACGCGCTGGTCGAGGACGTCCGGACGTTCTTCCGGAAGCTCCGCTGAGCGGCGGCCGTGGGTGCGCGGGACCTGGCCGCGCACTCACGACCCGGCTCGCTCATCCGCCGTGCTGCTCGGCGATGCGCTCGCGCATCCGCTGCTCGGCCTCGCGCAGCTCCGGGGTGAACTCCTCGCCGAAGTCGGCGTCCTCGGCGACCTTGCGGATCTCGACCTCGCCGCTCTCGAACGGGATCCGGCGCGCCCAGCCGATCGCCTCGTCGCGGGAGGCGACGTCGAGGATCCAGTACCCGGCGACCAGCTCCTTGGTCTCGGTGAACGGCCCGTCGACCACGGTGGTCCGCCCCTTGCCGGAGAACTTCACGCGCGCCCCGCTGCGGCTGTCCAGCAGCCCGTTGCCGTCGACCATCACACCGGCCGCCACCAGCTCCTCGTTGTACCTCGTCATCTCGGCGAGCTCCTGCTCGGTCGGCAGCGCGCCGGACTCGGACTCGTCGCCGGACTTGACGATCACCATGTACTTCATCGCGGTCTCCTCCTGGGAGGTCGGTTCCTGCTTCACCCACGCATCGAACGAGCCGGGCCGGGATCGACACCTCGCGACGGATTTTCCAGAAGTTTTTTCCGCGGCGCGGTCCGAGTCAGCTCCCGCTGGCCGCCGGACGCCGCTTGACCAGCAGGAACACCACGGCGGTCAGCAGCAGGAAGGCAGGGATCAGCAGCAGCGCGTCCGGTGTGGTCGGCTGCGCGGCCCAGCCCGTGCCGCGGCTGGCGCCCTCCAGGGTGATGCGGGCGACGGTCAGGTACGTCAGGTGCACGGCGATGGACGTCCACAGCGACCCGGTGGTGATGCGCGCGATCAGCAGCACGGTGCCGAAGACCGGGAACAGGACCGCGTAGGCGACCGGGTCCTGGCCGGGCGGGGCGAAGCCCGGCGCCGGTGGGTCCTGGCCCAGCAGCGTGCCGACCGCGAAGTTCACGACGGTCGATCCGGCGCCGACGAGGCAGAACAGCAGGACGGTGGTGAGGAAGGCGGTCCAGCGGCGCAGCGCCCGGCTGAGCGATGCGTAGACGTAGCCGCGGAAGACCAGCTCCTCCGGGAAGGCCTCCAGCGCCATCGCGATCAGCGCGTTGACCAGCAGGAACCGGGCGAGTTTCGCCGCGTCGAGCGGGCCCCACTCGAACCAGCCCGCCCACGTGCCCAACCCGAACACCACGACCGCCGAGCCGCCGGTGACCGCCACGCCGAGCGCGAAGGTCCGCAGCCCCCTCGCCCAGCCGGTCAGGCCGAGTCCGGACATCGGTTCGCGATCCACGGCACGGCGCAGCAGCACGATCAGCGACACGGTGATCAGCAGGCACAGCGCTGCGATCAGGACCTGTCGCGAGGCGTCGCTCATGCCGGTGCGGCTCTGCACCGCGTGCGCGATCGCTCCTGCCGAGCCGAGTGCCACGGCCATGGCGCAGGTGCCCAGCACGCCCCGGGCGAGCGCTCGTGCTCGCGGCGCGTCGACCGGTGCCTCCGTGGACGGCATCTCCGCTCCTTTTTAGGTCAGGTGTACAGGAAAGGATTTCGGTCAACTGTACAGAATAAAGATCGCCGAGCGGTCTCGGGTAGAAAAGTCGGGGGAGGTGCGCGTGCCGAAGATCGTTGACCACGAAGAACGCCGCTGGGAGCTGGTGCGAGCGGTGTGGGCGGTCATCCGCGAGAAGGGAGTGGCGGGCGCGTCGGTGCGCGCCGTCGCCCGCCAGGCGGGCTGGTCACCGAGCTCGGTCCAGTACTACTTCTCCAGCCAGTCGGAGCTGCTGCTGTTCGCGCTGCGCGCGATCTCCGAGGCGGCGGAGCACCGGCTGCTGGCGGCAGACCTGCCCGGCGATCCCCGCGGACGGGCGCTGGCCCGGCTGGAGCGGCTGCTGCCGACCGACCCGGACGCGCACGTGGCGACCGAGATCTGGGTGGCGTTCCTGTCGCTGGTCCTGGTCGACGACGAGGCCGGGGCGCTCAACGCCGGGGACACCCGCGCGGTGGCGGACCTGTGCCGCGAGGTGCTGGAGGAGATGTCCGCGGCCGGGCTGGTCGCCGAGCACCGGGACCTGGAGCTCGAAACCCGCTTGCTGCACGCGCTGTTCGACGGCATCGCCCTGCACTCGGTGACGGCCCCCGACCTGATGCCGACCGACCGGATCAGGCAGCTGCTCGAATACCACCTGGACCACCTGAGGTGATCGGGTGGGGCGCGTCGGGGTGGCGTGGCACGATTCGGCACGTGGCCAGCACCTCAGCCGAAGCTCAGCGCCTGCGCGATCTCGCGCTGCTGCGCCGGGTCCGCGACCGGATCGACCGGGAGTACGCGCAACCGCTGGACGTCGAAGCGCTCGCCCGCGGTGCCGGGATGTCCGCCGGGCACCTCAGCCGCCAGTTCCGCAGCGCCTACGGGGAGTCGCCGTACAGCTACCTCATGACTCGGCGCATCGAGCGCGCGATGGCGCTGCTGCGCCGCGGCGACCTGAGCGTCACCGATGTCTGCTTCGAGGTCGGCTGCTCCTCGCTGGGCACCTTCAGCACCCGCTTCGCGGAACTGGTCGGCATGTCGCCCAGCCGCTACCGGCGGGAGGCGGCGGCCGCGACCGAGGGCATGCCGTCGTGCGTGGCCAAGCAGGTCACCAGACCGATCAGGAATCGAGAAGCGCGGCCATCGGACCGGACATAGCGTGGCTGCCATGGACATCACCATCGCGGAGACCTTCCTCCCGCACGAAGACCCCGAGGCCACGCTGGCCTTCTACCGCGACGCCCTCGGTTTCGAGGTCCGCAACGACGTCGGCTACGGCGGCATGCACTGGATCACGGTCGGCCCGGTCGGCCAGCCCGGCACGTCGATCGTGCTCTACCCGCCTGCCGCCACCCCGGGCCTCACCGACGACGAGCGCCGCACCATCTCCGAGATGATGGCCAAGGGCAGCTACGCGATGATCAACCTGGCCACGCCGGACCTCGACGGCACCTTCGAGAAGCTGCAGGCCCGCGACGTCGAGATCGTGCAGGAACCGACCGAGCAGCCCTACGGGCGGCGCGACTGCGCCGTCCGCGATCCCGCGGGCAACATGATCCGGATCAACGAACAGTCCTGAGTCAACGTTTCCGCTGGTCACAAGCCGTGAGTGTTTTGTGCTGCCATAGCAGCACAAAACACTCACGGACGCGTGCCAGCGGAAACCTGTGCGATAGATGGAGACACCGATGAGCACGGCCACGACGAACGCGCTGCACGTCGCGGACAGCCACGACCTGATCCGCGTGCACGGCGCGCGGGTGAACAACCTCAAGGACGTCAGCGTCGAGATCCCGAAGCGCCGCCTGACGGTGTTCACCGGAGTCTCCGGCTCGGGCAAGAGCTCGCTGGTGTTCGGCACGATCGCCGCGGAGTCCCAGCGGATGATCAACGAGACCTACAGCGCCTTCGTGCAGGGCTTCATGCCGACGCTGGCGCGGCCCGACGTGGACGTGCTCGACGGCCTGACCACCGCGATCATCGTCGACCAGGAGCGGATGGGCAGCGATCCGCGCTCCACCGTCGGCACCGCCACCGATGCCAACGCGATGCTGCGCATCCTGTTCAGCCGCCTCGGGACGCCGCACATCGGTTCGCCCCAGGCGTTCTCGTTCAACGTCGCCTCGATCAGCGGATCCGGCGCGGTGAAGTTCGAGCGCGGCGGCAAGACGGTGAAGGAGCGGCGCGACTTCAACGTCCTCGGCGGCATGTGCCCGAACTGCGAGGGCCGCGGCTCGGTGAACGACTTCGACCTGACCGAGCTCTACGACGACAGCAAGTCGATCAACGAGGGCCCGTTCAAGGTTCCCGGCTACGGCTCCGAGGGCTGGTACGGCCGGATCTTCGGCGGTTCCGGCTTCTTCGACCCGGACAAGCCGATCCGGGACTTCACCGAGCAGGAGCTGCACGACCTGCTCTACAAGGAACCGACCAAGATCAAGGTCGATGGCATCAACCTGACCTACGAGGGCCTGATCCCGAAGCTGCAGAAGTCGATGCTGGCCAAGGACCGGGAGTCGATGCAGCCGCACATCCGGGCCTTCGTGGACCGGGCGATCACCTTCACCGACTGTCCCGAGTGCGGCGGCACCCGGCTCAACGAGACCGCCCGGTCGTCGAAGATCGCCGGGATCAGCATCGCCGACGCCTGCGCGATGCAGATCAACGACCTGGCCGAGTGGACCCGCGGCCTCGACGACTCCTCGGTGGGCCCGCTGCTCGAAACGCTGCAGCAGACGCTGGATTCGTTCGTGGAGATCGGCCTCGGCTATCTCTCGCTGGACCGCCCGTCGGGCACGCTGTCGGGCGGTGAGGCCCAGCGCACCAAGATGATCCGCCACCTCGGCTCCTCGCTCACCGACGTCACCTACGTCTTCGACGAGCCCACCATCGGCCTGCACCCGCACGACATCCAGCGGATGAACGACCTGCTGCTCCGCTTGCGGGACAAGGGGAACACGGTGCTCGTCGTGGAGCACAAGCCGCAGACCATCGCGATCGCCGACCACATCGTCGACCTGGGCCCGGGCGCGGGCACGGCGGGCGGCACGATCTGCTTCGAGGGCGATGTCGAAGGCCTGCGCGCCAGCGACTCCGTCACCGGCCGCCACCTCGAGGACCGGACCAAGCTCAAGGGCGAGGTGCGCACTCCCACCGGTCAGCTGGAGATCCGCGGCGCCAGCACCCACAACCTGCAGGACGTCGACGTCGACATCCCGCTCGGCGTGCTCTGCGTGATCACCGGCGTGGCGGGCTCCGGCAAGAGCTCGCTGGTGCGCGGTTCGGTGCCCGCCGACGCCGGCGTGATCGAGGTGGACCAGACCGCGATCCGCGGGTCGCGGCGCAGCAACCCGGCGACCTACACCGGCATGCTCGAGCCGATCCGCAAGGCCTTCGCCAAGGCCAACGGCGTGAAACCGGCGTTGTTCAGCGCGAATTCGGAGGGCGCCTGCCCGGCCTGCAACGGCGCGGGCGTGATCTACACCGATCTGGCGATGATGGCTGGTGTCGCCACCACCTGCGAGGAGTGCGAGGGCAGGCGGTTCCAGGCGGCAGTGCTGGAGTACCGGCTCGGCGGCAAGAACATCAGCGAGGTGCTCTCGATGTCGGTCGCGCAGGCCGAGGAGTTCCTCGGCGAGGGCGAGGGCCGCGTCCCGGCCGCGCACAAGATCCTGCAGCGGCTGGTCGACGTCGGGCTCGGCTACCTCCGCCTCGGCCAGCCGCTGACCACGCTGTCCGGCGGCGAGCGGCAGCGGCTCAAGCTGGCCACGCACATGTCCGAGAAGGGCGGCGTCTACGTGCTCGACGAGCCGACGACCGGCCTGCACCTCGCCGACGTCGAGCAGCTGCTCGGCCTGCTCGACCGGCTGGTCGAGTCGGGCAAGTCGGTGATCGTGATCGAGCACCACCAGGCGGTGATGGCGCACGCGGACTGGATCATCGACCTCGGCCCCGGAGCGGGCCACGACGGCGGCCGCATCGTCTTCGAAGGCACCCCGGCAGCCCTGGTCGAAGCCCGCTCCACCCTCACCGGCGAACACCTCGCCGACTACGTCGGCGCCTGACCGGGCCGGCGCGCCGGGATCTGGGGGTTCCGGCGCGCCGGTGCGGGGTCAGCTGGTCTCGTCGGTGCCGAGGTGCCCGAGAGCCACGACATTGACCCCATCCGGCCGTGTGTAGCTGGTGTTTCCCGCGGTGAGGACGTTGAGCGACGAGAGCTGGTCGGACCGCTTCTCGGAGACCTTGTTCTTCAGCGCGATCAGATTGGCGGCGGCTTTGTCGATGTTCTTGGTACCGCCCATCTTGACCTCGAACGCCGCCCAGCGGCCGTTGTTCAACTCGACGATGGCATCGACTTCGAGTCCGGACCCGTCCCGGTAGTGGTAGACCGTTCCACCCAGTTGATCCGCATGCGCGCGCAGGTCGCGGATGCACAGCGATTCGAAGAGAAGGCCCAGGGCGTGGAGGTCGTTCAGAAGCGCCTGTCGGCCAGCTCCCAAAGCCGCGGCAGCCAGGGACGGGTCGACGAAGTGCCACTTGGGAGATGTCCGCAACCGGATCTTCGACCGCAGGTGAGTGCTCCAGGCCGGTTGCTCCTCGACGACGAACACGCGGGACAGCGCATCCAGGTACTTGCGAGCGGACTGCGCTGAAACCCAGGAACCCGATTCGCCGATCTCCGCCTCCTTGCTGAGCTCGCTGACCGAGATCTCGGTGGACACGTTGCGGGCGAGCGCTCTGATGAGGGCTCTCACCCGCATCGGGTCCACACCGACGCCGGTCTCGGTCAGGTCGACGCGCGTGATGTCGTCCAGGTAGCTGTTGAGGTAGTCGTGTGCCGACCGAGTGGGCTGCGCGACGAGCGCAGGCCACCCGCCGCGAACCACGAGATCGGCGTAGTCCTCGACCGTCGGGCCGCCGAACCCACCGATGGCGGCACCGTCGAACAGGTCGGCCATGGTGAACGCGGCGATGCTCTCCCCGCTTTCGGCGAGGGTCATGGGGCGCAGTGTCACTCGCCGAAACCTGCCGGCGCCACTGTGCCGGGTGATGTCGTCGGGTGGCGTCGCCGACCCGGTCAGGATGAACTGGCCGGGCACCGCACGTTGATCGATCTCATGTCGCACGGCGTTCCACAGAACTGGTGCGAGCTGCCACTCGTCGAGAAGACGAGGTGCATCGCCCGTGAGCACGGTGCGGGGTGAGGTTTCAGCCAGACTGGCGAGTTCAGGTGAGGAATCGAGGCGGATGCTGCTCGCCGCGACTTGCAGGCCGGTGGTCGTCTTGCCGACAGCACGCGGCCCTTGCAGGACCACGGCGCCGAACGTCTCCAGCGCGCCCTGCACGACACGGTCAACGATGCGTGGCCTGTACCCCGTCACATCTGCAATTTAACACATCTGCACGTGATCAAATAACGCGCTTGCACATGATCGTTTATCGAGTTTGCACAAGATCGAATAGTGCGTTCGCACACCGGAAGCCATACCACCGGGGGCAGGCCGACGGGCCGGCGCGCCGGGATCTGGGGGTTCCGGCGCGCCGGTGCGGGGTCAGCTGGTCTCGTCGGTGAGGGCCTTGTCGAGGATCTCCAAGCCTCGGTCGATCTCCGCGTCGGTGGCCGTCAGGGGCGGGGCGATGCGGAAGGTCCCGCCCATGCCCGGCAGCTGGACGATGTTCATGTGCAGGCCGAGTTCCGCGCAGCGGCGGGTGACCGCGGCGCCGAGCTGATCTGCGCCGTCCGGGCCTCCGACCAGCTCCAGGCCCACCAGCAGGCCGCGGCCCCGGACGTCGCCGATCACCTCGTGCTTGCCCGCGAGCTCGTCCAGGCCACTGCGCAGGCGGTCGCCGAGTTCGCGGGCCCGCAGGTCGAGGCGGTCGCGGGTCAGCACGTCCAGAACGGTGTTGCCGACCGCCGCCGGGAGCGGGTCGTTGACGTGGGTGGTGAAGAACAGGTAGCCGCGTTCGTGCGCCGCCTGCTCGATCTCCGCGCTGGTCAGCACGGCTGCGAGCGGGAGACCGGCACCGAGGGTCTTGGACAGGGTGAGGATGTCCGGGACCACTCCGTCGCGCTCGAAGGCGTACCAGTCGCCGGTGCGGCACAGGCCGGTCTGGGCCTCGTCCAGGATCAGCAGCATGCCCCGCTCGTGGCACTTGTCCCGCAGCGCGGCCAGGTAGCCCGGCGGGAGGTCGACGACGCCGCCGCTGCTCAGGATCGGCTCGACCAGGCAGGCCGCGAGGCTGCCCGCGGACTGGGCGTCGATCAGGTCGAAGGCCAGGTCGAGCTGGCGGCGCCAGTCCAGGCCGCCGTCGGCGTCGACGATGTCGGGGCGGAAGCGGTCCGGGACCGGCAGCGCGAAGTTGCCGGGAGCCGGCGGTCCGTAGCCGGCGCGCCCGGCGCTGTAGGTGGCGTTCGCGGCGGCCTGCGTCATGCCGTGCCAGGACCGCGCGAACGAGACGATCTCGTACTTCCCGGTGACCAGCTTGGCCATCCGCAGCGCGGCCTCGTTCGCCTCCGCGCCGGTGGTCAGGAACACGGCCTTGTCCAGGGGCGCGGGCAGCGTCCCGGCGAGCCGCTCGGCGAGGTCGAGGACCGGACGGCTCAGCATCCCGCTGTAGAGGTGGTCGAGCCGCTCGGCCTGCGCGTGGATCGTCGCGACGATCTCCGGGTGCGAGTGCCCGAGGATCGCGCTCATCTGCCCCGAGGTGAAGTCGAGCAGTTCGCGGCCGTCCTCGGTGACCACGGTGGTGCCCGAGGCGCGGTCGATGATCTCGGGGCTGAAAGCGCCGCGCCCCGAGTAGCGGATCAAGTGCTGTTCCTGTCCGGTCTCACGCATGGCCCGACGCTACGGACCCGGACTCCCCGAAGTCCACCCCGGAAAACCCGCCGCTAGTTCTCCCGGCGGCGACGTGCGGCGGCCGCGATCACCGGTCCGGCCAGGAGCAGAGCCGCTGCGGTGATGCTGCCGGCCAGCCACAGGGCCCGGGCGGCGGGGGCCGGGTCGGGGACGGCCGGTTTGGGGACCGCGAGGTCTTCCGGGACCGGGGTCGCGGGCGGGTCGGTGTTGGGGATCGTGGTGACCGCTGCGAACGGGTCGACCACGCCGTAGCCGATGACCTTGTTCGGCAGCGGTGTCGAGGGGTGGTCGGCTGCGTTGAGGAGGCGGGCGGCGACTTCGGGAGCGGGCAGGGCCGGGTGGTAGGCGCGGACCAGGGCGGCTGCTCCCGCCACGTACGCCACGGCGAGCTCGTTGCCGGAGGAGAGGCGGTGGCCCGCTCCTTGCGGGGCTACTCCCACCAGCTGCTGGGCCGGTGCCGCGATCGCCGGGTCCGCGCCGTACGTCGGCGACTGGACGGGGCCTTCCGGGCCGACGGGTGCTACCGCCAGGACGCCGGGAATCCTCGCGGGGAAGGCGAGTTGGCCCTTCTTCGGCACCGCGGCCGGGGCGATGACCAGCACGTCCCGTTCGGACGCGTAGGCGATGGCGGCGCGCAGGTCGGGCATGTCCAATGTGGCCACCAGGCCGACGGCGACCACGCGGGCGCCGCCGTCGACGGCGGCCTTGATGCCCTTGGCGATCGAGTTCGCGAGGCCCGCGTGGTCCTGGATCTTGGGCGGGTCGTCGCTGACCCGGACCGGGAAGATCTTGGCCTCCGGTGCCACTCCGGTGAACGGCACGTGCGGGTCGCTGCTCGGGCGGGCCGCGATCAGCGAGGCGAGGAACGTGCCGCGGCCGAAGCAGTCCCCGTTGCCGGGGCCGCCTTGCAGGTCCGTGCCCGGCAGGACCGCGCCGGACAGCGCGGGCGCGGTGGCGCTGACACCGGTGTCGACCACGCCGACGATCACGTCGCCCCGGGTCAGCGGCCAGGCGCGGTCGGCCGCCATCCGCTGCTGGGCCCAAGATGCCGTGGTCACCGGCGTTTCCGACGGTGGCGTGCACTGGCCGATCGGCTGGGCGAGCGCGGTCGTCGGAGCGGTGGTGGCCGCGATGCCCAGGACCGCCGCCAGCACCGCGAGCCGGGTGCGGTTGAGCCGTGCGGAGGTCGAGGCGGGGCTGCCGGTTCCGCCTCTCCGCGATTCACAGTTGTGGCTGCGTCCGGGATCGGCCTGGCGTTTCGCGGTTTCTCGTGGCTGGGTTGCGTCACGTTCCCCTGGGGTGCGGTTGAGCAGTGCTGGGGTTGGCACAGGGCTGCTCATTCCGGTTCCTCCGTCCAGCCGATCTGCAGGCCGATGCCGTCGCGGCGGGTCACCAGCACGCCGCGTCCCGGCGGGAGCTGGCGGCCGCGGGCGCCGTTGAGCAGCGGCATCTCGTTGGCGGGCATCGACAGCGCCAGCTCGGGCGTGTTCGACTCCTGCAGCCTGCGGGTCACCGGCTCCATCGAGGTCCGGCTCGATCCCGCCGCCGCGCGGGCCATCACCAGGTGCAGGCCGATGTCGCCGGCCTGCGGGACCAGCTCCACGAGCGGGTCGAACGGGCCGCCCATCGGGCCCAGCATCAGGTCGTAGTCGTCGACCAGCACGAAGATCTCCGGCCCGCTCCACCAGTCCCGCCGCCGCAGCTGCGCCGGGGTGATGTCGGTGCCGGGCACCCGCTCCTTGAGCTCCTCGGCCAGCTGCCGCACCAGCGTCTCGGCGGCCGGCGTGGACACCGCGGCGCCGCGCCGGTAGGGCTCCGGCACCGATTCCAGCAGCGCGCGGCGCGGGTCGACGACCAGGACCTGGGCCTGCTCGGGCGAGTACACGGTGGTGATGGCGTTGGCGATCAGCCGCAGCGCTGCGGTCTTTCCGCTGCCGCTGTCGCCGACGACGGTCAGGTGCGGGCGGCTGCCGAAGTCGTGCCACACCGGCTGCAGGTCCAGTTCGCCCGCGCCCAGCGCCACCTTCGGGCCGGGCTGCGGCGCGGGCAGTTCCGCCGCGGGCAGCACGGCGGGCAGCATCCGCACCACCGGCGCGCCCCGGTGCGGCCAGCTCTCCGCGACGGCCGCGCACAGCTCGCGGGTCGACTCGGCGAGGTCTTCGGTGCCCGCGACGCCGTCGATGCGTGGCACTCCGGCCAGGAAGTGCATCTGGTCGGCGGTCATGCCCCGGCCGGGGATCTGCGGCACCTCCGCCGCCTTGCGCATGTTGATCATCGAGTCGATCGAGTCGCCGAGCCGCAGCTCCAACCGGGTGCCGAGCTGGTCGCGCAGTGCACTGTGGACGTCCGACCAGCGGTTCGTGGTGAGCAGCAGGTGCACGCCGTAGGCGAGGCCGCGGGCGGCCAGCGCGCGCAGCGCCATGTCGTGCTGCTCGAACTCCGAGCGCAGCGCGCCCCAGCCGTCGACGACCAGGAACACGTCGCCGTGCGGGTCGTCGGCGAACTCGCCCTTCGCGCGCCGCTCGCGGTAGGCGGCCATGCTCTCCACCTCGTGCTCGGCGAAGGTCTTCTCCCGCTCCGCCAGCAGGGTCTGCACCTCGGCGATGGTGCGGGCCACCCGCTCGGCCTGCAGCCGCCCGGCCACGCCGCCGACGTGCGGCAGACCGTCCAGCGCGGACAGCGTCCCGCCGCCGAAGTCGAGGCAGTAGAACTGCGCTTCGGCCGGGGTGTGGGTGAGCGCGATCGAGGCGATCAGGGTGCGCAGCAGGTTGCTCTTGCCGGACTGCGGGCCGCCCGCGATGCCGACGTGCCCGCCGGCCCCGGACAGGTCGACGACCTGCAGGTCGCGGCTCTGCTCGAACGGCTTGTCCACCACGCCGACCGGCACCACCAGCCGGCCGCAGCCCGGCCAGCTCCCCGCGGTCAGCCCGCGGTCGGGATCGGGCAGCAGCGGCGGCAGCAGCTGGTCCAGCGACGGCGGATCGGCCAGCGGCGGCAGCCACACCTGGTGCGCGGGCGGGCCGTGGCCCATCAGCTTGTCCACCGCGACGGACAGCACCGACTCGCCGGGGTCGGCGTCCTCCGCGGTGGGCGCGGGTTCCGGGGCGGGCGCGGCGGGCACCGGCAGCTTGCCCACGTTGAACGGCACGACCTGCCGCCGCACCTCCTCCTGCCGCTGCTCGCGGGTGCGCCTGCGGTGCTGGCCGGAGACGTAGGCGGCCTTGAACCGGATCAGCGTCGCCACGTCGCTGCGCAGGTAGCCGTTGCCGGGCGCGCTCGGCAGCTGGTAGGCGTCGGGCACGCCGATCACCGACCGGCTCTCCATAGCCGAGAACGTGCGCAGCCCGATCCGGTAGGACAGGTGGCTCTCCAGCTTGTGCATGCGGCCGTCCTCGATGCGCTGGCTGGCCAGCAGCAGGTGCACGCCCAGCGACCGGCCGAGCCTGCCGATCATGACGAACAGCTCGCCGAAGTCCGGGTTGGACGCCAGCAGCTCGGAGAACTCGTCGACGATCACGAACAGCGTCGGCAGCGGGTCGAGCGGGGTGCCGGACAGCCGGGCCTTCTCGTAGTCCAGCAGCGAGCTGTAGTTCCCGGCCGCGCGCAGGAACTCCTGGCGCCGCACCATCTCCCCGTGCAGCGCGTCCTGCATCCTGGTCACCAGGGTCGCCTCGTCGGCCAGGTTGGTGATCACCGCGGAGACGTGCGGGAGCCGGTCCAGGCCGAGGAACGTCGCGCCGCCCTTGAAGTCGACCAGCACGAAGTTCAGCGTCTCCGACGAGTGCGTCATCGCCATGCCCAGCACCATCGTGCGCAGCAGCTCGCTCTTGCCGGAACCGGTGGCGCCGATCAGCAGCCCGTGCGGGCCCATCCCGCCCTGCGCCGACTCCTTGATGTCCAGCTCGATCGGCGCGCCGTTCTCGGTGATGCCGATGGGGATCCGCAGCCGGTCGCGGGTCAGGCCGGTGCGCGCCGCCGCGGCGGGATCCCAGGTGTCCAGGTCGGAAATGCCGAGCAGCTGCGGGAGTTCGAAGTTCGCCACCATCGGCTCGGCCACGTCGGCGGTGCCGCCGAGCCGGTACGGCGAGATGGTCCGCGCCAGCGTCGCGGCCTTCGCGGTGGGCAGCAGGTCCGGCGCGCAGAGCTTGGTGCGCACCTCCTGGCCGGTGCGGTCGGTGCGGACCATGTCCACCTGCTCGGCGGAGACGTCCAGCCGCAGCGTGGTGCGCCCGGCGCCGCCGGTGAGCGCGTCGGAGACGTCGAGCACCACGGAGTTGTGGTAGCCGGTGCCCGCCAGGCGCGACTCCGACGGCACGTCGACGCCGTCGAGCACGATCACCACGTAGGGCTCCTCCGGGTTCGGGGAGGACGCGGCCTCGAACCTGCCCCGCTCGCCGAGCTCGGCGTCCAGCAGCTCGGTCAGCGCGTCCACCCCGTCGGCCAGCAGCCGGACCTGGCCCGCGCCGTCCTGCTCGACCGGGTGCTGCGCGTGCGGCAGCCACTTCACCCAGTCCCACAGGTGCACCCGGCCGGGCGCCGCGCACACCACCACGCGCAGGTCCTCGGGGGAGTGGAAGGTGACCAGCTGAGCCAGCACGGAGCGGGTGACGGCGCGGATCGCCTCCTCGTCACCGGCGAAGCGGACCTTGGCGAATCCGCGCAGGAACAGCGAGGTGGGCAGGTTGGCGACGGTGCTGTGGGCGTTGATGAACTTGCGCAGCGCCCGCGCGGAGAGCGGTTCCAGATCCGAGATCGGCTTGGTGCTCAAGGGATTCATCCGGATGGCCAGGCGCTGCGAACCGGTGCCGATGCGCACCTCGGCGAAGTCGCCGTGCGCGGCCCGGCGCTCCCACAACCGGCCGGTCATCGCCACCGACCAGAGGCTGTTCGGATCGGGGTGCCGCCAGGACAGCGACTCCCGCTGCTTCGTCGCCGCCGCCCGCACCTGGGCGCGGACCTGCCCGAGGTAGCGCAGGTAGTCGCGCCGCTCGCCGCGCATCTTCTGCCGCCGCTCGGTGCCGCCGCGCGCGAGCTGGACCAGGAACATCAGCAGCGCCATCGCGAGCATCAGCCCGAACATGCCCATGCCCAGCAGCGGGTTCCGCGGCCCGATGTAGATCAGCATGAACACGCCGCTGCCGAGCATCATCGGCAGCATCATCATCGAGGACAACCAGTCACGGCCCACCGTCTCCGGCAGCGCCGGAGGTTCCTGCAGGGACAGCTCCCCGCTCGGCATCTCCGGAGGCTGCTCCCGGTTGGGCCTGCGGAACAGGGTGGTGGTCATGCGCTCGGCTCCTCGCTACTGGTCCGCTCCACCCCCTACACGGCCAACACCCGCCGAGCCGTTCACCGAACCAGCGGTCGTGAGTGCCAAACGGTGCTGGAACACCGTTACGCACTCACGACCAACCCAGCACCGTCCCGGCGTCCTACACGGTCCGAGGGCCTAGTTGCTCTGCGCATCCGCGTCGAGCGTGTTGGCGATTTCGCGCGTAGTCGCCACCAGCCCGGGGCCCGACCGGAGTCGGGCGGCTGCTGGGAGATTCCCAGGCCGGTGGGGTCGCGTTGAGATGTGCCGGGAGCATTTTGTGCTGCTAGTTCGCGAGTTGAGTTCGCCGGGCGCTCGTACGTGCTGATCTCCGACCCGATGCCCACCGTGCTCGGGCACCTCGATCCCGCGCTGGCCACTTCTGGGCTCGCACATGGCAGTTGGGTGTTGCAGCGACTCGGGGAGATCTCTCCGGCGAGGCCTGGTTCGAAGAGAATCTGTCCGTATGACTGGCCGGTCGAAAGAATGCGCGTACCCGGCCAGTAGCAGGATGCGCGCCGCCATCATCCGTTTCAATTGGCCAAGCAAGATGCGCCTGGCTTGTCCTGATTGGGTTACGCTATTGAGAATGCCCATATCGCGAGTGTCGTGCAGGTGAGTGCGATGCAGATCAAGGTGAGTGATGTGAGTATTGTTCGATTGCGAGCCAATCGGTATGCGCCAGCTTGCGCAAGCGGTGCGGCCACTGCCGCTGCCACTCCGAATGTAAGGTCAAGTCCGAATATGCCGCACATTATTGCACCAGCAGTGATGCCGCAAATGAAAAATACACCCGCCGATGCCCAGTGGTGGCCAAAGAATCGACGGGCAATCTTGTCTGCGATGAGGCCAAGGGGGATACCCAATGCCAGGACTGCAAGGGCGACAAAAGGGAGCGCGGCAAGTACTTGTCTGCCAGGCTCCCAGAATTCGCGAAGGGAAAAGTTGGAGTGCCTGGCGGCCGAGAGGATGATGAACTCGACGTACAGCGTCGTGGCCGCCCCAGCAAAGGCGACCACGACACCAGCGAGCACCATCCGTGAATACGGGATCTCATCCGTATTCGTAGGTTGATGCCTGTTCTGCATTATTTAGACACCGTTTCCTCTGGCTCGAATGTTATCCCAGCCGCAAATTCCTGTAATACACTCGTATCCCGAGTTTAGGAGTTCTGCGCCGATTCGCCACCCAGTTAGGCCGGTTGCTACGTACAGGCCATGATTCGGTACTGGGTACCGCGAGCCCTCAAGGGTGTATACGCCATCTCGATAGACAACGCCCTGCCAGTCGTAGGTGATCGCTCCAGCCGTGCAGAACGGGTTGCCCACCGAATGTTCAGCGCGGATGACGGCCTGGAAATCAGTGGTCTCAGCGGGTACCCAGTAGATGTTCATGCCGTCAGTTCCGGCATTCCTGCTTTCCTGAAGAACGCCGTCGTTGCTGTAGACGCGTGTGTCACCCGTGTATTTTATCTGGCGGACCTCTCGGCGTGTCCAGTCAATAAACGCGTCAAGCTGAGTCCTGTTCCGGGAAGACGTTGCATCGAATCCGCGATTGTCGCCGCCAAAGTACGTGTTCGGACTCCAAGTGCAGGGCCAGGCGAGTGCTTTGGCGTCTGGAATAAAAGCCTGATGGCGAACTGTCGAATCAGTTGCGGCATTGATGGCTTCTTGGCGCTGCTTGAGCACTGTCTCCAACTGCTCGGTTGAGTTGTTGGTTGGAACAGCGACAGGAGCGTTCATGACGATGACTCGACCGCTATCGACCAATCCGGGATCTACATCTTCGGGGAGAGGTCGACCATCAGGGCCGGTATTACTCTTATCGCCAGGTGGGGAAGCAGGAATGTCGGGACCTATTTTCTGTGCGGTAATCCCTGTCCATGGCCACCGCTTATTGAGTGGAGTTTTCTCCGGAGTCAGCGCCTGGACCTTGTACTCGTACTGTCCTCCTGGTTGAACGCTGGCGTCGATGTACACATTACCATTTGTGACATCCAGTCGTTCTTCATTTCGAAGAACCTCGTACTCCAAAGCATGTGGAACGTGATCCCAAATCAACTGAACCTGATTCGCGTCCGCGATGGTTGTCAAGGTGGGGGCGGCGCCGGTAGTGCCCTTTCCGGCGCTGCGGATCACGCCTCTGGACCCATTCGGGAGCACTACGATCGCGGCCACTATGCCGTTGCTCCCGGCTTGCAGGGAACTTACTTGTGAGCCCGATGCGGATCTGGCATCGGATAGCGAAACCGAATTTGCGTCGCGATGCAGCGCTACCTGCCACTGGCCTGCCGGTGGCTCTGACTCTGGGGTGGCATGTGCGATTGGGCTTGTAGAGGTAATCGCTGATGTCGCAGTTGCAAACGCAAGGATTGCAACTGACAGGCACTTCCACGGAGTACGTGGATATTGGCGCACGGTCAGCCTTTCCTGATTCGCCGGACGAAACGGACAGGGGTAATAAAATCACAAACCGCCGCAACTGCAAGGGAGTGTTGCACGATCTACCCGCTTGGAGCACGAAAGCTGGTATATACCAATATATCGGCGGTGAAAACTGCTCCGAATGGGCGTGTCGTTACGATTTCGAGGAAGATTCATATCACATTTTGGTGAGCTTGCTCCGGTGTCGTTTAGCGCTGCAGCCGAGGCATCAGCCCGCGGCGGGCTGCGGCGAGGTGGCTGCTGGTGGGTTTTTCCTGAGGTGCTGAACCTTCGGGAGCGGGGGTGCCGTGGTGGGGGTATGGCGGCGACGAATGGGAACGGGGCTGCGACGAGTCAGGCAGCTCCTCCGGCTCAGGGCGGTGGGGGTTCCGGCGAGATGTGCCGGTTGACCATCTGCGGTCCTACCTCGCGGGTCGAGCTGGCTGTGCCCGCGCACGTGCCGATCTCCGACCTCATGCCCACCGTGCTCGGGCACCTCGATCCGGCGCTGGCCACTTCCGGGCTCGCGCACGGTGGTTGGGTGTTGCAGCGGCTCGGTGAGGCGCCGTTGAACGAGGAGCACGGCACCGCTGCGGCCGGTTTGTACGACGGTGATGTGCTGCACCTGCGGCCTCGTGACGACCAGCTGCCGCTGGCCGACTTCGACGACCTGGTCGACGGCATCCACACCGGGCTCTCTGCGCGGACCGACAGCTGGCGCCCCGCGCTGACCCGGCGGGTGTGCCTGGGGCTCGCCGCGCTGTGCGGGCTGCTCGCGGTGCTGGTCACCACGTTCGCCGCGAGCGGGACGGTGACCGCGATCAGCGCCGGGGTGGTCGGGCTCGTCATGATCGGCGGCGGTGCGCTGCTGGCGCGGCTGCTGGAGGAGCGCACCGGTGCGTTGACGCTGGGCGCGGTCGGAGTGGTTTCGCTCGGTGTCGCGGGGTTCGCGATGCCTGCCGGCTCCGCGCCTCCCGCTGACTGGTTCACCGGTGCGGGCGCGCTGGCGGGCGCGGTGGTCGTGGCGGCGGGTGCCGTCGGCGCTCGGGCCGCGCTCGACCAGGCTCGGGCGGGGTTCCTCGCGGTCGCCTGCGGTGCTGTTCTGACGGCGCTCGGTTGCCTGGTCGGGCTGCTGCTGGGGTTGGAGGCGCATGCGACCGCGGCCGTTCTCGTCGCGATGGTGCTGGCCGTGACCAGGGCTGCGCCGCAGCTGGCCACCTGGCTCGCCGGGCTCGTCGCCGAGCCGGTGCCGACGACCACCGAGGAGTTCCAGCAGGGGCTGGAACCGTTGCCCAGCAAGGACGTTCTCGACCGGGCGGCCGTCGCCGACGCGCACCTCACCGCGTTCCTGGTGGTGCTGGGAGCGGTGTGCTCGGGCGCGCTGCTGGTGCTCACCTCGCACCTGGAGTGGGACACCGTTTCGCTCGGGCTGGTCGTCGCAACGCTTTTGCTGTTGCAGGCGCGGGAGTTGCGCGGGATCTGGCACCGGGCCGCCGCGCTGGTGCCCGCTGCCGCCGCGCTGATCTCCGTGCTGCTGGGCTGGGTCGTCGAGCTGCCGCTGCTCGGGCAGATCTGCGTGCTGGTCGGGTTGCTCGGGCTGGCCGGGAACGCGCTGGCCGGGGCGCAGGTGCTGCCCGGTCGCCGGCTGGTTCCGCGGTGGGGACGCCTCGGCGACATCCTGCACTGGATCTGCGCGCTCGCGGTGCTGGCGCTCGTGCTGACGGTGACCGGTTTCTACGGCTTCGTCGCCTCTTGGTTCTGAACTCTTCCGGGGGTGGCAGCCGTGTTCAGAAGTGGAAGGGAGGTCGCGCATGTACGGCAGGCGTGAACAGGTCGAAGCTCACTCGTTCCTGGTCGGGCGGATCCTCGCGGCGGTGCTGCGCACCGATCCCGACGACCCGAACCGGCCGCTGCGCCGCACCACCGTCGGGATGGCGGGCGGCATCGGGATCGCGCTGCTGGTGATGGGCATCGTGCTGATCGTCAGCCTGCTCACCGGGATGGGCGGCAACGCCTGGCGCGAGAAACCGGGTTTCCTCGTCGTGGACAAGGATTCCGGCAACCGGTACATGCTCGTCGACGGGCGGCTGCGCCCGGTGCTCAACTACGCCTCCGCCCGGCTGCTGGCGGAGGGGGAGCCGCAGGTCGCGAAGGTCAGCGGCGAGGAGCTGGCGGACTTCCCGAAGGGCGCTCCGATCGGCATTCCCGGCGCACCGGACGCGCTGCCCTCGCCGGTGGCGGGCGGTCAGCCGTGGACCGTGTGCGCGGGAGTGCAGCCCGACGACCCGGGGCTCGCGGCGACCGTCGGGCCGATGCCCGGGATGAGCGAGCTGGGCCCGAACGAGGCGGTGCTGGCCCGCGTGGGAGACCAGCAATTCCTCGTGTGGCAGGGAACTCGGTTGCGGATCACCGCACCGTGGGTGCCCCGCGCGCTCGGGCTGGACCCGGCTCGGGCCGTGCCGGTCGACTCGGCGTGGCTCAACACGGTGCCCGCCGGGCCCGACCTCGGCGCACCGCCGGTGGCGCACGGTGGCGCGGGGCCGGTCGTGGCCGGTCAGCAGACCGTGGTCGGCCAGCTGGTGACCGCGCCCGAAGCGGTCGGCGACAAGACGTTCGTGGTGGACGCGGCCGGGCTGGTGCCGGTGTCGCGCACCGTCGCGGCGCTGCTCGGCGCCGATCCTGACGTGGCGCTGCCGCCGACCATCACCATCACCCCCGCTCAGCTGGCCACGCAGCAGGTGCTGCCCGCACCGGTGTGGCAGGCCGAACTGCCGCCGCAGCCGCCGACCGGGATGGACCTCGACCGCCGCGTGCCCTGCGTGCGGTGGGCGGCGGACGAGGTGACGCTGGTGTCCGCTCCGGACATGAGCGGAACGGCCGCGAACGGCGAGATCGCCGGGGTCACCCGCGACGGCCGGGTCGCCGACCTGGTCGACGTCCGGCCCGGCGCCGGATTCATCGCCCGCACCCGCCCGGCACCCGGCGTGCCCGGCGCGGGCGTCTACCTGATCACCGAGGCCGGGGCGAAGTTCCCGGTCGCCAACGAGAAAGCAGCCGAAGCCCTCGGCTACTCGGTGGATGCCGCGGAACCGGTTCCCGCGGATCTGCTCGCCCTGCTGCCGACCGGACCGGTGCTCGACCTGATCGGCAGATCGCAGTCCGCAACGGAGGAGGAAACCCGATGAGCAAGTTCGGTTACGACGACGGAATGCTGACGCAGGTCATCAGCGCCACCGACAACGCGCTCGGCCAGATGCGTCAGCTCAACAACTCGGTTTCTGGAGTGTCCGGGCAGCTGCCCGCGGTCAACAACTCCACGTCCGGCATGAAGCTGTCCCGCCTGCTCAACGACTGGAGCACGGACTACAACAAGATCGTCACCGAGCTGGAGAACCTCAAGGGCAAGGCCACCGGCCTGCTGCAGACCAACCGCAACGTCGAGACCGAAACCGGCGGCGCAGCGCAGTGAATTAATTGAATTCCAGTGGCTGGTTCGCGTGGCGGTGCGGGTGGCGGAACCTCAGCGCCCGCCTGGACTGCGGGTGCCCGGCTTTATGTATGACCAATACACGGCAGCCGGGCCGTCCTCGCCAGGCGAACGCTGAGAACCCGCGGCGGTGCAAGCGCCGTAGGTGGGCTAAGCGGCTGCGCCGCTTCAAAGACCAAAGACCAGAACCAAAGGCCAGGGGCATTCGACCGGCCGGTTCGGCACTCATCGGAAAGGGAAATCGGATGACCGCGTTCGACGTCAACCACAACGGATATCTCGAGGTCAACGAGCAGTTGCTGCAGTCGGTGCGGATGCTCGGCACCATCCTGGAGAACCTCAACGCCGGGCTGAAGAACATCCCCGAGGCGTCGTGGGGCCAGGCGCAGCCCATCTGGCTGGAGAGCCAGAACCAGTGGAACCGCTCGTACCAGCAGATGACCGAGCGGATCAACCTCACCTCGATCTCCTCGATCAACATCCACGAGATCTTCCGCAACGGCGACCAGCAGGGCGCCCGGATCTTCAACCAGTGACCACCGCAGCGACATCGGCACCCCTGTTGGCGGCCCGCTGAGCCGGGCCGAACGATCGGAAGGAGTTCTCGGTGGAGGAGAAGGACCTGCCTGAGTCCGAGACCGTGGTCGAGGTGACGGGCGTGTCGGTGTCGCTGTCGGTGAAGCGAACCGAGGTCCCGGACCCGCACAACCTCCCGCCGGGAGAGACCCACCGCGGCTCTCCCGGCGAGGTCCCGGGCGGCTTCGTGCACAGCCGCTTCGAACCCGCTGTCCCCGCGGCGTACGGGGAGCCGGTCAAGTACGACCTCCTGGAGCCCGCGATCCCGGGTGAGGTCGTGGAGCCGTACAGCGGTGAGCGGGGTGAGGAACTCCAGCACGGCGTTCTGCAGCCCGCGCTTCCGGGCGAACCCGTGAAGCCGGTGCAACCGGCGCTACCGCCGCTGGAACCGCAAACCGTCACGAAGCGCCACGTCCTGGTGCACGAGCCCGCGAAGACGGAACCAGCGGTGCCGGGCGAACCCGGGTTGCCGCCCACCGAGCCGCTTCAGCCAATGCTCAAGGCGAAGAGGCAACTAGCAGTGGTGGTGGTGCCGAAGGAACCCGGGGAGACCGCTCCGGAGTTCCGCCGCGCGCTGAAACCGGCGGCTCCGGGCAAGCCCTCGCTGCCGGTCGAACCGGGCAGAGCACCGATCCCCGGGGAGCAGTCGCCGAGCGAAGCCGAGCCGGCGCGGATGTGGCGACGGCTCCTCACACCGGCTGAGCAGGGCCGCGAGGTCAGGGATCCGGAACCCGAGGTTCCGGGTCGCCGGTTGCTGCCCGCCCAGCCGAAGCAGTCCGCGGTCATCGGTGTGCCCGCGCAGCCGGTGCAACCGGCAGTGCCGGCCGGTGCGCCGCCGGCGCCGGAGGGCACCGTCGAGGCGCCGGTGCAGCAGCCGAAGCAGTACCTGGCGCCGGTGCAGCAGCCGCAGCAGCCCCCGCTCGGCTACAACGCTCCGCCGGGGCAGAACACCCCCGTGCAGAACGCTTCCGTGCAGAACCCGCCCACGCAGTACCCGCCGGGGCAGAACACGCCGGGCAATTCGAACTACACCGGCGGCGGCTACAACTTCCCCGGCATGCCATCGGGATTCGGCAACTACCAGGTGCCGCCGAACGGCGACGTCGGCCCGGATCCCAACATCCAGTTCGACGAGGCGCAGTACACCGCGCTGATCGCGGTGATCGGCGAGATCAAGGCCGGGGCGCGCAAGGCGATCACGCACAACGACGTGTACCTCGACGCCGAGCTGCTGCTGCAGCCGATGAGCCAGACCTGGGAGCCCGCGCAGAGGCTGGTCAAGTGGGGCGGGAACTTCGGCGGCACGGTCGACACGGAGAACAAGAACCTCCGCAAGAAGCTGTCCCAGCTGGAGAGCGGGCTGGAGAAGGCCAAGGTGGTCTTCAAGGACACCGACGACCTCGCCGCCTACGACGTCACCAAGTTCACCACCGAGTTCCCCGGGTTCACCGGCGGGACCGGCGCCGTGTGACTGGAGCTGAGCGATGACTGATCCCATCGGCGAGCCGAAGCCGATCAAGGGCGACGACCACTCCCGCGCGACCTTCGACCAGATCCTGTTCACGGTCACCGGCGAAGGGACGAACCTGCACGGCGTCCTGGACAGCGGAGCCACGCCGAACACGGGCTGGTTCATCGAGTCCAGCACGAAACCGGGCAGCGAGCAGACCGACGGCCAGACGGCCGCCACCGGCTACAGCTACCACGCGTGGGACAAGTGGTACATCTCGGTGGACCGCAACGCCACGCTGCCGGGCAACTGGACCACCGCCGTCAGCGGGATCGACGAACTGGTCGACGGGCTGAACTCCGGCGTTCTCGGCCTGCTCAACGTCAACCGGCTGTGGGAGGCGAAGAACGCCGTCGACCACTACGTCAAGTGGCTGGACACCAACCGGGACACGCTCCAGCAGTGGGTCACCAAGCTCACCAGCGACGACTCGGCGTTCAAGGGCAAGGCGGCGTACGCGCTCAAGCAGAACCTCACCACCCTGGTGGAGACCGTCGAGAGCCTGCACGAGCAGATCGCGGAGGAGCGCAACACCTCGGAAGGGCTGCGCAAGGCCGCGGAGGCCGTCAAGACCTTCGGCCAGGGCATGGCCAACGTGTGGACGAAGTACAGCAACGCGGTGCGCAACGAGGTCGACTCCGCGATGAACTCCGTGCTCTGGAACGTCGCCACCTACATCAGGGGGAAGGGGCTGGTGCACGGCACGGAGAACTACGCCCTGGACGAGCTCGCGATCGACGACAGGTCGACGGCCGAGGCGTACATCACCAGGGTCATGAACGCGTACAACTCCAACGCCAACACCGGCCCGGCCGTCACCAGGACCTCGGTCAGCCCCAACCCGGGCATGATCGGTTTCTCGATCAACCACGGCGGGGTGAACGAGGACGCCGTGACGTTCACGCCCTACAAGCTCCCCGACGGCTTCCCGACGATCTCCGGTCCGCTCGGCAGCCAGGCGACCTGGAACGACATCAACACCAAGATCAGCGACCACGTCCGCAAGAAGATGAAGCCGCTCGACGAGGAGGCGCGCAAGCAGCTCGAAGCGCTGCAGACCGCCTACGAGCGGACGAAGTCGTCGCTGGAAGGCCTGGAGACACCGGTCCCGACGACGGGCGGTGGCACCGGCGGCGGCGGGAACACGCCGCCGCCAGGCGGTGGTTTCAACTTCCCACCACCCCCGGGTGGCGGCGACTTCAACGTCCCACCGCCTGCGGGCGGGGGCGACAACGTTCCTCCGCCCGGTGGCGGTGGCGACAACGTTCCTCCGCCCGGCAGTGGCTTGAACGGGCCGCCTGCGAACGGTGGTGGGAACTTCAACGTCCCGCCGCCCGGTGGCGATGGCTTGAACGGCCCGCCCGCCAACGGTGGCGGCGACTTCAACGTTCCACCGCCTGCCAACGGTGGTGGTGACCTGCCGTCCATCGGTGGTGACGGTCAGCTGCCGGGCGGTGGCGGCAGCGGGGACTTCAACGTCCCGCCGCCTGCCAACGGCGGCGGCAGCATCCCGCCGCTCATCCCGCCCGGCGGCACGCCAGGGCCGGGCGGAGGGACTCCGAACGGCAGCGGGAACTCGCGCGACGGCCAGCGACTCCTCAACGGGATGCCGGACCCGAACAACCCGTTCGACCCGGCCAACGGCGGTTCGAACTTCTCGCCGCTGCCGAGCAACCTCCCCGGTGGCGGTTCGAACCTGCCCGGTGGGAACTTCGATCCCGCAGGCGGGTCGTCGAACCTGCCCGGTGGCAATTTCGATCCGGCTGGTGGGTCGTCGAACTTGCCCGGTGGGCCGGGCAGCGGACCTGGTGATGTGAACCTGCCCGGCGGGAACTTCGATCCCGCAGGCGGGTCTTCGAACCTGCCCGGTGGGCTGGGCGGTGGTCCTGGTGAGCTGAATCTGGCTGGTGGGAACTTCGATCCCGCTGGTGGGTCTTCGAATTTGCCTGGCGGGTTGGGTGGCGGTCCTGGTGATGTGAACCTGCCCGGTGGCAATTTCGATCCGGCCGGTGGGTCTTCGAATTTGCCTGGCGGGTTGGGCGGTGGTCCTGGTGATGTGAACCTGCCCGGTGGGAACTTCGATCCCGCTGGTGGGAGCTCGAACTTGCCCGGTGGACTGCCGAACCCGCCCGGCGGGAACTTCGACCCTGCGGGTGGGAACTCCAACCTGCCCGGTGGGAACTTCGATCCCGCAGGTGGGCACTCGAACCTGCCCGGAGGACTGCCGAACCCGCCCGGCGGCGGTGCGAACTTCCCGATCGGCGGCTTCGACCCCGCCGGTGGCACGTCGAACATCCCGGGCGGCTCCGGCTTCCCCGGTGGTGGCTTCGATCCGGCCGGTGGGGGCTCGAACCTGCCCGGCGGGGGCGGCTCCGGCGGGTACGGCGGCGAGGGCTGGTCCGACTGGTCCGGGCAGGACCAGGCCAGCCAGCAGAGCGGTCCGTCCGGCGGCGCGGTCGGTGACCAGCGCAGCGGGATGCCGCCGATGATGCCGCCCATGATGCCGCCGATGAACAACGGGCAGAACGAGAAGGAGCGCGAGCGCCAGACCTGGTTGTCCGAGGACGAGAAGGTGTGGGGCACCGACGACGTCGGCGGCAACGGCGTCATCGGCCTGCCGAACGATCCCTCGCTCGAATCCGACGAACCGCTCGCTCCGACGCACGTCCACGTCGGTTCGGCGTCGCGCGCTCCCAAGCAGCCGGAGCAGACCACGCCGGCGCAGGCCGCGGAGCAGAGCGCGACCGGGTAGGGGCACGTCAGCGACAAGGGCAAGCGACCGCCAAGGAGGCCTTGGATGTACTCCTCGATGGACAACGAGATGACCGACGCGATGCGGGAGCTGCGGGAGCAGCAGGAGCAGTTCAGCACCGCGTTCGGCAAGCTCGACGAGGTGACCGCGAGCGCGACCAGCAAGGACCGCGCGATCAAGGCCACAGTGGACGGTCGCGGCACGCTCACCGGGCTGGAGTTCAACGGCCAGCGGTGGCGGGACATGGCGCCCAAGGAGCTGACCGCGAAGATCGTGGAGGTGGTCGCCGACGCCCAGCGCCAGGCGGCCACCGCGGTCGACGAGGTGATGGCCGGGCTCACCCCGAACGGCGTCGACCTCCAGGAGCTGCGCGAGAACGGCCCCGACCTGCAGGCCATGCTCGAATCGGCGCTCGGCGAGACCGGGCGGTGGTCGCGGTGAGCGACCGGGTCTACGTCGACACCGCCGGGCTGACCAGGGGCGGGCTCAACCTCGGCCAGTGGTCGTCGACGGCCAACCGGCTCGCCGCCCACATGCGCAACGTGACCGCCACCTACCGGCACGCGGGCGGCACCGGGGAGATGGGCGAGCAGTTCGACGCGAACTACCGGCCGGGCGCGGAGAAGGCGATGGAGTTCCTGTCGATGCTGGAGGAAGCCGTCGGCGGGATCTCCGAGAAGACTCTCCTGGCGGGCAAGAAGTTCGAGGACACCGACGACGAAGCCAACGGCGTGGCCCCGAGGGAATAGGCGACCGGTCATGGCGATGGTGGTCAGCCCCGAAGTGGCGAAGCTGTTCCAGGTGCTCACCGGCGAGGAGTGGCCGGACGCCAACGAGGATCAGCTGCGCGCGCTCGCGGCGGAGTGGACGGCGGCGGCGCAGACCCTCGCCGAGCTGGGCCCCGGCCTGCGCAGCGCCGTCCAGGCCGTCCGGTCGGAGTTCGCCGGTGAGGCCGCGGAGGCGTTCGTGCGGCGGGTGGCGTCGTTCGTGGAGGGCGACGACCTGATCTCCGCCGCGGCGGAGCTGTTCAACGGCCTGGCCAAGACGCTGACCGACCTCGCCCTCGACGTCGAGTACATGAAGATCGTGACCATCGCCTCGCTGGTCGCGCTGATCGCCGAGATCGCGTGGGCGACCGCGATGGCGCCCTTCACCGGCGGCGCGACGATGGCGTGGCTGGCCGCCCGGATGGCCATCGTCCGGTTCCTGATCAAGACGCTGCTCGGCCGGGTGCTGATGCAGGTGCTGTCCACCGCGGTGTTCAGCATCGCGTTCCAGCTGCTCATCGACGTGGTGGCCCAGCTGTCGCAGTTCGCGATGGGCACGCGCACCGAGTGGGACACCGACAAGACCAAGAACGCGGCGGGCGTCGGCGCGATGGGTGCGGCGCTGGCGCTGCCGATCGGCGGGCTCGGCAAGGTGTTCGGGAGCGGGCTCAACAACGCGCTGAACGCGGCGTTCGCCAAGAAGTTCGGCAAGGACTGGGCCAAGAACGGCGTGAAGGTGATCTCGGAGATCAGCACCGAGTCGTTCCACGAGATGATGACCGAGGCGCTGTACAAGTACGCCACCGAGGGCGAGTTCGAGCTGAACCCGTACGCGGCGACGGCGGGTGCGGCCTCCGGCGCGGGCAGCGCGGGCGGTTCGGCGCTCGGCGACAAGCTGGCCTCCGCCATGCAGAACGGCCCCGGCGGCGGTGACCGCTCGGGCGGGAACTCCGCGAACACCGGCGGCTCCGGTGGCAACCGGGAAATCTCCGGCGGCGACTCGGGCGACACTTCGACGCCTCCCACGAGCCCGAGCACCGAGACACCCGGTCCGAGCGGTCAGAACCCGCCCGGTGCGGGTGGGCAGAACCTGCCTGGTGCGGGCGGTCAGAACCCGCCGGTGGTCCAGGCGCAGGCGAACGGCGGCAACCAGCCGCCGTCGAGCGTTTCGACCGGGAACTCGGGTGGCACGAACCAACCGCCCGGATCGTCGGGGCAGCAGGAGACGTCGACGAGCACTGGCAACGTGCCGCCTGCTCAAACGGCGGATCGCTCCAGCCCGCACGGGCCGCCGAACCAGATCGGCAGCAGGCAGGACCTGCCGGGCGGCTCGCAGTCGTCGCAGGGAACGTCCGGGCAGCAGAACACCACTGCGCCGGGCAATGGTCAGACGGTTGAAAACCCCGGTGGACAAGGGAATCCGGCGCGGACGATCGGGCAGCAGGGCCCGTCGTTCGTCGGTCCGCAGGGCTCCGGCCCGACATCGGGGCAGCAGAGCACCACGACGCCGGACACCGTGGTCGACGCACCGCAGTCCAGCGAGCAGAACCCTCCGGTGGTCCAGAACGAGTCGCCGCAGGTTCAGCATGGTCCTCCCGGTAACCAGCAACCGGGAACGACCGTCGAGCAGCCGAACCCCTCGACCGGCCAGAACGCCTCGACCGGCCAGAACACCTCCGGCAACCAGGTGAACCCGCCCGGCGACCAACAGCAGGCCTCGCCGAACCCGGTTGATCAGACCACGCCGACGCCGGTCGATCAGACGGTGCCGTCGCCGATTGATCAGACCACGCCGTCGGGTATCGACCGGACGGTGCCCAATCCGATCGAGCAGATCACGCCGTCGCCAGTCGACCAGACGGTGCCGTCGCCGATCGAGCAGACCACGCCGACGCCGGTCGATCAGACGGGGTCTCAGATCGGGCCGAATCCGGTCGACGTCTCGGAGCAGACCGGCACCGCGCCTCCGGACATGCAGACCGGTCGGCAATCGCCCGGTTCGGCGACCGATGTGGACTTCACGACTACGACGCCCGACCCGAACCGCGGGCTGTCCGGGAACCAGCAGGTGGAGAACGTGCCGCCACCGCTGAACACCGACGAGTTGTCGAACCCGAGCGGCCGGGCGACGAACACGCAGCTGCCGCTACCTGCGGAGGTCGAGACGCCGACGGCCCAGCAGCAGGACGGGCAGAGCACGTCCCGGGGCCCGCTGCCCGAAGCTCCAAACCAGGAGATCGGCACCGAGACCACGAATTCCCCGGTGCAGCAGGACGATCCGGACCGGCAGGCGAACACCAGCGCGCCGCCGCAGGACGTCGAGGCGGCCGACGTCCAGCGGACGACGGACGGGCAGGTGCAGCCGTCGCAGGACGATCCGCCGCTGGTGCAGCAGACGTCGAACCCCGCTCAGCAGTCGCAGAATTCCGGGCAGCAGACCGCGACGAACCAGCAGACGGGGAGCGCCGGGCAGCAACCGGGCGTCACCCAGCAGTCGTCGGATTTCGCTCAGCAGCAGCCGAACGTCATCCAGCAGCAGTCTCAGCAGAGCTCCGCGCAGCAGACGCCCACGTCGACGCAGCAGACGTCGAACCCCGCCCAGCAGCAGGTGCCTCCGGCCCAGCAGCAGACGCCTTCGCTCGTCCAGTCGACGCAGAACCCCGGCCAGACGTCCGGCTCCACCACGGCCCCGGGCTCGTCCACATTGCCGTCCACGCAGTCGACGACGCAGCGGATCGGCCAGGGCACGAATGCCCCGAAGCACGTGAGCACGCTGAAGACGTCGTCGTCGACGACGGTTCCGGGCATGACGCCGAACCACGACGGCAACAGCTCGCAGCTGTCGCCGCAGCAGGTCGTGGCGAGCATCGGCCTGCCGGAGGTGGAGGCGACGAGTTCGCGGAACGCTCCGGAGAGCTACGAGCTGTCGACGCTGCCGACCGGTCGCACCGAGGAGACCAGTCAGCACATCGCCGTCCAGCAGACCGACCAGCAGAACACCGGCAACCAGGACGACACCCGGAGCAGCGACTCCACGCGGCAGGACGACCCGTTCGCCGACGTCGTCGCGGAGGCGACGCGGAATGCCCGGGAAACAGCGGCCACCCGGCAGGCGATCGAGTCGGACCTGGGCAAGATCAACGCCGCCGGCACCAAAGCCCGGCACCACCTGGGCGCGATCCAGCGGTCGATGCGCGAAGCGCGCGGCGCGGTGATCGCCACCGGGGAGGCCTTCGGCCCCAACCCGCAGCGGACCGCGCAGGCGCAGCAGCGCTTCGACGCCGCCGAGCAGAACCGCATCGATCGCGCGGGCGAGCTCGCCGCGGCGCGCGATCGGCACGGGGAATCGGTGCAGCGGCTGGACGAGGCCCGCACCCGGCTCGGCGAGGCCCGAACCGACGGCGACCCGAACGCCATCCGCCGAGCTCAGGATGGCATCCGGAGGTGGAAGGAATCCGCTGACCTCCTCGGCGAGCGCTTGCGGACGGCCGACCAGGCCCACTCGGAAGCCGCTGCCGCCGCTGCCGGTGCGAAGCAGGACCTGGACCGGGCCAAGGCCACCCAGGAGTCCGCGAACGCGGCGAACACCGCCTACGACAAGGTCGATTCGGCGAGGAACACGGCCACCGACGCGGTCAGCACGATCACCGGTGGGAACACGAGGGCTCAGGACAGCCTGCGCTTCGCCAACGACGCCGCGAACCGGTCCGCCCGAGCCCTCGACGACCTCAACGGTGCGATCAACAACGCCAACAACGCGAAAACCGCGGCCGATGGCCTCACCGGTCAGGCCAACCAGGCCGGAGAAGACCTCGCCGCGTTGGAGAACCAGCGGAACGACGTCGACCGCGACCTCCGCGAGCTCCACGGCAACCGTCCGGACGACGATCAGCAGCGCGCCGACTGGAACACCCGCGTCGAAACCCTCGAGAACGAGCTGACCGACCTCGATGGCCAGATCGAAGCGGCCAAGAACAACGCCGAGGACCTGGCCACCCGAGCGCAGGGCGCCCGGGAGCAGTACGACAACGCCGTCAACGACGTCGAGAACATCCGAGCCGAGATCGATTCGCTCCGGGAGCAGGCGCGCGCCGCCGAAACGGCGGCCGCCAACGCCCGGCGAGCCGCCGAGAACGCCGCTGAACAGGCCGAAAAGGCCAAGGAGAAGGCCGGCGAAGCCGCCGAGCAGGGCCAGTACGAGCAGGGGCTCACCGAGCTGTCCTTCCTCCCGCACGGATCGGAGCTGCAGTTCGAGACGCTCGGTCCGCGTGACGGGCTGATCGATGCGCTCACCGAGCTGACCGGCGCGGACCGCGACGTCGTGGCGACGGAGATCGGCGGGCTCAGCGACGCCGAGCTGGTCTCGGCGATCGGCGACGGCAAGATCCGGGTCGGCGGCGTGGACGTCGCGGTCCGCCCCGACCTGTACCGGCCGGACGACACCCGGGCCGCCCCGCCGAACCAGCAGCCGAGCACCAGGTCCACCGATTCCTCCGGCGAGAGCGGGCGGCCGCAGAGCGAGTCCACCTCGACCACCGTGCCGATCCGCATCCCGCTGATGTTCGTCTCCCCGCTGGACCTCGCCGGCGCGGTGATGCGGCCGATGGTCTACGTCGGCGGAGCAGTGAAGCGCTCCCAGCGGTTCGAGTCCTCGCTGACGTTCACCGACAACTCGGGCAGCTCGCGCAGCTACGTGCCCACCAGGATGGAGCTCGGCCTCTCGGTGCCGGGCAAGCAGGCCAGCACCTCGATCGACGCCGGGCTGCGGACTCCGAAGATCACCCGCGGCGACGGGATCACCGCCCCGCTGCCGGACACCGACTTCAAGGGCGTCAAGCCGGTGCTGGCCGGCGTCCCGGACCAGTTCGGCGACGTCCTCGGCAACTCCCGGGAGGCCTCGGCCAGCCTGACCAACCAGCTGTTCGCCGGCACCGGAACTCCCGACCGCACCACCATCGACGGCAAGCCGGTGACGATCACGCCGGTCGGTGACGCGCAGGTCAGCTACGTCGGCACCACGTCGGTGGACAGCTCCAGCGCGGTGAGCCTGGGCCGCAGCTGGCAGACCACCAAGGGCAGCGACGCGGCCTTCGGCGCCGGGCTCTACGGCGGTTCGACGCCGTTCTACGTCGGCGGGTTCGTGGACTTCACCAGCGGCCTGACCGACGGCAGCACCCCGGGCGCGGACGACTCGGTCACCCAGACCAGCGGCGACCACGAGCTGGTTTACGAGGTCTCGCGGGACATGCGCGTCGGCAACGGCCACACCGACCCCGCCGACGGCCAGCCGCAGAGCACCGTGCGGACCCGGCTTCAGGTGCCGGTGTGGCAGGCCCGCGACCTCGGCCTGCCGCTGCCGCCGCACCTCGCGGAGCCGAGCACGCCCACTCCGAACGCGAACCAGCCGTACCGGTTCGGCCGCGACGACATCAAGTTCGTCGACCGCGACCAGGTCTCCGATTTCGTCACCGGCCGGGTCCGCGACACCGCGGACGGGCTGAGCGACCAGGGCCGGGACGCGATCAAGGACAAGTTCCGCTCCCCGGAGGTCGCGAAGAACACGATCTACGACGCGATGCACGGCGGTGCGCACGCCTCGTGGGTCAAGGGCGGCCGGACGCACTTCGTGGACATCTACGCGATCCCGGCGGCGCCGGAGAGCACCACGCCCTCCGGGCAGCAGGAATCCAGCACGGAGGTCAAGCACAGCGACAAGTTCCAGCGCGGCTACAACTCGTCGCGGACCGCGCGCATCGGCGCGGGCGGCGCGTTCATGGCCAAGCACACCGACAGCCCGAACCCGGACGCGCCGAAGGCGACACCGGAGAACGGCCTGCCGAACCCGTACCAGGGCGGCCCGACCCAGACGACCGCGGGACCGCGGGCGACCGCCGCGGTGACCTGGGACGGCGGCATCTCCAACAAGTCCGGCTACACCGGCAAGGACGGCCGGGCCGCCAAGTACGGCGGCGACATGCGCGACTACCAGGGGCCGCTGGACCTCGTCGTCGTGCACGGGTCGACCAAGAACCCGAACTGGGCGCAGCACTTCTTCCTCGGCGACCGGATGCTGTTCGGCCCGAAGGCCGACGCGCGCTACGCCGGGCCGTCGAAGGCCGAGCTGGACCAGGCGCTGGCCGGTGGCGAGGTGGCCAACCAGGACATCC
The DNA here is from genome assembly GCF_003635025.1 of Saccharopolyspora antimicrobica. Lineage (GTDB taxonomy): Bacteria > Actinomycetota > Actinomycetes > Mycobacteriales > Pseudonocardiaceae > Saccharopolyspora > Saccharopolyspora antimicrobica. Next base: position 1,264,112 of record NZ_RBXX01000002.1, on the reverse strand, counting down.
ACCGGGGCCGGGTGGACGACGCGATCCGGGTGTCCACCGCCGCCGACAAGCTGGACTGGGGCACCAGACCGCTGCCCGCCAGCACGACGCAGCCCGGCACCTACCTGGGCACGCCGCCCGCGCTGCCGTCGAGCCCGGTCACCTCCGAGCTGTTCGGCGACTACGCCAACGTCGAGAACGTCCGGATCACCCCGAACAACACCGAAGCCGTCGACATCGCGCTGGCCAAGCGGATCGAGCAGCTGCAGCCGGACGGCACCGGCAGCACGACGGTCCGCAAACCCCCGAAGGGCAGCGGGAACTGGCCGGCGTGGGCCGAGAAGACCTTCACCGACACGCGAACCGGCCCCGACGGCGCGCAGCAGTCCACCGACTACGTGTACAAGAGCTCCGAGCTGACGCGGCCCGGCACCACGGCGGGCAACGCGGTGCGCGACTTCCAGGGCAAGGTCGGCAGCCTCGGCACGGCCACCCAGGGCCTCGGCGAGCTGTCCAGCAGCACGGGCAAGATGTTCCGCGAGGGCCGAACGCAGGACTTCAACGGCACGCTCAACGGCGAGGCGACCTACCACTCGCCGCGGCTGGTCGACGTCCGGGCCGAGAGCACGCTCAAGCGCAACCAGGCCGGTGAGCAGGTCGCCGGGAGCACCAAGTCCTGGGGCGTCGGCGGCGAGGTCGAGATCAGCGCCAACGTGATGCCGAAGCGCGAGGGCAAGGCGGGCGCGATGATCGGCGGCCTGCTCAGCGGCGGTGGGAAGTACGGCCGCAGCCACGCGCTCGACCTGACCACGGGCGGCAAGCAGGACACCGAGTACCAGGGCCCGACGGCGCTGGTCACCATGGACGTCCGCTACCGGTACTGGGCGGACATGGCGCTGCGCAGCATGTTCAGCGACGGCAACTTCGGCGACACCTCCGGGGCGCGGCCCGACGAGGTGACCGTCGACGAGCCGGACGGCGTGCTGGTGGAACTGCCGGTCAACCAGGCGATCGCGATGTTCGAGGCGCTTGGCCTGCCGGTGTCACCGGAGCTCTCCGCCATGGTGCCGCCGGCGAAGGAACAGGTCGGCAACCCGTCGCACACGGTGCTCCCCGGCCCCGGCGACTACGCCTCCTACAGCGACACCTCGGTGACTGGCGCGCGGCTGACCGGCGACGACCCGATGGGCCCCGTCCGCGACCGGCTCGGCGAACTCGGGGTGACGGACGCCGAGCGCCAGCGCGACGTCGTGAACCAGGTCAACGCCTTGCTGAACACCCCGGCCGGGCACCAGTGGCTGCAGGACCCGCTGGCCGGTCAGCAGGGCCTCATCTCGGTGTCGCACTCGAACGCCGGGGTGGAGGACGTCGTCGACATCCGGGTCAAGGCGACCCCGGTGGCCGGCCCGCCCGCACCGTCGCAGACCGACGGCACCGCCCCGGACAAGCTGACCCGGTCCAGCTACGTCTCGACGTCCCTCCAGGACAAGAACTCCACGACGTGGTCGGTGAACGCCGCCCTCAACGCGGGCGTGCGCAGCGTGGAGACGCCGTCGGTGCCGCCCGGGCAGCCGGGTGAGAACGGCCAGGTGCAGAAGGCGCCGCCGAACCCGGGCGCGTCCTCCGGTGCGTTCACCCCGCAGGTGTTCGGCGGCGGGAAGACCTGGAAGACCGAGAACGTCCTGGACGGCAGCGGCAGCGAGAAGGTGACCACCAAGGTCGACAACGACAAGGTCGGCCGCGACACCCGCCTGGTCGACTACGAGCTGGAGATCACCCGCCGCAGGCAGCCGATGCCGGGCATCGACACCCTCGGCGCGGGCATCCCCAAGCACCTGGTCGACCTGGACAAGGGCGTCGGCGACGCGCCGATCCGACTCAGCGGCGAGGTCGACCTGGTCTCGCCGAGCAGCGACGCCTCGCCCGCGCTGCGGAAACCGGGGCAGCAACCCGGGTTCGAGGTGCTCGACGGGCCGCGCGAGCAGCGGCCGCCGGGCTTCACCTCCGACGACGCGTTCCGCATCGAGTCGATCGGCACCGACACCGCGAAAGCCGTCCACGACGCGGTGTACGCGCAGCTGTCGACCAAGCTGCCGAACGGGAACCTGACCGCGGACCAGATCGCCGCGGCGACGCGCACGAGCTCGGAGTTCACCCGGCCGGGCAGCAACTCGGAGTACGTCGCGCACACCACCACCAAGGGCAGCTCGCTGCACAACGCGGCGAACACCATGTTCACCGGCGGCGACTACCAGGCGGGCAACACCCTCGGCACCAAGCACCCGCTCTACGACTCGCTGTTCGACCTCAAGCTCTCCGGCGACGTCCGCCCGGAGAACCTGACGTTCGTCGCGGCGCTGCCCGACGACACGACGATGAACCTCAGCCGGGAACGCGAGGTCACCAACGCCGACGGCACCACCAAGACGGTCACCACGAGCTACGGGCCCTCGGTTTCGAGCTACGGCTCGCAGACCCACCAGGCCGCCGGACCGTCGCCGACCAGCGCCGTCTTCGCGCCGCCGGCGTCCGGCACGGTGGGCCACGACCGGACGACCGCGGAGAGCTCGAAGGACGGCAAGACCACCGGTTTCAAGCACGAAGGCCGGTCGTACCTGTTCCGCGCGGACGTCGCCGACATCTACTCCGACGTGCGCGTGCACGGCTCGAACTGGACGCACAAGCCGATCACCGCGATCAAGGATCTCTTCAGCGGGCACGGGCATCCCCGGAACAGCTCGGTGAAGATCACCTCCCACGACGACCTGCACGTCCGCGTCTGGGAGAACACCGCGCTGGACAAGGGCCTGCTCACCCTCCACGACGTGTGGGACCACGCCGGCAAGCTGCCCGACGACCAGGCGACCTACGGGGTGACCGGCAACGCCCGCGGCGCGACGATCCACCCGGCCGGGCAGGCCGCCCCGGCCACCGGGCAGCCCGCGCCGAACGAGTCGCCGGGCCGGAACCTGCACGTCGCGCCCGGCGTGACCCTGGACGGCGTGAAGGACTTCGTCGGCAAGCTCCCGAAGGACATGCGCCCGGCGACCTACACCGTCGATCCGGGGCTGAACTTCGGGGACGCCGAGGTCCGGGAAGCGGTGGCAGGCCTGCCGGAGCCGCCGAAGCCGGACACCACGACGGAGACCGGGAACACGACGAACACCGAGACCACGACGAACGCCGAGAACACGACGGATACGACAGGAAACACGACGACGGAGCCGGTCGTGACCGACACGTCGGCGACCGAATTGCCGGTGACCGAGGTGCCCGCGACCGAGGTGCCACTGCCCGAAACTCCCCTCACCGAAACGCCGGTCACCGAGAATCCAGCTGCGATCGAAGCTCCGGTCGAGAGCCGGGAGAGCTCGTCGCAGCAGCGGAGCGGGGTCGAGCCATCCGGGTCGGGGCAGGCGCACCCGGACGGCTCGACCACCGCTCGCAGCACGCCTCCTCCCGTTGTCGTGCCACATCGCACGGACGCGATCGGTTCGCAACCGCCTGCGGCCCCGGTCGCCGGTGATTCCGCCGAAACCACCGACTCGGACTCCGACTCCTCCTCCGAGTACCACGACGCGGTATCCGACTTCCCGGCTCCCACCGACGCCCAGCGGGTCGAGCGGTTCCGGCCCGGGCCGGGTGAGCGGGAGGACGGCCGCTACGACATGGAGGCGCTGAAGGAAGGTCGGCAGGTGTGGGTCTCGGACCAGCCGTCGGAGTTCGCCGTCTTCCGCCTCGATGACGGCAGCACCGCCGGGATGACCCGCTTCATGGTCCGGAAGTGGTTCGCGGACTCGCCGGATCTCGCGCTGCTGACCGACCGGCCGGGCGGAACCGCCCTCCACGAGCACCTGTACGGGCCGGGTGACGGCAACCGGGTGCGCAAGGAGTACGGCCTCGACCAGCGCGAGGAGTTCATCGCCGATCTGCGCGAGCGGCGGCGCGAGTCGTGGTTCACCGGGCAGCAGGAGGTCGTCACGGCGGTCAACGAGCTGACGACCTGGGTCACCGATCAGTATCCGCCGGACCAGTACAGCTACGTGGGTCTCGGCCGCAGTCCGGCTCCGGTGATGGCGGCGTTGCAATCGCTCGGCCACGACGCGGTTTCGGTGCCGTTGTCGAGTTTCCGGCCTGGGCCGCCGTCGGAGCTGAACTCGATCCTGGATCGCGTGTTCAACCGGCCGGGGGCTGACACGACGCCGTTGACCGATGCGCAGTGGGGGATGTTGCGGGCGCACTTCCAGGAGTTCGTGGGCACGCCGGATCGCGACATCGTGCTGATCGACTACACCCAGACCGCTCTCTCGCTGGTCTCGGCGCAGTTCCACCTCCAGCAGCACCTCGGCCCGGACGTGCAGGTCCACGCGCTGGCGATGCACCAGGACGTCAACAGCGGTGACGTCCAGGCGACTTATTCGCAGGCTGCGGTGCCGGTTTCCTTCTGGGAAGCGCGGTCGCTGTGGGAGTGGTTCGCCGACAACTGGGGCTCGGAGCGCAGTGCGCAGCGGGCGGAGTGGCAGCAGCGGTTCACGAGCGTGTCCCTCGGTGCTGACGGCCCGTTCGGCGACCGGGGCAAGACGCTCGGCGAGTCGTTCAAGGAAGAGGCCTTCGACAACCTGGCGGAGTACGGCTCGTACAAGCTCCTCGAACAGAACGCGGAGACCTTCGAGCAGACCCGGCCGAAGCGCCACGAGCAGCAGGACACCGACAGCGCTTACCAGGCGCTCGGCGACGCGGTGCGCGAAGGCCGACCGGATGCGGAGAACGACCAGCCGAGCTCGGTGGACGTCACCACGGGTTCGGAGCCGCGGGTGGGGCCGTCCACGCAGAACACCGATTCCGTTGGCGGGGCGGTGGAGCACCGCGCCGCTGCCGTTCCAGGGGCCGGTGACGTCCTTGCGGATGAGTCGGCGAACTCGGGGAAACGCTCGCGTGCGGAGTTCGAGGAGGACGGACCGGCGACTGTCCACGAGCCGTCCCATCAGCGGCCGATCCCGGAACGCCTGGTGCCGCCCGCGCAGGGCGACACCGACCTGCTCCTCGCGGCGGTGCCGCCGGGCACCCGCTTCGCTCCTCCCGCGAGCTTCGCGGGGCTGATCAACGGTTCCCGCTCCGAGCAGGGCCGCGACGTCAACTGCGTCGACGCGGCGCTGGCCTTCCACGAGACCTACCACGGCAACCCCAGAGTCGCCGGCACGGCGCCGAACGGAGTGCCGCAGGGCGCGGGCACGGCCGCGGCGGAAGGGCTCGGCTACGCGCCGGAGCTGTTCGGCCAGGGCACGTCCGGCCTGGCCGAGGTGATCGACCGGGTCACCCGGGCGGGCCACGGCGCCGATGCGCTGGTGGTCGGCTTCCCGCGCAGCGGTCAGGGACACGCGTGGAACGTGGTCAACCACCACGGCGAAGTGTCCATCGTGGACGCCCAGGCGGGCACGGTCCGGCCCGCGACCACCGACGGTTTCTCCTGGCTGGACCGCGTTTACGCGATCCCGGTGGACGCCGAGGGCAACTACGTCGAGGACGCGGCGCCGGCACCGCAACCGCCCGTGAATCCCGACGCCTACGCCACCGCCCAGCACGAGCGGGCGCAACTGGCCCACGAGATGCGCCGGGCCGCGGCGGCGGGCGAGGAGATCCCGGTGCCGGGCACGGGCGGTCGGCTCGTGCCGAGCCTCGGTGGTCTGCGCCTGGTCGGCGCGGCCATCACCGCCGAACTCGCCGCCGACCTGGCCTCCCTGACCAACCGAGACCTGATCGCCCTGGTGATCGGCCCGGACGCCGAGTACCCGGAGCCGGAGTACGCCCCGGTCCCCGGCCTCGAAGAGCTCAAGTTCCCCCCACGAGGCCGCCCGGAGCGGATCACCCCACCAGAAGCCTGACCCCGCCGGGCCCGGGACGACGGCCCGCAATTTCAATGGAAATCGCGGGTGCGATTTCAATTGAAATTGCACCTATCGGCGTGTCGTGACCCCGACACGCCGAGAACCTCCGCGATTTCAATGGAAATCGGACGTCCGATTTCCATTGAAATCGCATCACCTCGGTCGGGAACGGCTTCTGAGGGGAGGGGAACGGCATCAGAGGGGAGGAGGTGCGACATCTGAGGGGAAGTGGTGGGGCAAGTGAGGGGAGCAGGTGGGGCAAGTGAGGGGAGGAGGTGGGGCAAGTGAGGGGAGGCGGTGCGGCGAGGGGGTAGTGAACTCCTGCGGGGTTCGGGGCCGTGTTCTCCGGAGAGCGGAGGAGGCGGAGTGGACGAGTCGATCACCGTGGAGCGCGTTCGGCACGCACTGGTCGTGGGGCGGCTCGACGCGGACGGCGCCGCTGTGCTGCTCGCGGCGAATCTGCCGCCGAAGCGGGATCGCACCTTCGTGGTGGTCGGCACCTCCGCGCTGGACGCGATGAAGCGCATCGACCCGTGGGTCGCCGCCGACCTGGCCGACGAGGCGCGCGGCGATCTGTGCGTGGTGGCACCGGGTTTCGGTTCGATGGGCGGCAACGGCGCGCTGCCGCCCGCGAAGCTGCTCGCCGACCGCCTCGGCGTCGAGGTCACCGCTCCCGACGGCGAACCCGTCGCGCTCGAGGACGGCAGCCTGTTCGTCCCCGGCCAGAGCTCCGGGTGGGTGTCGTTCCGGCCGGACGGCCGCCGCACCCGCATCGGCGCGCGATTGCCCGCACCGTGGTGGCAGGACGGGCTTCCCGATCCGGCCGAGCACCTGGTCCACGTGCCCGCCGGCCTGTGGCTCCGGCAGCCCGACGCCTCGCCCCGGGCCGATGATCGCCTGCTGCGCCAGACGCCCGACCCCGACCGGATGTACGTGGTGCTCGGCGCGCCGGGAGAGCCGCCGCCTGCGGTGGAGTCCGTGGTCGAAGTGCTGCGCGAGCTGCCCGACGAGAGCCGGGATCGCGCGGTCCTGGCCTGCTACGGCTTCGGCGGTGGTGAGCTGATCCGCGAGGTGGCCGGTGAGCTGGGAGCGCCGGTGCGGGTGGCGCACGGGGTGCCCAGCGGCGACGGGCTGGTGCAGGTCGACGACGAGGGCGCGGTCCGGTGGCGGCCCTTCGCGGTGGAGAGCGTGTACCGCGACGACAGCCCGCCGGTGCTGGACCGCTGGCTGGCTCCTGGTTCCCTGGCGATGGTCGAGCCCGGGTCGTACCGGCTGACCGAGGGCTGGCGCGTCGACGTGGTGCCGCGCGGGCTCGTCGTGCGGCCTGACGCGGTGCACCTCGACGAGACCATCACCGCCGCGGAACCCGGCCCGACGGCCGACGTCGTCTTCGCGGCCGAGCGCGCGGTGCCACCGGAAGTGATCGCCGCGTTCGACCGCCTGGTGCGCGAACTGCCCGACGCCGCGAGGGAAAACCTGCGGATCGTCCCGGTCGGCGACGCCTCGACGCTGGCCGATGTCGAAGCCGCGGACCGCATCGAGCGCGTCGCCGAGCGCCCAGCGCCGAGCCGGGTGACCAGCGCGCCGCAGCTGGTCGCCCCGCCGAAGGGCGCGGTGATGGTGACACCCGACGGACGAATCCTGCCCGTCGCCCCGATCCTCGCGACACCGGCGCGGCCCACCCCGAAGAACGACGTCCGGAGCCGCCCCGCCGACTTCCCGGACATCGCCTCGGCGCTGCCACCGGCCCGACCGGCCTCGTCGGCACCGGTGCAGCAGCAGATCCAGCTGCCGGAGGTGCTGCAACCGAACCCGGCACCGCCGCGACCGCCCGCCTCGACGTGGCCGGCGACCCCGACCCCGCAAGCAGCTCCCGTGCCGCAGGTCGTGCAGGCACCGCACGCGACCCGGGCCGCAGCGCAGGCTCAGCAGGCAGCCTCGGCTCAGCCCGCCATGCCGGGTTCCGCCCAGCACGTACCGCAGGTCGTGCAGGCCCCGCGGGCGATCCAGGCCTCGGCAGCCCACGCGCCGCTGTGGGGACACCCGCGCTCGGCCCCGGCCGGTGGTCAGCCGCCGTGGATCGGGCAGCTCGACACCGGGCCCGCTCCTCCCGCGCCGGCCGAAGCGGAACCCGTGTGGCCGACCGAGACGCAGGCTGCCGCCGAGGAGCGGAAAGCCGAGGCAGCAGCGCAGCCGGAGGCGGTCGAGGACGGTGCGGCCCAGCCGGAGCCCGGTGCGGTCGCCGAAACGGAGCCCACCAACGACCAGGCGGCGGAACCCAGCCGGTCGATCCCCGCGACGACCAGCTCACGAGACTTCCGCACGGTCGCCTCGGCGAGCGCGGTGCCGCCGCCCGCACCGGCAGCGGCCAAGGACGCTGCTCCGGTCGGCGCGCTGCCCGCCACCGTGGCGTCCACCACCAAGTCCACAGTGGAACCGGTGACCAAGTCGATCACCGGGCTCCTGCCGAAGCGCGACCTGCCGACCGTCCAGGCCGTGGAGGTGCCGGAGGACGCGCGCAGCACGCCGGAGCAGCGCCGCGCGATGCGCGCCGCGCTCGGTTCGCGCTACGACGTCGCGACCCGCGCGGTCACCCGGCTCCTCTCCGAGCGGCCGGGCATGCGGTTCGCCTCCGAGGACCGGGCCGCGCTGCTGGCCGAGCTCGCCGTGGTCCGGGTGTTCGCCGACGATCCCACCGGCGAGTACGACGCCGACTTCTACGTCTGCCTCGCCGACGGCCTGCGCCGGTTGCCGACGGTGCGGACCGTCGTGGTGCGCGGGATTCCGGCGAACACGGCGGTGCGGCCGGAGTCGGTCCTCCGGCTGCCGACCCCGGTGGTCGCCGCCCCGGCCACGGGCACCGAGCCGGTGGGCCCGGCCGAGGCGCTGATCTGGACCACCACCGGCCGCAGGCTGGACGGGCTGGTCGACGAGCCGACCGCGGAATCGGAGATCTCGCACCGCGGTGACGTGGTGCTCTCCGGGCACACGAAGCTGCGGGTGCTGGCCGTCGAGTCCGAGCGGATCCTGCTCGCCGAGGACGGAACCGCCCGCGACGCGGCGCTGACCCGGCTCCGCGCCGCCGCTGCCGCGCGGGCGGACATCGCGAACCGGCCGGCCACCAGCAGGTGGTTCGGCCCGCTCCCGGCGGCATGAGAGGAGAACCGGTGATCCAGCACCACGAGTTGCTCGCGCTGGCCGGTCAGGTGCCGGACGGCTGGCTGGCCATCGCCCGCGAAGCGCACGCCGCCGCCGACGAGACCCGCCTCGACGGCCTGTTCGCCCTGCTCGGCGATCCGAAACCCCAGCAGCACACCTTCGCGCCGGAACCGAACGGCCACGAGGAGGCCGACCGCGCGGTGCTCGCCGCGATCCAGGCCGAGCCCGGCGCGCAAGCGTGCTGGGCCACCACCCGGGGCGGCACCGACCGGGTCTACCTGGTCCAGTCCGAAGGCGACCTGACGGCCGCGACCACCGCCGGTCACCGCGCGCTGGCGGGCCTGGCGGACTCGCCGCGGGTGGAGGTGTTCGCGCCCGGCGACGTCCTGCCCGGCTACCACGAGAACGCGCTGCTGGCCGCGACGCTGCTGTGGTCGGCGGAGCCGGGCCCCGAGGTCCGCGTGGCCCGCACGTTCGACGGCGCCACCGCCGCCGGGCCGTGGTTCGACCCCGGCCACGAACTCGTGGTGGATCCCGCCGAGCGAAGGCGGCTGCTGGACTTCCTCACCGCGGGCGAGGTCGTGCTGACCGCGGACGTGCTGATGCTCGACGTGTTCACCGGCACCCGCGCGGTGCCCGCCGGCCTGCGCTCCGACGGCACCTGGGTGTGGTCGGACGCCGCCAAGTACTACCTCGACCGCTACCAGCTGGCGCCCGATGCGGAGCTGGCCGGGCACGCGCTGGGCGGCAGGCCGGGCGGCCGCCTGACCCCGCTGGCCCGCCACCGCGTGCGCGCGGCCTTGACACCCCAGGAGGGCCCATCGTGACGAGCAGGATGTCCGGAGTCCGCTCCGTGCTCGGCGTCTCGCCGACCGAGCCGGACTGCTACCGCACCGTCGGAGACGCGATCAGCTCGGCGCGCGACGGCGACGTGATCGCCATCCGGCCCGGCTTGTACCCGGAGTCGATCGTGCTGGACCGCGACGTGACGCTGTCCGGTTCCGGCTCGCCCGGCGATGTGCGGATCGAGGCGGCGGGCACCCCGGTGCTGCGGGTGACCGCCGAGCACGCCGAGGTCTCCGGCATCGAGTTCGCGCACTCCGACGGCGAAGTGGCGGTCGACCTGCAATCCGGCGCGCTGCACCTCGGCGAATGCGAGGTCGCGGCGGACTCGGAGGTGGCGGTCGTGGTCCGCCGCGGCGCCCAGCTGCGCGCCGACACCACGACCGTGCGCAACCCCGGTGGTGCCGGGGTGCTGGCCTTCGACGGTGGCGCGGCCCAGCTGACCGGCTGCACGATCAGATCCGTGGGCACCACCGCGGTGGTCGCCCGATCCGGCGGTGTTCCGGTCCTGGTGGACTGCGCGGTGACCGAGGCGAAGGGCGCCGTGCTCGCTGCCGATGGCGGGCGCGGTGAGCTGCGCAATTGCCGGATCAGCGACATCTCGGGCACCGCGATCGTGGTCGAGGAGCGCAGCGAGCTGATCGTCACCGGCACCGAGGTGTCCGCTGTGGACGGTGTGGGTGTGCTGTCGGCGAGCGGGTCCCGCCCGGTGCTGCGCGACTGCAGCCTGCGCGACACCACCGCCCAGGCCGTCGTGGTGGTGCAGGAATCGGCGGTCGAGCTGGAGCAGGTGACCGTCGACGGAGCGCGCGGGCACGCGGTGCAGGTCCTGGAGGGATCGACCGCCGACCTGTCCGAGTGCGTGCTCACCGGCACCGGCCACGACGCCGTGGTCGCGGGTGCGGACGGCACGATCCGGCTGGTGGCCTGCGAGATCACCGGTGGTGCGGGCAACGGCGTGCTGGTCGAGCGGCAGGCCGCGGTGACCGTGCGCGACACCAAGGTCGTCGGCACCGCGGCCACCGGCCTGCTCGCCACCGACCAGGCCCGGCTCGTCATCGACGGCGGTGAGGTGCGCGAGTGCCAGACCGGTGTGCTGTGGCGCGGGCACGCCGACGGTTCGATCACCGACTGCGGTGTGCGGGACAACCTGGGCGACGGCATCGCGGTGCAGTCCGACCAGCCGGTGGAGGTGAGCGGCTGCGTCGCCGAGCGCAACCTCGGCACCGACGTCCGGCTGCCCGGCGGCGAGGTCCCGGCGCTGGTCGAGAAGTCCACTTCGGACTCGGCAGCGGCCCCGGTCGAGCCGGGCGGCGACACCGAGGAGCTGGACGACCTGCTCGCGGAGCTGGACGCGCTCGTCGGCCTGGACGGCGTCAAGCGCGAGGTGGAGACGCTGGTGCGGCTGCACCAGATGTCCGAGCGCCGGGCGGCCGCGGGCCTGCCGTCGCCGCCGCTGTCCCGGCACCTGGTGTTCACCGGCGCACCCGGCACCGGCAAGACCACGGTGGCCCGGCTCTACGGCCGGATCCTCACCGCGCTCGGCGTGCTGCGCTCCGGACAGCTGGTCGAGGTCGCGCGGCCCGACCTGGTCGCCTCGGTGGTCGGCGGCACCGCGATCAAGACCACCGAGATGTTCAACAAGGCGATCGGCGGCGTGCTGTTCATCGACGAGGCCTACACGCTGTCGGCGGGCAACAACGGCGGTGGCGGCCCGGACTTCGGCCGCGAGGCGATCGACACGCTGGTGAAGCTGATGGAGGACCACCGCGACGAGGTGGTGGTGATCGTCGCCGGTTACACCAACGACATGCGCTCGTTCCTCGCGGCCAACCCGGGCCTGTCCTCGCGCTTCTCCCGCACCATCGAGTTCGCCGACTACTCCTCGGCGGAGCTGGTCACCATCGTCGAGGGCCTGTGCCGCGGCCACGACTACCGGCTGGAGTTCGAAACCCGGGCGGCGCTGCACACCTACTTCACGAACCTGCCGCGCGACGCGGCGTTCGGCAACGGCCGCACCGCCCGCAAGGTGTTCGAGGAGATGCTCGGCCGCCAGGCCTACCGGCTGGCCGACGACCTCGACGCCGGGCACGTCGCGCTGACCAGGCTGCTGCCGGAGGACCTCGGCCCGCTGCCCGGTTCATCGGTCGGCGCGGGCGCGGGCCGGGTGGACGAGGAACGCATCGATCAGCTGCTCGGAACCCTGCAGGCCCTGGTCGGCCTGGACGAGGTGAAGGCGGAGGTGTCGGCGATGGTCGACCTGCTCACCTCGGCGCGGCGGCGGCAGGCGGCCGGTCTGCCGGTGCCGTCGGTGAGCAGGCACCTGATCTTCGCGGGCCCGCCCGGCACCGGCAAGACGACGGTGGCCCGCCTCTACGGCTCGCTGCTGGCGGCGCTCGGCGTCCTGGCCCAGGGGCAGGTCACCGAGGTCGCGCGCGCGGACCTGGTCGGCGAGTACATCGGGCACACCGCGCGCCGCACGACCGAGGCCTTCGACCGCGCGCGCGGCGGCGTGCTGTTCATCGACGAGGCCTACACGCTGTCCTCCAGCAAGGGCGGCGGCAACGACTTCGGCCGCGAGGCGATCGACACGCTGGTGAAGCTGATGGAGGACCACCGCGACGAGGTGGTGGTGATCGCGGCGGGCTACGAGCGGGAGATGGAGGGCTTCCTCGCCGCCAACCCCGGTCTGTCGTCCCGGTTCTCGCACCGCGTGCGCTTCGCCGACTACACGCCCGACGAGCTGGTCACGATCGTCAACCAGCACGCCACCGACACCGGCTACGAGTGCACCGGCCCGACGGTGGCGGCCCTGCGCACGCACTTCGCAACGATGAGCCGCGGCGAGTCCTTCGGCAACGGCCGCTACGCCCGCCAAGTCCTGGACGAGACGATCGCCCACCACGCCCGCCGCACCCGCTCGCTGACCGAACCCACGATGGACGACCTCTGCCTGCTCCTCCCGGAGGACGTCCCCGGCCCGCCGAGCCGCACGTCCTGAGCGCGGGGGGCCGTGAGTACTTTCTGGCGCTATAGCAACAGAAAGTACTCACGGCCCACCTTGCCGGCTGAAACGGAGCCAGCAAGGTGCGATCCAGGGTCAGGCCGCGAGCGGCTGTGCGGAGACCGATTCGCGGAGCGTGCGCAAGGCGTTGTGCAGCCGGCTCTTCACCGTGCCCGCCGGGACACCGAGGACCTTGGCCGCCGATGCCGCCGTGCGGTCGGCGTAGTAGACCTCCAGCACGGTGTCGCGGTGCGCGGGGGAGAGGGTCTCGAGCATCGCGCGGACGACGATCTTCGTCTCGACCTGGTCGTTGGCGCTGGGCGCCACCGCCGCGTACTCCAGGTCCTGCTCGGGCAGGCCGACCTCGGTCGGCCGGGCGCGGCGGCTGCGGTGCTGGTCGATGGCGATGTTGTGCGCGACCCGCAGCAGCCAGCCGCGGACCGAGCCCAGGTTCTCGGTGAGCCGGTCCAGGTTGCGCCAGGCCCGCACCCAGGTCTCCTGCACGACGTCCTCGGCGGCGAACCGATCGCCGTTGGTCAGACGTGTGACATATGCGTGCAGAGCATCGCCGTGGGCCCGCATCACGTCTTCGAGCTGAACACTGGGCATTGCCGCTCCCGCCGTATCGCCTGCTGACTACGACAGCAAGCGTCTCGGCCCGGAGCGGAACCGTCGCTGGGTTTGTCCCCCCAGCTCAAGGGGTTATCCCGCCTTCTCAGGTAGGGATAACCCCCCATGTCGGTCCCAGTTGGATCCTTTGAGGGACCGCGAGGTCTCCAGCGACAACACCAAGAGCTGTCGCATGCGCCGCAGGCGCATAACCCGCCCTCCGCAGCTTGCACCGCCGCGGGTTCTCAACGTTCGCCTGGCGAGGACGGCCCGGCCGCCGTGTATTGGTCATACATCAGGCCGGGCACCCGGAGTCCAGGCGGGCGTTGAGGTTCCGCTACCGGCACCGCCACGCAGAACGAGTCTGGAACCAATCTTCACGACAGAGCGGAGCAGGGTGTCGCTTGTGGGCTGGTGGCTGCGCCCGCGACCCAGGTGATGTTGCGGAAGGTGGCGTCGAACGAGCCCTGGGCGTAGACCAGGAACGGGGTGTTGACCCGCTTCGGGTCGAGGCCCTTCTCGGTGAAGCAGCTCAGCGGGATGGTGACCTTCGCCGGCGAGCCGACGGGCAGGCCGCGGAAGAGCCCGGTGGCGTCCAGCTCCGCACCGCACGGGTAGCCGCAGTGCGTGGCCACCGACGCCGAGCCGCTCAGCGGCTGGTTCACCACCACGTCGAACACCAGCGCTCCGTCGTTGTCCGCGTAGGACGACAGGTCCCGGGTGTTGTTGCCGGTCTGCAGGTAGATCTGGGCCGGGTCGTTGCTCGTCCAGTTCACCCGCAACCCGTCGCCGGTGGTCGCGGAGATCGCCGCGTGGCGCGCGCTGTGCGCGATGACCTCGGTGCCGTCCCACTTCTCCTGCGAGGAGATGAAAGCCCGGTAGGGCCCGGCGGTGTCGTCGTCGAACACCAGCAGCGGGTCGGGCAGCTGGGCGCCCTGCACCGCGCTGGCGTCCGAAGTGGACGATGCCGGTGCCGGAGTCCTGGTGCTCGCCGCGGTGTTGACGTCGGGACCGCTGCTGAACAGCAGCACTCCGCCGACCACCGCGGTGACCACGGCGGCCGCGGCCGCGATCGCAGGCACCAGCCAGCGGCGTCGCTTCGGCTCGCTGCGCGCCGGCTCGACGGCTTGCACCGGTCGCGGCGGGGGAGCGGTGAGCGCGCGGGTTCCGATCGTCGCCGCGCCGAGGGCGACGGTGAACTTCGGGTGGTGCGCCATCCGCACCGGCTTGTCGAACTGCTCGAAGACCAGCTGCGTGACCAGCGGAACGCGCGAGGAACCACCGGCCAGCAGCACCGCGGACAGGTCGTCGCCCCGCAGTCCCGCCGAGGCGACGGTGCGGCGCAGCGCGTCGACGGCGACCTCCACCGACGGCCGGATCGCCGCGTTGAACTCCCGGCGCGTGATCGTCAGCTCGCGCGCTCCGGACGGCAGCGCGACGTTCAGCGTCACGTCCGGCTCGGTGGACAGGTCGATCTTGGCGCGCACGCACTGCGTGCGGATCTGCGCGAGCGCGGCGGCAGCTGCCGGATCGGCGGGGTCGAGCCGGGTGATCGCGCCGTCGAGGCGTTCGTCGAAGTGGGCCAGCAGCGCGTCGTCGAAGTCCATGCCGCCGAGGTGCTCGACGCCCTCCGGCGTGCCGAGGATCTCCATCCCGTCGCTGCGCATCCGCAGCACGGTGGTGTCCAGCGTGCCGCCGCCGAGGTCGAAGACCGCGACGACCTCGCCCTCGCCCAGCGCCCGCTCCCGGCTGTAGT
Source organism: Saccharopolyspora antimicrobica (assembly GCF_003635025.1). GTDB lineage: Bacteria > Actinomycetota > Actinomycetes > Mycobacteriales > Pseudonocardiaceae > Saccharopolyspora > Saccharopolyspora antimicrobica. The sequence goes on along the minus strand of NZ_RBXX01000002.1, from coordinate 1,248,877 downwards.
GCGTGGCAGCGGCTTCCGGCTCCGTGATCACCTGCACGTTCTCGACACCGGCCAACCGCGGCACCTCGGCGAACTGCTCCCGCCGGTAGGGGCCCCAGATCGCCGGGCAGGTCAGCACGATCGATCCGGGCGGTCCGCCCATGTGCGCGCGGACCTGGTCGAGGACGGCGCGCAGTTGCGCGGCCATCAACGCGCTCGGCGAGTAGGTGGCGCCCCCGAGCACCAGGGGCGTCGGGTCGCCGAGCCTGCGCTTGAACCCGCGGCCGAGCCGCGCCGGATCGCCGTCGGCCCCAGCGGCGGCGGCGCCGGTGAGCAGAGTTCCGTCCGGCGCGTGGTAAGCCAGAGACGGGACGACGATATCCCGGGACAACGGCACCATCCTCGTTCCCGCCGCATCGCCGACGGCGGCGGATGTGAACGTTGTGCCGAGGTCGATCCCTATCGCGTACGACACGCCACCTCCTGTGAACCCCGTACTGCCGTCCGACCGAACCACAGGTCTGGACGATCGTCCCCCAATGTAGGTTGCGTCCCGGCGCCGCGGGTTGATCGTGCGAGGCAACTTGATTGCGGTTCGGGACACAACGGTGGGGATATCCCTACCGTTGCGGAGGGGTCGCACCCTTGTCAAAGGCCGGTCCGACGACGACGCTGGCAACGGTGCACCGCCTGGTTCGTTGGTTCCGCTGGTCAGCGGCAGCGCTGCCGACGCCGATCCGGCCGCCCGGCCGCGACACCGTCCGCCAGCGCTACCAGCTGGAGCGCCTGCTGCACGACGGCGCGGTGGCCGAGATCTCCGCGCTGGCACTGGAACTCGGCATGATCTCCGACACAACCCGCGACGCGGAAGCCGCCGCTCGGGTGGCAGCCGCGCAGAACCGGGTCACCGGCATCCTGGACGACCTGCGCTGCGTCGAGGCGATGATCTACCCGCCGGTGCTGACCGGCGCCGGTCTCGGACCGGGACTGCGGGCGGTCGCCGAGCGGCTGGACCTGCGGCTGCTGCTCGACCTGCCGCCGAGCACGTTCGGCGGGCAGGCCCGTGCGCGGATCGGTCTGCTCATCGCCGATCACCTCCACACGTTGCGGCCGGGTAGCGTAGTGCGCGTGCGGGTGCGGGGACGTCGGATGGTTCGGGTGAACATCACCGATCAACAGCCGGGCGGGTCGGCCCGCCGGACGCACCGGGCGGTGCTGCGGTGCGAGTAGCGATCGCCGAGGACGGCGCCCTGTTCCGGGAAGGCCTGGTGCTGCTGCTGCAGGCCGCCGGGCACGAGGTCGTGGGCTGCTTCGAGGACGGGGAGGCGCTGGTCGCCGCGGTGGCCACCGATCCGGTCGACGTCGCGATCCTGGACATCCGGATGCCGCCGGGCCCCACCGGCGGGCTCGTCGCGGCCGAACGCGTGCGCGCGCTGCGCCCGGAGGTCGGGTTGCTGCTGCTGTCGCACTACGCCGAGACGCACTACCTGATGCGGGTTCTGGAGATCGGCGCGGACCGGATCGGCTACCGGCTCAAGGAGCGGGTGGCCGGGGTGAAGGTCCTCGGCGACACGCTGGACCGGATCGCCGCGGGCGAGATCGTCATCGAACCGGTGCTGGCCCGCCGGCTGGTGCAGGGCGGCGCGGCGCAGACCGACAGCGCGATCAGCAAGCTCAGCGAGCGGGAGACCGACGTGCTGCGGCTGATGGCCGAAGGGCGCGCGAACAACGCGATCGCCCAGGAGCTCTACATCTCGGCGAAGGCCGTGGAGAAGAACATCGCGGCGATCTTCACCAAGCTCGGCCTGCCCGGCGACGCGACGGTGCACCACCGGCGCGTGCTCGCCGTCCTCGCGTACCTGCAGGCGCAGCGGATCGACGGGTCGATGCGTTGAGCGGTGGGCTGGTCCGGCGCTGGCTGTCCACTTCGGGCCGCCCGCCGCACGAGATCGCCGCCGCCGAACCGCCCGAGCGCCTGGCCGCGGCCCTCGTCCGCAACCTCGCGGAGGGCACTGGCGGGAAGGCCGCCTACGCGGTGCCGACCGAGCGGAGTCACGTCGTCGTCGAATCCTGGCCACCCGGACTGTCCGGTGTCGCCGGCGCGGCCGGAGCGGAGCAGGTCGGCTCGACGGGAGGCGCCCTGTTCGTCATCGCCCCGAGCAAGTGGGACGACGCGGCGCGCGCTCTGCTCCGCGACACCGCGGCCTGGCTCGACGTGGCGGTGCAGCTGGCGCGCCTGCACGTCGACCACGCCGCAGCCGATCAGCGCGCCCGCCGGTTAAACGCGGAGCTGAACAGCGCTCGTGCGCGGCTGGCGCGGGTCCGCGACCTGGAGCGGCACCGGCTGGTCCAGGCGATCACCGCGACGACGCTGCGCGATCTCGACGAGGTGCGGAAGTCGCTGCGCGCGGTCACCGAAGAGGGCGCGGAACTGTCCACGGCCGAAGGCGTGCTGGAGGAACTGATCGACGACTTCCGGGCGGTGGTGCGCGGGGTGTTCCCGGCGATGCTGCCCGACCGCGGCCCGCGCGCAGCGCTGGAGGAGCTGGCGGCGACGCTGCCGCGCGCGGTGACCTTCAAGGGCGATCTCGGGCGCCGGGCCGGCTGGCAGCTGGAGTCGGGCTTCTACCACGCGGTCGCGGCAGCGCTGAACCTGTTGGCGGGCAAGGGATCCGCGCTCCCGATGACGGTGACCTTCGGTCGCGACGACGCGCTGCGGGCCAGGATCCACGCGCCGGACGCGCCCGCCGAAGCGCAACTGCGCTACGCGCTCGGCCAGGACGTCGAGCGGCTCGCGGTGCTCGGCGGGGACATGGAGTGCGCAGCCGTCGACGGCGCGGCGGTCATCACCGTCCGGCTCGCGGAACGGGTCGAGCTGGCGCCACCAGCCGTCGACCCGGCCGAGCTGGAGCGCAGCGCCGTCTACCGCAAAGTGCGAGAACTGGTGCGGCAGGGGCAGATCGCCGTCGGCGGAGCACCGGGGAGAGCGGCGTGGGACGCCGTCGCGGAGCGGCTGACCATGCCACCGCGCCTCGCCGTGGTGGGCCCCGGCGGTGACATCAAGGGCGGCACGCTGGCCTCCATCACGGTCTTCGACACCCCGGCGGACCGCGAGCTTGCGGAGGAGCTCCGCGCCGACGACGACCCGCGCGGTGGGATGGACGGCGTCCTGTGCCGCGTCCCGGCCGCACCGGAGTTCCGCGAAGTGCTGCTGACCGGCCGGAACCGGGTCGTCCTGGCGGAATCCGGTTCGGTCGGGTCGCTGGCGGCGAGGCTCGCCGCGCACGGACCGGTGATCGCGGCGCGCCGCGCGGTGGTGGCGATGCGCGATCTGGTCCGCGGCCTGCCCGCCGGCCACCAGCTGCGCTGGGCGGTTGAGCAGGTGAGCGCCGACGCCCACGAGTTCGCCGAGCTCGACCTCCTCGACGACCTCGAAAGGGGCGATGTCCTGCGCGCCGCGGCCACCGACGCGGCCCGGATGCTCGGCGCTGACGGGATCGACCCGCGCACCAGGCTCGGCCTGCCGCCCAGCGCGACCGACGAGGAAGTGGTGACCGCGGCCCGGGCCGCGGTGGCCCGCTGGCGCGCGCACGCCGAGCACCCGGCCAACAGCAGCCGCGACCGCGCGGCCTGCGAAGTGCTGGTGCGCACCGCAGAAGGAATGCTCGCCCCGAAGGGCCAGTCCTGCTAGACCGGCACGACGCCGCTGACGGTGGTGCCCGCGCCGGGCGCGGAGCGAACCTCCACGACCCCGCCCACCGATGCGGCCCGCGCGGTGAGGTTGGGCAGACCCGCAGCCGCCTCGAAACCCGGCCCGTCATCGGCGACGGCGAACGCCAAACCCTCGTAGCTGTCCCAAGCGGTGACGGTGACCCGCGCTCCCGCGGCGTGCTTGCGCGCGTTGTTCACGGCTTCGAGCACGACGTAGTAGACGGCGGATTCCACCGGCGTCGGATAGCGCCGCCGCAGCCCACCGAGATCGAGCGAGACGACGCCGTGGCGAGCCAGCTCGGTGCGCAGCGCGGCGGCGAGCCCCTCGGCGGCGAGCACGTCGGGCAGTATCCCGGCGGCGGTCTCGACCAGCACCTGCTCGGCATCGTCCAGCTGCCCCATCAGCTTCGCGACGTGCTCCTGGCCGTTGCCGGTGCTGAGCGCGTGCTCGGCGAGCGCCAGCGACATCCGAAGCGCCACCAGCTGGTGCTGAGCGCCGTCGTGCAGATCGCGCTCCAGCCTCCGCCGCTCGGCCTCCATCTCGGCGGCGGCCCGCCACCGGTCGTCGACCAGCGACCGAGCAGCCGAATCCCCGACGCGCCGAGCGTGATCGGTCTCCCGGGCCAACCGGATCATCGCAACGGGAGCCCCGAGCACAGCAGCAACGGAAGCCACCGGCCCAACAGCCCCGGGAGCCACGGCGAGCCCCCCGCACACCGAACCGCCGTAGGAGATGTCCTGCTCAACCCAGGAATCGCCAGTGCCCCACTGGAACCGCTGCCCCCCGATGACGAGAGCACAACCGGAAGCCCCCAGAGCAGAGCCGACGACCCTGGCGAGCGCAACGGGATCGAGAACCCGCCCACCTCGACCGAGGTAGGCGGTGATGGCCTCGGCGGCACGCCGCTCCCGCATCCGCACTCCAAGCACGTTACCGAACGAGAACGTCCACCCCGCTCCGTGCTCAGCGCGGAGCGGTACCGCCCCGGGACTCTGCTTCCAGGAGCGCGAGCAGCCCGGGGAACCTCTTCTCGACGTCCGCGCGTCGCAGCCGGATGCCCTTGCGGTTGCCGTAGTCGATCTCGTCGATGAGGCCTGCCTCGCGCAGGACCCGGAAGTGGTGGGTCTGGGTCTGCTTCGAGATCGGCAGGTTGAACGAGTTGCAGCCCCGTTCGCCGTCGCTGCGGTCGGCGGCCAACTCCATCATCACCGAACGGCGGTGCTCGTCGGCGAGGGCGCGCAACACCGCACCCAGATCGAGCGCGTCGGCCTCCGGGCCGACCAGGTCCGTCCCGGCCACGCGACACCTCCTTCAGGTACGACTTGAATCGTACCTCAGCCCGTGCTCTACTGAGGTACGAAATTGATCGTACCTTGGTTCGTGAGAGGTCTTTGAGATGAAGAAGCCCGAGGTGCTCGTGGTCGGAGCCGGAATCGCAGGGCCCGCGCTCGCGTACTGGCTCTCCCGGAACGGGTACCGGCCGACGGTCGTCGAACAGGCCCGGCAGCTGCGCTCCGGTGGTAGCGCGATCGTCGTGAAGGGGCCCGCGATCCCGGTCGCCGAGCGCATGGGCGTCCTCCCGCAGCTCCGCGGGCTCGCCACCCGCAACCGGTCGCTGACCCTGCTCGACCCTGCCGGCAGGCGAATCCTGCGACTCCCGGGCACCTCAGGCGGGGCGCCGGCGGTCGAGGTGACCCGAGCCGACCTGTCCGAGGTGCTCCACCGGTCGGCGCGGAACGAGGCCGAGTTCTTGTTCGACGACACGGTCACCGCTCTCGACCAGGACGGAGGTGGGGTCGACGTCACCTTCCGGCGGTCCGCGCCACGTCACTTCGACCTGGTGGTCGGTGCCGACGGGATGCACTCCACCGTGCGGAGCCTGGTGTTCGGACCCGAGCGGCAGTTCGCGAGCGACCTGGGCCTGTACGGCGCGACCGTCCCGTTGGAGCCCGACGCCATCGAGGATCCGAGCGAGATGACGATGCTGACCGCGCCGAACCGGATGCTGGTCGTCCATCCCTCGCGGACCACTCCGCTCGCGATCTTCACCTTCCGCGCCCCACAGTCGGCGCCCCACGACCGCAAGAACACCGCCCTGCACAAGCAGATCGTGGCCGACGCCTACGCCGACGTGCGGTGGCGGGCACCGGAACTCGTGGCGGCGTACCTGGAGCACCCGGCTCCGTTCTTCGACCCGCTGACCACCGTCCGGATGCCCTCGTGGTCCCGCGGACGGGTCGTGCTGCTCGGGGACGCGGCGGCGGCGACGGCACTGCTGGGAGACGGGTCGAGCATGGCGATGGTGGGTGCGCACGCCCTCGCGGAAGAGCTGGCTGCCCATCCCGGTGAGCATGCCCGCGCCTTCGCCGCGTACGAGTCGCGGCTCCGCCGTGAAGTGGGCCCGCGGCAGCGACGCGTCGGTCCGCTCTCCAGGGTCCTGGTGCCCCGCACCCGGCAGGGTCTCGCGGTACGCAACGCGGTGGCCCGCGCGGTCGGCCGCACGAGCCGGATCGCCTCTCGCGAACCCGTGAACCGGTAGACCGGGTGGTGGGGCCGGAGGGACTCGAACCCTCACTGGCTAGGACCTAAACCTAGTGCCTCTGCCAATTGGGCTACGGCCCCCAGCTGGGAGACAGCCTAGCCGGTGGGGTGATCTTGGTCTGCGGGGTGTGTCCGGGGTGGTGCGGTGCGCGACACGCCAACCGCTGGTGCGTCGGTCGTTCTCCGGTGCTCTACGGTTGTCAGCAGCCAGGTGAATGGGTGAGGAGGACACGTGGCTCGTGATCCGGACGCCATCGAGCGCGACATCGAGCAGGCGCGCGAAGCGCTTGCCACCACTTTGGACCAGCTGAGCGTGAAGGCGCACCCGCAGCGGTTCGTGGAGGCCGGCAAGGCCAGCGTGCAGGAGAAGCTCAACGACCCGCGGGTCCGCTACGCGCTGATCGGGGTCGGCGCCCTGGTCGCCGTCGTCGTGGTGCGCAAGCTGTTCCGGTGAGCCCAGGCTCACCTCGCGCAGCTGAAACTCGCTGAGACCCGTGGGCCTTCCGGCGAAGGCCTGCGGGTCTCAGCGCGTTTGATGCTGCCGGGGATCAGCCATGCAGGAGCGGCATCAGGGCTTCGTTGACCAGGCGGTCCACGAAGCCGGTGTCGAGCGGCTCGTCGGTCAGCATCAGCCGATATATGAGGCAAGCGCCGGTGATCTCGACGACGGTGTCTATCGGTGCGTCCGCGCGGATCTCGCCGCGCTGCACCCCGCGCTCGACGAGGCGGCGCAGGACGTCGCGCTGCGGCAGCAGGAACGATTCGCGGAACGCGGCGGCCAGCTCCGGCTCGTGCGGCAGCTCGCCGACCAGCGCCTGGGCGGCCTTGCCGACCGGGCCGGTGAGGAACGAGGCGAAGCTGCGCAGGAAGTCCCCGAGGTCCGCTTCGATCGATCCCCGGTCGGGTTCCGGGATGTTGCGCTGGACCAGCTGGGTGCAGGTGTCGATGACCAGGTCCAGCTTGGAGTCCCAGCGCCGGTAGATGGTGGCCTTGCCGGCCCGCGCGTGCGCGGCGACCGCGTCCATGGTCAGCGCCCGGTAGCCGACCTGCGACAGCACCTCCATCGCGGCCTGGCGCAGCGCGGCGTCGCGGGAGGCGTCCCGCGGTCGCCCCCGGCCGGCCGACCGGGTCTGCTCGGCGCTGGCCAAGGTCTCCTCCTCGCGTGCACTGCTCGTCGGCGCGTTCACGACCGCCATCCTAAGCTCCGGGCCGGGTCGGGGTTGGGTCCGCGAGCGGCGTGAGCTGCTGCGCAGGCCGCTCGCGGGTGTCGGTCCACTGTGCACGCGATCGGGGCGCACCGCGCGGTCACCGGCCGGGCTGGGCGGTCACGCCGTGGCGGGCCTGGAGGTAGGCGGTGGTGAAGGCGAAACCGTCGCCGTCGAGCAGGTGGATCACGATCCTGCCGACGGAGCTGGGCGCGAGTTGCTCGATGAGCTGGTCGGCCTGGTCGCGGGCGGCGATCAGGCCCGGGGCGCGGGCGCTGCGCTGATCGGCGTCGGTGGTGACGGTGACCAGCCAGTCGTCGCCTTCGGGCAGGTAGTTGGCGGTGATGTGTCCGCTTGCCATGGACGCCTCCTGCTCTGGCTTTCTCGGGCGCTGGTGTGACGTCCCGGCCCGGCAGCGATGACGCGGTTCCCGGACCGGTCCCGCGTGGCCGCCGACTCTACGTGTCCGCTCGCGGCAGGTCTTCGGGACGGTCCACGTCGAACCCGGCGGAGATGTCGTCGCAGGGCACCAGCGCCACTTCGCGGTCGCGCAGGTAGCCGCGCGCCCCGGCGTCACCGGTCGCGGCGGCCCGCGCCCCGGCCCAGTGCTCGCGCCCGAGCAGCACCGGGTGGCTCCGCCTGCCGTCGTGCGCGGCGGCGGCGAGCGCGGACGGACTCGCCAGCTCGGCGACGCGACGCACGGCCGCCGCCCCGATCCCCGGCATGTCGACCGGCATCACCACCGCGGCATCGGCATCGGTGCTGGTCAGCGCATCGATGGCGACCCGCAGCGAGGATCCCATCCCGGTGTTCCAGTCGGGGTTCAGCACCACCGCCGCCCCGGTCAGATCGGCGCGCTCGCGCACCTCGTCGGCAGCGGCTCCCAGCACCACGAGGACCGGCGAGCACCCGCCGTCCGCGAGCACCCGCGCGGCCCGCTCGACCAGCAACGCGCCTTCGTGCTCGACCAGCGCCTTGGGCATCCCGAATCGCCGCCCGGCCCCGCCGGCGAGCACCACTCCCGCGACCTCCACCTCACCCACGCTACTCATCCGATCTCAACACGTGATTCCACCTGATCAGGTGAACGACGACGGGCGCCTCCGAGTTGCTCGGAGGCGCCTGCCGGCACAGGGATCGTCGTCACCCGATGAGGGCTTCCACGGCTTCGACGCCGAAGTAGACCGCGAAGACCAGGGCGAGGACGCCGACCAGCCAGCCGATCTCGCGGGCCTTGCCGCGGGCCACCTTGATCACCGCGTAGGCGATCAGGCCTGCGCCGATGCCGTTGGTGATCATGTAGGTGAACGGGATGACCGCGATGGTCAGGAACGCCGGGATCACGTACTCCGGGTCGTCCCACGGGACGTGCCGGACCTGCGCCATCATCAGCGCGCCGACGATCACCAGCGCCGGGGCGGCGGCCTGCGCGGGCACCACCGCGGCCAGCGGGGTGAACAGCAGCGTCGCGCAGAACAGCAGCCCGGTGACCACGCTCGCCAGCCCGGTGCGCGCGCCTTCGGCGACGCCGGTGGCCGACTCCAGGAACACGGTGTTCGGCGACGAGCCGGTCAGACCGCCTGCCGCGGCCGCGACGCCGTCCACGGCCAGGATGCGGCCCATGCCCTCGACCTTGCCGTTGCGCACCAGCCCGGCCTCCGAGGAGACGCTGGTGATGGTGCCCATCGCGTCGAAGAACCCGGACAGCACCAGGGTGAACAGGAAGACGGTGGCCGCGATGCCGCCCGCCGCCGCGAACCCGCCGAACAGGTCCACCTGGCCGAACAGGCTGAAGTCGGGGCTGCCGATCACGTGGTCGGGCAGCTCCGGAACGATCGTGCCCCACTGCTCGGGCGCGATGCCGAAGGCCGCGTTGACCGCGATCGCGACGGCGGTGCTGACCGCGATGCCGATCAGCATCGCGCCGGGCACCTTCCGCGCCAGCAGCACCAGCATCAGCAGCAGGCTCAGGCAGAAGATCGCGATCGGCACGCCGATCAGGTGGCCCTCGGTGCCCTGGCCCATCTGCACCGGCACCGTGGTGTTGGCAGCGTCCGGCTTCCGGGTCACGAATCCGGCGCTGACCAGGCCGATCAGCGCGATGTAGAGGCCGATGCCGACGGTCAGCGCGGTCTTGAGCGGCGCCGGGATGGCGTTGATGATCCGCTCTCGCACGCCGCTGACCGCCAGCACGACGATGACGATGCCTTCGAGCACCACCAGCCCGAACGCCTGCGCCCAGGTCATCGCCGGGGCGATGGTGAAGGCGACCACGGCGTTGACGCCGAGCCCGGCGGCCAGGGCCAGCGGCGCGTTGCCGACCAGGCCCATCACGATGGTCATCACCCCGGCGGTGGCCGCGGTGGCGGTGGTCAGCTGCTCGGGCGTGAGCTGGGCGCCGGTGGCGTCCGCTGACGAGCCGAGGATGAGCGGGTTGAGCATCACGATGTAGGCCATCGCGACGAAGGTGGTCAGGCCGCCGCGGAGCTCGCGGGAAAAGGTGGAACCGCGGACGCTGATGCGGAAGAAGCGGTCCAATCCGGACGGTTCCGCGTCGGCTCTGTCCGGTCTCAGCTGCTGGGTCATGAGTCCTCCCATGCCGGTGGGCGCCCCCGTGCGGCACGTCTCGTGCCGCCCGGACTGTTTCCTCCGGCGGGTTTTCCGGGCAGGGGAGGGCCCGGCGGGAATCCGCCGAATTCGCGCTGGGGCGTTTGAATGGAGTGGAATTCGCTGTCCCGGTAAGGGTTTCCGGGATGGCGGGCGGGCCTGTTTCCGCGTCAGGCGGAAGCGGTGGTGGAGGCCCGCGCGCTGGGCTCCGGGGCGACCCGGTCGTCGCTGCCGGAACCGCTGGTCAAGGCGGCTGTTGGGGTGAGGGGACGGGCGTCTGCCCTGCTCAGGAACGGATCAGTAGTCGACGCGGTCGGACTTGCCCCGCCAGGCGTCGAAGGCCGCGTTGCGGTCGGGCATCGTCACCCGCTGCACCGGCGTCGGCGATTCGGTCTGCGGGTCCTCGAACACGTCGTAGAAGGCGCGGTCGTCGAAGCCCGCTTCGGCGGCGTCGTCCCGGTCGGCGGCGAACAGCACCCGGTCCACCCGCGCCCACAACGCGGAGGCCAGGCACATCGGGCACGGCTCGCACGAGGTCACCAGCACGCAGCCGTCGAGCTTGAAGGTGCCCAGCGCGCGGCAGGCGTTGCGGATCGCGGTGACCTCGGCGTGCGCGGTCGGGTCGAGGTCGACGGTCACCTTGTTGGTGCCCGTCGCGATGACCTCGCCGTCCCGGACGACGAGCGCGCCGAACGGCCCACCGCCCGCGGCCACGTTGGTGGTGGCCAGTTCGATGGCCCGGGCCATCCAGTCCTGCTCGGCGCTCGTCGCGACGTCCACGGACATGGTCTTTCTCCTTCGGTTTCTCGATGCCGGGGTGAGGGGGTTGCTGCGGCGGCGGCCCGGCCCCGCCGCCGCAGCAGGTCTGGTGTCACACGATGTGCTCCGGTGCCACCGGCGTGTGCGGCAGCTCCCGGCCGGTGGCCGCGCGGATCGCGGCGACCACCGCCGGCGTCGTGGAGATCGTCGGCGGCTCGCCGACGCCGCGGACCCCGTAGGCCGCGTTCGGGTCGCCGCGCTCGATGACGTCGATCTCCATCGGCGGGGTGTCGAGGATGGTCGGGATCAGGTAGTCGGTGAAGGACGGGTTGCGGATGCGGCCGTCGACGACCTTGATCTCCTCCATCACCGCCAGCCCCATGCCCTGCGCGGAGCCGCCCTGGATCTGCCCGATCACCGCATCCGGGTTGATCGCCTTGCCGACGTCCTGGGCGCAGGCCAGCTGCACCACCTTGACCAGGCCCAGGTCCAGGTCGACGTCGACCACCGCGCGGTGCGCGGAGAACGCGTGCTGGACGTGCACCCGGTCGCTGCGGCCCTGCTCGTCGAGCGGGAACGTCTCGCGGTGGTGGTACTCGCGGGTCTGCTCGACGACGTCGTCGCCCAGCACCTCCACCAGGTCGGCCAGCACGCCGCCGGTCTCCGAGGAGATCTTCCCGCCGTGCAGCGAGAGCTGCGCCGGGTCGACGTCGTAGCGCTCGGCGACCCGGGCGAACAGCTCGTCGCGCACCGCCTCGCAGGCGGCCTTGACCGCGCTGCCGGTCACCAGCGTCTGCCGCGAGGCGGAGCTGGAACCGGCCGGTCCGACGCTGGTGTCGTTCGGGTGGATGGTCACCCGTTCCACGCCGAGCTCGGTCCGCGCGATCTGCTGCTGCACGGTCACCAGGCCCTGGCCGACCTCGGCCGCCGCGGTGTGCACCATCGCGGCCGGTTCACCGCCGATGACCTGCAGCCGGACCCGCGCGGTGGAGAAGTCGTCGGCGCCTTCGGCGTAGCAGATGTTCTTGATCGTCACGCCGTAGCCGACGCCGCGCACCACGCCTTCGCCGTGCGTGGTGTTCGACGCCCCGCCCGGCAGGTTCCGGATGTCCACCGGCCCGGCCTGCTCGGCGGGCATCGGCAGCGCCCGCACCCGCTCCATCAGCTCGGCGACCGGCGCCGGGTAGTCCAGCACCTGGCCGGTCGGGATCGAGTCGCCCTGCTCGATGGCGTTGCGGATGCGCAGGTCGACGGGATCGATGCCCAGCTCGGCGGCGAGCTTGTCCATTTGGGACTCGTAGGCGAAAGTCGGCTGCACAGCGCCCAATCCGCGCATCGCGCCGCACGGCGGGTTGTTGGTGTAGACGCCCCAGCCCTCGATGTCGACGTTGGGCACCTTGTACGGCCCGGCGCCGAGCGTGGTGCCGTTGCCGACCACGACCGGCGTCTTCGAGGCGTAGGCGCCGCCGTCGAAGTACTGCCGCGCCTTGACGTAGACGAGCTCGCCGTCGCGGGTCGCGCCGTGCTCGTAGTACATCTTGGCCGGGTGCCGGTGCACGTGGCCGTAGAACGACTCCTCGCGGTTGTAGACCATCTTGACCGGTTTGCCCAGGTGCAGCGCCAGCATGCAGACGTGCACCTGGATGGACAGGTCCTCCCGGCCGCCGAACGCGCCGCCGACGCCGGACATGGTCATCCGCACCTTCTCCGGCGGCAGCCCGAGCGCCCGCGCGGTCTGCCGCAGGTCGGAGTGCAGGTCCTGGGTGGCCAGGTACAGGTCGACGCCGCCGTCCTCGGCGGGGATCGCCAGCCCGGACTCCGGGCCCAGGAAGGCCTGGTCCTGCATGCCGACGGTGTAGACGCCGGAGACGACCACGTCGGCCTTCGCGTGCGGATCGCCCTTGACGATCTTCTGGTGGCGCACCACGTTGCCGTCCGGGTGCAGGCGCGGCAGCGACTCGTCGTGCGCGACCCGCTCGGCGTCGAGCACCGGCTCCAGCACCTCGTAGTCGACGACGATCTTCTCCAGCGCCCGCCGCGCCGACTCTGGGTGGTCGGCGGCCACCAGCGCGACCGCCTCGCCCACGTATCGCACCACGTCGGAGGCCAGCACCGGCTGGTCGGCGTACTTGAGGCCGAAGCAGTTGTCGCCGGGCACGTCCTCGGCGGTGAGCACCGTCTGCACCCCGGCCATCGCCATCGCCGGGCCGATGTCGATCGAGCGGATCCGGGCGTGCGGGTGCGGGCTGCGCAGCGTGGCGCCCCACAGCATGTCCTCGGCCCACAGGTCGGAGGAGTAGGCGAACTCGCCGCGCACCTTGATGGCCCCGTCGGGCCGCAGCGGCGATTCGCCGATGCCGCCGCCGATGGCGTCGTTGAGCTCCTGCGGACTGCGAGCAGGCGCAGTCCCGCCTCTCCGCGATTCACAGAGGTGGTTGCGTTCGGCAGTGATCTCCCGGTTCGCGGTTTCTTGTGGCCGGGTTGCGTCACGTTCCCCTGAGGTGCGGTTGCGGGGAACTCGGCCTGAGACAGGGCTGCTCATGAGGGCACCTCCGGTGTGGCTCGGACCCGATCAGTGCTTCTGGTGGTGGTCGTGGGCGGTCGTCCGGCTCGGTCCTCCGCAATTTCAATGGAAATCAGGTGTCCAATTTCAATTGAAATTGGACGTCCGATTTCAATGGAAGTTGCGGGTCCGAGTCCGGCGCCCGAGCTCGGGATTCGGTGCGACCGACTGGTAAAGACCGTGTTCGCGCTGGTCATGATGCCTCCCGGAGCCGGGCGCTGGCCCTGGTCAGCTCGTCGGTGAGGTCGGGCACCGACATCAACCGGCCGTCGTCGACGACGACCTCACCGCCGCGCAGCAGCCGCTCCAGCCTCGGCAGCTCGCCGAGCACCAGCGCGGCCACCGGATCGGCGATCCCCGCGTGGTCCATGCCGTTGAGCTGCCAGACCGCGATGTCGGCGAGCTTGCCGGACTCCAGCGAACCGAGCTCGCCGTCGCGGCCGAGGCAGCGCGCACCGCCGCGGGTGGCCAGCCGCAGCGCGTCGCGCACCGACAGCGCCTGCGGCCCGTAGCGGGCGCGTGCCGTCAGCAGCGCCTGCCGCATCTCCTCGCCGAGCCCGCCGGCTTCGTTGGACGCGACGCCGTCGACGCCCAGCCCGACGGGCGCGCCGGCGTCCAGTAGCGGCCGGACCGGGGCGGTCCCGGCGCCGAGCCGGCCGTTGGAGCTGGGGCAGTGCGCTGCCCCGGTACCGGTCTCGCCGAGTCGCGCGATGCCGCTCTCGGACAGGTGGATCGTGTGCGCCAGCCACACGTCCGGGCCGAGCCACCCGAGGTCGTCGGCGTACTCCACCGGCGTCTTGCCGAACTCTGCCCGGCACTGCTGCTCCTCGTCGAGCGTTTCGGCGAGGTGGGTGTGCAGCCGGACGCCGTTGCGGCGGGCCAGCTCGGCGGCCTGGCGCATCAGCTCGGTGCTGACCGAGAACGGCGAGCAGGGCCCGACCGCGACCCGCACGCGCGCGCCGGGGGAGGGGTCGTGGAACCGGTCGATGGCGTCCTGGGTGCCCGCCAGCGCTTGGTCGAGGTCCTCGACCACGGAGTCCGGCGGCAGCCCGCCGTGCGACTGCCCGCGGTCCATCGACCCGCGCACCGCGTGCAACCGGATCCCGATCCGCTCCGCGGCGGAGACCACCGCGCCGAACACGTCCCCGCCCTCGCGCGGGAAGACGTAGTGGTGGTCGGCCGCGGTGGTGCAGCCGGACAGCGCCATGCGCGCCAGGCCGGCCGACGCGGCGGCGTGGGTGATCTCCTCGTCGATCCCGGCCCACACCGGGTACAGCTCGGTCAGCCAGCCGAACAGCGTGGCGTCGGCCGCGTAACCGCGCGTCGCCCACTGGTAGAGGTGGTGGTGGGTGTTGACCAGCCCGGGCGTGACCAGGCAACCGGACGCGTCGATGCGCCGCACCGCACCGTCCTGCGGCGGCGCGGAACCGGGGCCGACCGCCACGATCCGGTCACCCTCGACGACGACGTGGCCCTCGGCGAACTCGGTACCCGAGTCGTCGACGGTCACCACCGCGCCGCCCTCGATGACTACAGTCCCGCCTCTCCGCGATTCACAGTGGTGGTCGCGTTCGGGAGCGATCTCGCGTTTCGCGGTTTCTTGTGGCTGGTTCGCGTCACGGTCCCCTGAGGTGCGGTTCGGGAGGCCTCGGTTGGAGAACGAGCGGCTCATGCCCGAGCCTTCCGCTGCGCGGCGAGGCGGACGGCGTCCATGATCTTCTCGTAGCCGGTGCAGCGGCACAGGTTGCCCGCCAGCGATTCGCGGATCTCCGCGTCCGACGGCTCCGGCGTGCGTTCCAGCAGGTCGTGGGTCTGCACCAGCAGGCCCGGCGTGCAGAAGCCGCACTGGACGGCGCCCGCCTCGACGAACGCCTCCTGGACCGGGTCCAGCCGCTCGCCGTCGGCCAGGCCCTCCACGGTGCGCACCTCGCGCCCTTCGGCCTGACCCGCGGCCACCAGGCACGCGCAGGCCGGAACGCCGTCGACGTAGACCGTGCAGGAACCGCATTCGCCCTGCTCGCAGGCGTTCTTGGAGCCGGGCAGGCCGAGCCGCTCGCGCAGCACGTACAGCAGGCTCTCGCCCTCCCACACGTCGTCGGCCTCGTGCGGCTGCCCGTTGACGGTCAACTTCAGGCGCATTCCTGCCTCCCGGAACAGTGCTCTTGCCAGGCCCAGGACAGGGTCCGGCGGGCCATCACGGCCAGCGCGTGACGGCGGTAGTCGGCGGTGCCGCGCACGTCGTCGATGGGGGAGGAGGCCTGCGCGACGAGCTCGCCGAAGCGGCGCGCCACTGAGTCCTCCAGCGGTCGCAGCCCGGCCCAGTCGAGCTCGGCCGACAGGAACTCCTCGGCCTCCAGCGCCCGCCGCGGCGTCGGGGCGGCCGAGCCGAGCCCGGTGCCCACCCGCTGCTGCTCGGGGTGCAGGGCGATGGCGAAGGTGCACACCGCGATGACCATCGCGTTGCGGGTGCCGACCTTGGAGAACTGCTGCGGGCCGGTCGCCGGGGCGATGTGCACCGCGGCGATCAGCTCGTCGGCGGCCAGCGCGTTGCGCTTGACCCCGGTGAAGAACTCCGCCACCGGGATCAGCCGCGTGCCGCGCACCGACTCGACCTCGATCTGCGCGTCGGAGGCCAGCAGCGGCGGATGCCCGTCGCCGGCCGGTGAGGCCGAGCCCAGGTTGCCGCCGAGCGTGCCGCGGTTGCGGATCTGCGGTGAGCCGACGGTGCGGCTGGCGATCGCCAGGCCGGGCACCCGGTCGCCGAGCTCCTCGATCAGTCGGGTGTAGGGCAGCCCGGCTCCGATGCGCAGCACGTCGCCGTCCTGCGACCAGGTGGTCAGCTCGGGGATGCGGGTCAGGTCCAGCAGCACGTCCGGACGCCGGTGGTCGAAGTTGATCTCGACCATCACGTCGGTGCCGCCGGCGATGGGCGTGGCGTCGGGATGCGCGGCCTTGGCCTCGAGCGCCTCCCGCCACGCCGCGGGGCGGAGGAAATCCACGGTTGTACTCCTCGTCACGGCCGGTGAAAAGGTGTGAGTCAGTACACAACCGGGATGCTCCCGCTGACTAGCGGCGGAAACCCCGAAAAAGCCTTCCGGGTGCCGAACGGGAGTTGTATGTTTCTCCAAATGCGGATGACCGGCTCGCGACGCTGCGGACCGGCGGAGAGGTGGATCGCGTGCTGCTGGGCGACCTGCTCGCCGACCCGGAGCTCGGGCTGGTGCCGCTGCACGGCGCCGACCGGGCGGACCGGCCGGTGCGCGGCGTCTACATCACCGACCTGATCGACCCGCGCCGCTACCTCAACGGCGGCGAGCTGGTGCTCAGCGGCCTGATGTGGCACAACGGCCCGGCCGATTCGGAGCGCTTCGTGGCCGCGCTGGTCGACGCCGGGGTGGCCGCGCTGGCCGCGGGCACGGCGCGGCTCGGGCACGCCCCGCCCGACCTGGTCGAAGCCTGCCGCCGCCACGACCTGCCCGTCGTCGAGGTGCCGCTGACGGTCAGCTTCAACACGCTCGCCGACCGCATCCAGCGGCGGGCCGCACCGCGCCGGGAACTGGTCGCCGCGGTGGCCGCGGGCGCGGACCTGGACCAGGCGCTGCGGATGGCGGCCGACGAGCTGGGCGCGGAGTGCTGGGTGCTCTCCGCCGCGGGCTGGATCGTCGGCGGAACCGCGGAGCTGCCGGAGGACGCCCGCCGCGCCGCGCTGCGCGAGTTCGCGACCGGTCGGCTGCCGAGGACTGCCCGCTCCGATGGCGCGCACGTGCTGTGGCCGGTGGAATCCGACGCCGTGCCGCGCGCGGCCCGCTGGTTCGTTCTCGCCGACGGTGCCTACGACGAGTGGGACGCGGAGCGGGTGGCCATCGCCACCGACCTCGGCACCGTGGTGGCGCTGCTGCGCGCGCGGGTGGACGAGGCCCGGCGCATCGCGGGGCGCTCGGTGGAGGCGGCCCTGCGCCGGCTGCTGGACGGGACGTCCACCCCGGCCGAAGTCGCCGCCCGGCTGGAGACCGCCGGACTGCCCGCCGGGGATCCGCTGCGCGCGGTGGCGCTCGACGTCGGCGACGTCGTCGAGTCCACGACGCTGCTGCGCGAGATCGCCGCGGCTACCGGCATGGCCTCGGTGACCGCGCCGCTGGGCGACGGTGCGACCGCGCTGTTCGTCGACGACGAGGAGCACCTCGCGCAGCTGGACGTCCAGCTCGGCCGGATCGTCGCCGACGCCGAACCGTGCCTGGACGGGCGGAACCTGGCCGTCGGGGTAAGCGACATCACCCGCGCCACCGCGCTGCGCGGTGCGCTGGAGGAGGCGGGCTACGCGCGGCGGCTCGCGCAGCGCAAGCGCGGGCGAGCGGTGGTCGTCGCGGCGGCGGAGCTGGCCTCGCACGAGGTGCTGCTCGCCTCGACCCCGGACGAGCTGCGCCGCTCGTACCGCGAACGGCTGCTGGCCGATCTGATCGCCTACGACGACGTGCACCACTCCGACCTGGTGCGCACGCTGCGGACGTTCCTGGACTGCTCGGGTTCGTGGTCGCGCTGCGCGAAGCGGCTCCACGTCCACGTGAACACGCTGCGTTACCGGATCCAGCGCGTGGAGGAGATCACCGGGCGCGACCTCTCGGAGTTCCCGTCCCGAGTGGACTTCTACCTGGCCCTCGAACTCGACCGCACCACCCCGCCCGGCCGCTGACCGAGCGGCGTCGCCGTCAGAAACGCGCTGCGGGAGTCCTTGCCGTGCAACGATTTTCCGCGACCGTTGGTACCGGTTTCCGGGCAATTCCGCGCGAAATCGGCGTGATCGGCGGGTGAACGGGACGGTTTCACGCGAATTCGCCACTGACACGTCACGTCGGTGTCCGTGCACGCAACGCGACGAGCGCGCCGCCGATTCGTGGGTGTGCTCACACCGAGTTCGGCTTTCCGGGGGAACGGGTGGGCGCGGTTCGAAATCTCTCCGTGAGGGAGGTACCGTGCTTGGTCGCAGTTGTGCTCCACGGGCACCCGCCCCAGCGGGATCGGCCCGGCGAAAACCCCACCCCACCACCCGAGACGGAGGTACCGGGATTGACCGATCTGTCCGCCACCACCGGTGTGACGGACCGCCCGAGCGGCACCGCGCAGCAGACCGGCACGACTCCGGATGCGATCCAGCAGTTCCTGGACCGGCAGCGGCCCGAAACCCCTTGCCTGGTCGTGGATCTCGCGCAGGTGCGCAACCGCTACCGGCAGTTGCGGACCGCCCTGCCCGATGCTCGCATCTGCTACGCGGTCAAGGCCAATCCCACGCCCGAAGTGGTCGGTGAGCTGGTCGGCCTCGGGGCGTCGTTCGACGTCGCCAGCCCCGGCGAGATCGATCTGTGCCTGGCCAAGGGCGCTGCCCCGGAGTCGATCTCCTACGGCAACACGATCAAGAAGCGCCGCGACATCGCCCGCGCCCACGCGCAAGGCGTCCGGCTGTTCGCCACGGACAGCGCCGCCGACCTGGCCAACATCGCCGAGGTCGCGCCGGGCGCGCAGGTGTTCTGCCGGGTGCTGGTGGACAACGAGGGCTCCCGGACTCCCTTCGGCCGCAAGTTCGGCTGCCTGCCGGAGACCGCCGTCGAGCTGCTGGTGCGCGCGCGGGATCTCGGACTGGACGCCTTCGGCGTGTCGTTCCACATTGGATCGCAGCAGCTGGAGCCGACGGCCTGGGAGCACGGGATCGACGCCGCACGGCGGGTTTTCGCCGGTTGCGCCGAGCACGGGCTCCGGCTGCGGATGGTGAACCTGGGCGGCGGGCTGCCCGCCGCCTACACGCAGTCAGCGCCGCCGCTGGCCGACTACGTGCGCCGCATCGAGGAATCCCTGGACCGCCACTTCGGCGCCGAGCGCCCGGAGCTGCTCGTCGAACCCGGGCGGTTCGTCGTCGGCGACGCGGGCGTGCTGCGCAGCGAGGTGGTGCTGGTCACCGACTCCTGCGACGGCGAGTCGCGCTGGGTCTACCTGGACATCGGCCGCTACAACGGGCTGGCCGAGACCGAGGGCGAGGCCATCACCTACCGGCTGCGCACCTCCCGCGACGGCGATCCGGTGGGTCCGGTCGTGCTGGCGGGCCCGACCTGCGACGGTGATGACGTGCTCTACCAGCGGACCCGCTACGAGCTGCCGCGCACGCTGCGCGGCGGTGACTGGGTGGACCTGCTGAGCGCGGGCGCCTACACGGCGAGCTACTCCTCCGTGGGCTTCAACGGGTTCGCCCCGCTGCCCACCCACTGCGTCGACGGCGATCAGCAGCCGTGATCGCCCGGCACCGGGCGAAGGCGCCCGAGAACGCCGCGAAGAACCGATTCTGCGAAATGATGGGAGGTCGATAGATGTCCGTCGACACCGGGACACCACCGGTCGGGTTGTTCACCGGCCAGCACGTCCTCGCCGAGCTGGAGGGCGTGGATCCGGAACTGCTGGACGACGAGCAGTTCTTGCGCGAGACCCTGCACGACGCGCTGAGCCGGTCGCACGCCACGGTGTGCCAGATGATCGCCAAGCGGTTCGAGCCGCAGGGGGTCACCGTGTTGGCGCTGCTGTCGGAATCCCACGCCTCGCTGCACACCTACCCGGAGGACGGCTCGATCTTCATCGACGTCTTCACCTGCGGGCACACGGCGAAGCCGGAGCTGGCGGTGCGGCTGCTGGCCGACGCGCTGCGCCCCACGACGCAGAACGTCCAGACCATCCAGCGCGGCCGGGACTACGAACACCTGAGCTGAACCTGCGGCGGCGAGGGTCGCGGTCGGCACTTTCGCCGCTCGCGCCGCTGCGGGGTCTCAGCATTCGCCTGGCAGGGACGGTTCTGACGCTGTGTACCGGCACACGAGTCAGGGCACCCGCAGTCCAGGCGGGCGCTGAGGTTCCGCTACTCGCACTGCGGAGCAAAACGAGCCTGGAACACTCTCTAAGGAGGAGCACCGTTGATCGAAATCGACGGGCAGCGGTGGATCAAGGAGCCGATGGGCGCCGACCTGCAGCGCCTGTGGCGGGTCGACGAGGTGCTGTGGGAGGGCGACACCCCCTACCAGCACGTGGTGATCGGCCGCACCGGTCAGGGCGTCTCGCTGTTCTGCGACGACGACCGGCAGAGCACCGAGTTCTCCCAGCTGGTCTACCACGAAGCGATGATGGTGCCCGCGTTCCTGCTGGCCGCGCAGGTGGAGCGGGTGCTGATCATCGGCTCCAGCGAGGGCGTGGCCAGCCAGATGTCGGTGGCCGCCGGCGCCACCCGCGTCGACCACGTGGACATCGACGAGCTGTGCGTGCGCAAGTGCGCCGAGCACCTGCCCTACGGCTACAGCACCGAGGAGCTGGCCCGCGCCGAGCGAGGTGACGGGCCGGTCAAGCTGCACTACGCGGACGGCTGGGACTTCCTCGACCAGGCGCCGCCGGAGGGCTACGACATCGTGGTCGTCGACCTGCCGGACGAGCGGGCCGACGACGCCGACGGGCAGCACAACCGGCTCTACGGCATGGAGTTCATCCAGCGCTGCCAGTCGGTGCTGTCCGCGGGCGGGGTCGTGGCGTTCCAGGCGGGCTGCCCGACGGTGTGGCGCAACGAGACGCTGATCCGCGCCTACAACCGGTTCCAGGCGGCGTTCGACACGGTCGCCTATTTCGGCTCCGACGAGCACGAGTGGGCGTTCATCTTCGGCCGCGTGGAGCCGATCGACGACCCGACGAACGTGCTGCTCGAAGCGTTCCCGAAGTCGTCGTACCGCCCGGAGACGATCGACGAGGCGACGATCATCGGCGCCACCGTGCCGCCGTACTCGGTCCGCAACCAGGGCTGAACACCGGAAGCCGACCCGGCCCGCGGTCGGGCGCGGGGCCGTGAGTGTTTTGGGGTGCCATAGCCCCTCAAAACACTCACGGCCGCTGACCAGCGGAAACGGTTCCTCAGGCAGCCGGTTCGCGCTGGGTGAGCACCAGGGCGGCGTCCTCGGTGATGGCCACGGTGTGCTCGGAGTGGGCCGTGCGCGAGCCGTCGGCCGAGCGGATCGTCCAGCCGTCCGGGTCGAAGACGATCCGGTCGGTGGTGCGGGCGAACCACGGCTCCAGCGCGAGCGTCATGCCCGCCTGCAGCTTCATGCCGCGCCCCGCCTTGCCCCGGTTGGACACGTGCGGGTCCTCGTGCATGGTGCGCCCGAGCCCGTGGCCGCCGAACTCGGTGTTGACCGGGTAGCCGTACTCGCAGGCCACTGCCCAGATCGCCGCCGAGATGTCGCCGATCCGGTTGCCCGCCCGCGCCACCGCGATGGCCGCGTCCAGCGCCTCCTCGGTGGCGCGGATGATCCGCAGGTCCTCCTCGGCGGGGGTGCCGACGATGAGCGTGCGCGCCGAGTCGGCCACCCAGCCGTCGATGCCGACCGCGATGTCGGCGGTGAGCACGTCACCGTCGCGCAGCACGTAGTCGTGCGGCAGGCCGTGCAGGACGGCGTCGTTGACCGAGAGGCAGATGACGTTGCGGAACGGCCCCTTGCCGAAGGACGGGGCGTAGTCCCAGTAGCAGGACTCCGCGCCGCGCTGCTTGATCATGTCGCGCACGTGGTGCTCGATGTCCAGCAGGTTGACGCCCACGTCGGCGATCCGGCCGACCTCGGTGAGCACTTCGGCCACGAACTGGCCGGTCACGTGCATGCGCTGGATCTCGGTGGGCGTCTTGAGCTCGATCACGGGTACCTCGCGTGCCAGTGGATTCCGGTATAATAATACCGACGTTAGCACCGGGCGGTATAAAAATACCAACCGAGCGGTCTCACGCGTCCTGACCAGCGAAGAGGCTCACAGCGAGTCGAGGTACGGGTGCTGCGCGGGGTTCCCGTCGCGCGGCGCGAACCACTGGTCGAACGCGAGGCCGCGCGAGTGCAGCTCCGCCTCCAGCTTGGCGGCCTGCGCCGCCGTCTCCGGCTCCGCATCGCCGGCCAGCGGCAGATCGATCTCGTACAGCTCGTCGGGCGTGATCTCGCCGGCCGCCCGCGCGGCGAAACCCGCGAACACCGACTCGCTGTCGTCCCAGCTCATCAGCTCGGCGGCCTCCAGCGCCACCCGGGCCTCGTTGACGAACAGCCGCAGCGCCAGCGCCTCGGCGACCGAGCGCGGCGGCGTCCACGACGACGCGGTCAACCGCTCCGCGACCGGCATCGAGGCCAGCACGAACGCACGGGCGAAGAACGCGTCGTAGCGGTGGTCGTAGCAGGGCGGCAGCTCCTCCAGGACCAGCAGGCCGACCGCGTCGGCGACCGTGGCGTTGTTCACCGCCAGCGCCAGCTCGTCGTAGAAGACCTCGTCGGTGACCACCCGCACCGCGTGCACCAGCGCTCCGGCGGCCAGCGTCGCCGCGTCGCCCGGCCCGCCGAACGCCTCCGGCCCGAACGCCCGCAGCCGCGGCGCGAGCCCGATGAACCGGGCCCGCCACTGCTCGACGTCCATCGCGGGCTCCGCCGAGCTCTCCAGCGCCTCCTCGACGGCCGCCTCCAGCTCGTCGACGACCGCTTCGCCGCTGGCCGCCAGCCGGTTGAACTCGTCCTCGGTGATCCGCACCTCCGAGTGCGCGACCGACCAGCCCGCCAGCACCTCGCTCTCGCCGATCAGCTCGTCGAGCACCGAGGCGGCGGCGTCCTCCGCGGCCAGCAGCGAGGGCGCGTCCAGCGCCAGCACCACGCTGGCCCCGGCCGGGTGCACGGTGATGCGGTAGTCCAGGACGTCGATGTCGGCGTCACCGGGGCCGGAGACCCCCTCGACCAGCGCGAGGTGGCGGTCCAGCACGGCCGCGATCCCCTCCTGCTGCAGCGGGTCGAGCTCCACCACGCCGTTCGGCGGTCCGAGCTCCGCTGTCACCGCATAGTCCACCGCGTCTCGCCCTCTCCTCGCCGGTTGGTCGGCATGGTACGTCCTCGCGGGCCCCCGGACCCGTCAGCCGATCCGGGGTCCCTCATCAGCCATGATGGACCACGTGACGACGACTGTGGCCGTATTCGGCAGCTGCAACATGGACCTGGTGGCGTACGCGGACACCGCCCCGAAGCGCGGTGAGACGGTGCTGGGCCGGGAGTTCCACACGGTGCCGGGCGGGAAGGGCGCCAACCAGGCGCTCGCCGCGGCGAAGGCGGGCGCGGCGGTGCGCATGATCGGCGCGGTCGGCGAGGACGAGTTCGGCTCGGAGATCCGCCGCGTCCTGCAGGAGTCCGATGTGGACCTCGCAGGGCTGCGCTCGGTGCCCGGCCGCAGCGGCACCGCGCACATCGTGGTGGACGACCAGGGCGGCAACTCGATCGTCGTGGTGCCTGCCGCCAACGGCACCGTCGACGGGCTGGTGGACGGCGACGAGGAGCTCATCGCCGGCTCGCAGAGCCTGTTGCTGCAGCTGGAGATCCCGTTCTCCGGCGTGGCCGCGGCCGCGGCGGCCGGGCGGCGCAACGGGGTGCGCGTGGTGCTCACGCCGGCACCCGCCGCGGAGCTGTCCGAGGACGTCCTGTCGAACGTGGACCTGCTGGTGCCCAACGAGCACGAGGCGGCGATCCTGGCCGGCCACGACGACCCGGACCGGGCGCTGGCGAAGCTGCTCAAACTGGTCCCGGAGGTGGTGATCACGCTCGGTGCGCGCGGCTCGCTCTACGGCAACCGGGACGGCGCGCGGGTGGAGGTGCCGAGCTTCCCGGTGGAGGCGGTGGACACCACGGCGGCGGGCGACACCTACGTCGGCGTGCTCAGCGCGGCGCTCGGCGAGGGCGCCGACATGCCCGAGGCGATGCGCACGGCCTCCGCCGGTTCCGCGGTGTCGGTGCAGCGCAACGGAGCCAGCAGTTCGATGCCGACCCGCCGGGAAATCGCCGACTTCCTCGCCGGTCGATAAGGCGCGCAATTACCGAAGGTCGATCGCCCGACTACGAGGCGTCATTCCCGGGTTTCACGGACGGCCGGTTTCCCCGACCGCATACCGGCCGTCCGTGCCAGCGCTCACTGAGCGTTGTCGTAGGCCTCGACGACCTCGGCGGGAATGCGGCCCCGATCGGAAACCTGCATGCCCTGATTCCGGGCCCATTCCCGAATGGCCTGGTTGCGTTCCCGGTCCGCGGTGGTCGGGGTGCTCGACGGCTTGCCCGGCTTGGTCGCGATCCGCTTGCGACCGCCGGTCTTCCGCGCGCTGGCCACGAAAGACGCGAGCGAGTCGCGCAGTTTCGAGGCATTGTCCGAGGACAGGTCAATTGCGTAGCTCACCCCGTCCAAGGCGAACTCGACGGTGGTGTCGGCTGGTGTGCCGTCGACATCGTCGACGAGCTGAACGGTGACTTTCTGCGCCACGGTAACCCTCGATTCCGGTCCGATTCCCCTCCTTCTCCGCACCGCGCGTGCGGAGAAGAGCGAGCGAACAATAAACGATCGCGCGAAGAATGTTCCACCCGCCGCCGGAATTTTCTCCGCTGTGCCCTGCATTACTTTCCGGATAGCCCCGGTGTCCGGTTACCGTGCGTTCCCGTTCGTCGCGCTGCTCACACACCGGGCAACACCAACCCACCTGGCGGTTATCGGCAGGTGGGTCCGCTGTTCTATGGTTGGATGCGAGACAACTGAGATGTCACGTGCTACAACGTGAGCGGGACTCGCAGTAGTCTTACCTGCAAGTGTCGCGGATCGAGGCGGGGCACGTTCCCGAGACAGGTGATCATGGCCGAGCGGATTCAGGTCGAACTCGTCGACGACATCGACGGGTCTCCAGCAACCCACACCGTTACCTTCGCGCTGGATGGTGTGACGTACGAAATCGACCTGAACGACGAACACGCCCAAGAGCTGCGCGCGCTGCTCACCCGCTACATCGAAGCGGCCCGCAAGCCCAAGCCGGAGCCGGCCCGCACCGCCCGTCAGCAGGAGCGCGAAGAGGAGCAGACCCGCCTCGCCAACAAGCAGCTGACCGAGCAGATCCGCGGCGCCGCCCAGCGCACCCGCGAGCACCACAAGAAGGCCACCGAGCAGCCCGAGGTGCAGGCCGAGGCCGTCGAGCCCGAGATCGTCGAAGCCGCACCGCGCTTCGACGCCGCGGCGGCGGAGAAGAAGGAGCCTGCCCAGGCCTCCGCGGTCTCGCTGCCGCTGTTCTCCTCCGCCGTCGACTGATCCCACCGCGGGCGGCACCGGGTTCCGGCCCGATGCCGGAATGATCACGGCTGTGGACACGGCCGGCCGCCGGCAAATACGGTTCTCGCGTTTTGCTCCTCTTGCTGGCGGGAGGCCCGGGTGACGGCGCGGTTGAGACGTGGTGCTCCGGCAGCACTGCTGGTCCTGGCGGTGAGCGCGACCGGGTGCAGCCCGCTGGTCGACGTCGAGCAGACCGCCGGCCAGCTGCGAGCCTCGGTGCAGGCCCCCACGGTGCGCGGCGGCGAAGCCGTGATCGCGCTGGACCAGGAGCCGGACAAGCTGGACCCGACGCTGGCCACCACGCTGGCCGGGCGGCAGGTCTTCAACAGCATGTGCGAGAAGCTCTACGACGTCGACCCGGCCGGTCGCGCGGTCCCGCAGCTCGCCACCGAACTCCCGCGCGTCTCCCCGGACGGCCGCGAGCTGACCATCCCGCTGCGCACCGGAGTGCTGTTCAACGACGGCACCGCGTTCGACGCGGCAGCGGTGAAGAAGAGCCTGGACCGGCACCGCGAACTGCCGTCCTCCGGCCGCCGCTCCGAGCTCACCGCCATCGACTCCGTCGAGGTCGCCGACCCGACCACGGTGCGGCTGAAGCTCAAGCAGCCGTCCGCCCCGCTGCCCACCGTGCTCGCCGACCGCGCGGGCATGATCATGTCCCCGGCGAAGCTGGACGAGCTCGGCGACGACTTCTCCGACGACCCGGTCTGCGTCGGCCCGTTCCGCTTCGTCGAGCGCATCGCCCAGGACCGGATCGTGCTGGAGCGCAGCGAGTTCTACTACGACCGCGACGCGGTGCGGCTGGACCGGCTGGTCTACAAGGCGGTCCCGGACGACAACATCCG
The DNA here is from genome assembly GCF_003635025.1 of Saccharopolyspora antimicrobica. Taxonomy (GTDB): domain Bacteria; phylum Actinomycetota; class Actinomycetes; order Mycobacteriales; family Pseudonocardiaceae; genus Saccharopolyspora; species Saccharopolyspora antimicrobica. Next base: position 1,222,504 of record NZ_RBXX01000002.1, on the reverse strand, counting down.
CATCGCCAACCTGCGCTCCGGCGAGTTCGACGTGGTCTGGGAGGTCGGCCCGCCGGACGTGCCGGTGGTCTCCCGCGAGCGGGACCTGGTGCTGCTCAACCAACCGTCGATCCAGTACATGGGCATCACCGTCAACACCAACAACGTCGACGGGAAGACCGGCCACGTCGACGGACCGCTGGCCAACGACCCCAGGGTGCGGGAAGCGCTGTCGCTGTCCATCGACCGCGAAACGCTCAACCGCATCGCCTTCAGCGGCCTCTACCAGCCCGCCTGCGGCCCGATCCCGCCGACCAGCGAGTTCGCCACCCCCGCGACGCAGGCCTGCCCGCCGCACGACGTGGCCCGCGCCCGCCAGCTGCTCGCCGAAGCGGGCGTGAACACCCCGGTGCGCGTCGAGCTGCTGCTCACCAACGACTCCACGACCAGCCGCGTCGGCCAGGTCATCCAGGCGATGGCCGCCGAGGCCGGGTTCGACGTCGTGCTCCGCCCGAGCGAGTCCACCAGCGCCATCTCCGCGGGCAAGAAGGGCCGCTTCCAGACGTTCCTGATCGGCTGGTCCGGCCGTCCCGACCCGGACGGCAACATCACCGGCATGCACGCGGCAGGCGCGGCGCAGAACTACAGCGGCTTCTCGACGCCGGAGACCGACGCGCTGCTCAAGCAGGCCGCCGCCGAGCAGAACACCGACCGCCGCCGCGAGCTCTACGAGCAGGTCGTCGAGCAGCTGCAGCAGCGCAACAACGTGATCTACCTCTACCGCCAGCAGTACTACACCGCGCACACCGCCGAGCTGGCCGGTGTCGAGGTCTACCCCGACGGGATCATGCGGCTGAAGACCGCCGGTCGCGTCGAGTCCGGGAGTTGAGATGCTGCGCAGCTACGCGCTCAACCGCGTCCTGCAGTCGCTGGTGACCCTGGTGCTGGTCTCGCTCGTCGTGTTCGCGGGCCTGCGCGCGCTGCCCGGCGACCCGGCCATCGCGCTGGCCGGCGCCGAAGCCGACGACGCCGCGATCGAGGAGATCCGCCGCACCTACCTGCTCGACGAGCCGGTCTACGTGCAGTACCTGAGCTGGATCGGCCGCGCCTTGCAGGGCGACCTGGGCGAATCGGCGCAGACCGGACTGCCGATCGGCGAGATCGTCCTCAGCCGGATCCCGGTCACCCTCGAACTGGCCCTGCTGAGCCTGCTTTTCGCCGCGCTGATCGGGCTGACCACCGGTGTGATCGCGGCCGTCCGCCGCGGTGGGCCGCTGGACTGGCTGGGCAACGGGGTGTCGCTGTTCGGACTGTCCATCCCGAACTTCTGGCTCGGCCTGATGTGCGTGCTGGTCTTCGCGGTCGGCCTCGGCTGGCTGCCCGCATCGGGCTTCGTGCCGTTCACCGAATCCCCGCTGGGCAACCTGGAACGGCTGATCATGCCGGCGTTCGTGCTGGGCAGCGGGCTGGCCGCGGTGCTGATGCGGCAGATGCGATCGTCCATGTTGGACTCCCTGAGCGCCGACTACGTGCGCACCGCGCGCGCCAAGGGCGCGGGGGAGTTCCGGGTGGTCGCGGTGCACGGCCTGCGCAACAGCCTGATCACCGTGCTGACCATCCTCGGCCTGCAGCTCGGCACGCTGATCTCCGGCGCGGTGGTCACCGAGCAGATCTTCGTGCTGCCGGGCTTCGGCAAATTGATGGTCGATGCCGTGTTCACCCGCGACTACCCGGTCATCCAGGCCGCGGTGCTGATCAGCGCGGCGGGCTACATCGTGGTGAACCTGCTGGTCGACCTGCTCTATTCGGTGGTGGACCCGCGAATCCGGGTCCGCGGAGGTACGGCATGAGCAACCCCAGCCCTGCACCAACCCGAGCCTTGCGCAACCGCACCTCAGGGGAGCGTTCGGAGGTGTCCGCATGAGTAATCCCGGCTCTGAACCAACCCGAGCCCTGCACAACCGCACCTCAGGGGAACGTGACGCAAACCAGCCACAAGAAACCCCGCAACGCGAGGTCACTGCCGAACGCAACCACCACTGTGAATCGCGGAGAGGCGGGGCAGCATCCCGCCGCGTGCTGCGCCGCCTGCTGCGGCACCGCACCGGCGTCGTCGGCCTCGTCCTGTCGGTGCTGTTCGTGCTGGTGGCGCTGGCCGCACCGCTGATCGCACCGAGCGATCCGGCGGCGGTGAACTTCGACGAGGTCCTGCAGCAGCCGTCGCTGGCCGCACCGCTGGGCAGCGACGAACTGGGCCGCGACCAGCTCTCCCGCATCTTCTACGGCGTCCGCGCGTCGATCGTGGTGGGCGTGCTCTCGGTGCTGCTCGCCGTCGTGGTGGCGGTGCCGCTGGGCCTGATCGCCGGCTACTACCGCGGCGTCGTCGACTCCGTGGTCTCCCGCATCACCGACACGCTGCTGGCCTTCCCGTTCCTGGTGCTGGCCGTCGGACTCGCCGCGGTCATGGGCGCCTCGATGGTGAACGCGGCGATCGCGATCGGCCTGTCCCAGGTGCCGAACCTGATCCGGGTGGTGCGCGGCGAAACCCTGCGGCTGGCCGGCGAGGACTACGTGACCGCCAGCGTGGCGGCCGGTGCGTCCGGAGTCACGGCGATGTTCCGGCACATCCTGCCGAACTCGGTGAACGCCCTGCTGGTGCAGATCACGGTGGCGATCCCGCAGGCCATCATCGGCGAAGCGCTGCTGTCCTTCCTCGGCCTCGGCGTGCAGCCGCCCACCCCGTCGCTGGGCGTGATGCTCTCGTCCGCGCAGACCTACTTCACGCAGGCCCCGTGGCTGGTGGTCTTCCCCGGCATCGCGGTGGTGCTCGCCACCCTCGGCTTCAACCTGCTCGGCGACGGCCTGCGGGACGCCCTGGACCCGAAGGGGAACCGATGAGCGACGTGCTTTCCTTCACCGACCTGCGGGTTCGGTTCCGCACCGAGGACGGCACCGCCGAGGCGGTGCGCGGGATCAGCTTCGGCGTCGCGCCCGGCGAGATCCTGGCCGTGGTCGGCGAGTCGGGCTCCGGCAAGAGCGTGACCGCGATGTCCGCGCTGGGGCTGCTCCCGCGCACCGCCGAGGTCACCGGGCGCATCGAGCTCGACGGCGCCGAGCTCGGCGAGCAGGAGCTGCGCCGGGTCCGCGGCAAGGACATCGCGATGATCTTCCAGGAGCCGATGACCTCGCTGAACCCGGTGTTCACCATCGGCTGGCAGCTCGTCGAGGCGATCCGGCTGCACACCAGCACCACCAGCGCGAAGGCCCGCGAGCGCGCGGTGGAGCTGCTCGACCTGGTCGGCATCCCGGAACCGGCGCGACGGCTCAAGCACTACCCGCACCAGCTCTCCGGCGGTCAGCGGCAGCGCGTGATGGTCGCGATGGCGCTGGCCTGCGAGCCGAAGGTGCTGATCGCCGACGAGCCGACCACCGCGCTCGACGTGACGGTCCAGGCCGAGATCCTGGCCCTGCTGCGCGACCTGCGCGACCGGCTGGGCACCACGATCTTGCTGATCACCCACGACATGGGCGTCGTCGCCGACCTCGCCGACCGGGTGGTGGTGATGTACCGCGGCGAGGTGGTCGAGGAGGCCGCCGCGGCCGATCTGTTCCGCGCGCCCCAGCACGAGTACACCGAAGCGCTGCTCGCGGCGGTGCCCAGGCTGGAGATCGGGAAAAGCGAGGAGGCGGAACCGGCCGAACCGGTGCTCGTCGTCGAAGACCTGGTGGTCACCTACGGCGGCCAGCGCGCGGTGGACGGCGTATCGCTGCGCATCGACCGGGGCGAGGTCCTCGCGCTGGTCGGCGAGTCGGGCTCCGGGAAGTCCACCGTCGGCAAGTGCGCGGCCCGCCTGCTGACGCCGGCCGAAGGCCGGATCGTGCTCAACGGCCAGGACATCAGCCGGCTGCCCGCCCGGCGTCTGCGCCCGCTGCGGCGCAACATCGGCATCGTCTTCCAGGACCCGGGCTCGTCCCTGGATCCCCGGATCAGCATCGCGGACAGCATCGCCGAACCGCTCCGCCTGCACCGCGTCGCGCGGGGCAGGGAGCTCGACAAGCGGGTGGACGAACTCCTCGACGCGGTCGAGCTGGGCGCGTCGAGGCGCCAGCGCTACCCGCACGAGCTCTCCGGTGGTCAGCGGCAGCGCGTCAGCATCGCCCGCGCCCTGGCGCTGGAACCGGAACTGCTGATCGCCGACGAGCCGACCAGCGCGCTGGACGTCTCGGTGCAGGACGCGGTCCTGGAGCTGTTCCAGTCGCTGCAGGCCAGGCTGAACTTCAGCTGCCTGTTCATCAGCCACGACCTTGCCGTGGTCAACATGCTCGCCCGCCGGGTGGCCGTCATGCGCCGCGGCCAGGTGGTGGAGCAGGGCGACACGGCGCAGGTCCTCGGGAACCCGGAGCACGAGTACACGCAGCGCCTGCTGGCAGCGGTCCCGGTGCCGGACCCGGAGCGGCAGCGCGAACGCCGGCTGGCCGGGGCCTAGTCCTCGGCGCGGTGCCGCCGGGAGCGAGCGCGCTGACCGGGGGTGGAGCGCGCCGACTTCTTTGACTCGGCCTTGGGCCGCTCGACCCGATCCGTCAGCGCAGCGGCGAACTCCGGAGGAGAGCTCGGACCCCAGTTCCGGTCCTCCGGGTCCATCAGAGTCTTTCGCAGCTCGGTGTAGATCGGCGTCGAGTCCACTGCGTACCCCCGTTCTGACGGTCGCCTGGCAGGCTACCTGCGCGCGGGGGACGAGTCGCGGTGACGAAGCAGGACCACACGAACGTGGACATCAACAGCACTCCGGGAGAGCCTCGCCGCTGAGGCCTGAAGATCGGCTCTGACCTGCGGAGATGACCTTTAAAGGGGGGTGGTGTTCAGGGGGTGTTCGGGGGTCTGTAAAGTTCTACGAGTCAGAGCGACACGGGCCGGGAAAACCGGAACGGGCCTGACACGGGGTCACGAACCAAGCTCCCACGAACGGTGGTAGAGTGGGTGAGCCCGAAACGGCAAGACTTTGAAAATGCGAAACGCTTGCACGTGTTGAAAACTACAGACCGCTTCGATATCCGGTAGATAACGAATTGGACGCGGGAAACGAGAGTGACCCCCCGATTTGACTCCGGAAAACGGGATGGTCTAGAGTGGTAAACACGAAAGCGAACAGAGGAAATGCTCCCCGGAGCTTGCTGGTTTTGAAATGGCCGGTGGTGATGGTGTGGGTGTGTTCTTTGAGAACTCAACAGCGGACTGTTTTGGTTAGTGTTCTTTAATGCCCCCGACCAAACGTGGTTTTGGTTGGTGGTTTCTTTGAGTATGACGCTCGCCTTCGGGTTTGAGTGTCTGCTGGGATTGTTCAACAGCATTGTTGGAGAGTTTGATCCTGGCTCAGGACGAACGCTGGCGGCGTGCTTAACACATGCAAGTCGAACGCTGAAGCACCTTCGGGTGTGGATGAGTGGCGAACGGGTGAGTAACACGTGGGCAATCTGCCCTGCACTCTGGGATAAGCCTTGGAAACGGGGTCTAATACCGGATATGACACTTCACCGCATGGTGGGGTGTGGAAAGTTCCGGCGGTGCAGGATGAGCCCGCGGCCTATCAGCTTGTTGGTGGGGTAGTGGCCTACCAAGGCGACGACGGGTAGCCGGCCTGAGAGGGTGACCGGCCACACTGGGACTGAGACACGGCCCAGACTCCTACGGGAGGCAGCAGTGGGGAATCTTGCGCAATGGGCGAAAGCCTGACGCAGCAACGCCGCGTGGGGGATGACGGCCTTCGGGTTGTAAACCTCTTTCGACATCGACGAAGCCTTCGGGTGACGGTAGGTGTATAAGAAGCACCGGCTAACTACGTGCCAGCAGCCGCGGTAATACGTAGGGTGCGAGCGTTGTCCGGATTTATTGGGCGTAAAGAGCTCGTAGGCGGTCTGTCGCGTCTATCGTGAAAACCGGGAGCTTAACTCCTGGCTTGCGGTGGATACGGGCAGACTTGAGTTCGGTAGGGGAGACTGGAATTCCTGGTGTAGCGGTGAAATGCGCAGATATCAGGAGGAACACCGGTGGCGAAGGCGGGTCTCTGGGCCGATACTGACGCTGAGGAGCGAAAGCGTGGGGAGCGAACAGGATTAGATACCCTGGTAGTCCACGCCGTAAACGTTGGGCGCTAGGTGTGGGGATGGGTTCCACTGTTTCCGTGCCGTAGCTAACGCATTAAGCGCCCCGCCTGGGGAGTACGGCCGCAAGGCTAAAACTCAAAGGAATTGACGGGGGCCCGCACAAGCGGCGGAGCATGTGGATTAATTCGATGCAACGCGAAGAACCTTACCTGGGTTTGACATGCACTAGACAGCCCCTGAGAGGGGGTTTCCCTTGTGGTTGGTGTACAGGTGGTGCATGGCTGTCGTCAGCTCGTGTCGTGAGATGTTGGGTTAAGTCCCGCAACGAGCGCAACCCTTGCCCTACGTTGCCAGCGGGTTATGCCGGGGACTCGTGGGGGACTGCCGGGGTCAACTCGGAGGAAGGTGGGGATGACGTCAAGTCATCATGCCCCTTATGCCCAGGGCTTCACACATGCTACAATGGCTGGTACAGAGGGTTGCGATACTGTGAGGTGGAGCGAATCCCTTAAAGCCGGTCTCAGTTCGGATCGGGGTCTGCAACTCGACCCCGTGAAGTCGGAGTCGCTAGTAATCGCAGATCAGCATTGCTGCGGTGAATACGTTCCCGGGCCTTGTACACACCGCCCGTCACGTCATGAAAGTCGGTAACACCCGAAGCCCATGGCCCAACCCTTGTGGGGGGAGTGGTCGAAGGTGGGACTGGCGATTGGGACGAAGTCGTAACAAGGTAGCCGTACCGGAAGGTGCGGCTGGATCACCTCCTTTCTAAGGAGCAACAAACACCCCGCTGGACATTGAGTCTGGTGGAGTGTTCACGGTGTAGAGGGCACACGTTCCTCTGCCGTGACGCTCAATGGATTGTGGAACACACTAACGTTGAACGAAACGGTCCGCTGTTGGGTATCTGAGAGAACACGCTAACCGCGCACTGGGTGTGTGGGTGTTGTCTTCTGGTTGTTGTTTGAGAACTGTATAGTGGGTGCGAGCATCTTTGTGGCCAAGTTATGTAGGGCACATGGTGGATGCCTTGGTACCAGGGGCCGATGAAGGACGTGGGAGGCCGCGATAGTCCTCGGGGAGCTGTCAACCGAGCTGTGATCCGAGGGTGTCCGAATGGGGAAACCCAGCCCGAGTGATGTCGGGTTACTCATGCCTGAATGTATAGGGTATGAGGGGGAACGCGGGGAAGTGAAACATCTTAGTACCCGTAGGAAGAGAAAACACTGGTGATTCCGTGAGTAGTGGCGAGCGAAAGCGGAGGAGGCTAAACCGTGCGCGTGGGATACCTGGTAGGGGTTGCGTGTGCGGGGTTGTGGGGCACTGTTGGAGGCGGCTACCGACGTCTCAGCGTGGTGTTTCGTGTTAGTTGAACAGGTTGGGAAACCTGGCCGTAGACGGTGAGAGCCCGGTAGGCGAAAATGCGATTCATGCGTGTGATGGTGTTCCCGAGTAGCAGCGTTTCCGTGGAGGGTGCTGTGAATCTGGCGGGACCACTCGCTAAGCCTAAATACTTCCTGGTGACCGATAGTGGATAGTACCGTGAGGGAATGGTGAAAAGTACCCCGGGAGGGGAGTGAAAGAGTTCCTGAAACCGTGTGCCTGCAAACCGTCAGAGCAACCTTAGCAGTTGTGATGGCGTGCCTTTTGAAGAATGAGCCTGCGAGTTACTGCTGCGTGGCGAGGTTAACCCGTTGGGGGTAGCCGGAGCGAAAGCGAGTCTGAATAGGGCGTCTGAGTCGCGTGGTGTAGACCCGAAGCGGAGTGATCTACCCATGGCCAGGGTGAAGCGCGGGTAAGACCGTGTGGAGGCCCGAACCCACCAGGGTTGAAAACCTGGGGGATGAGTTGTGGGTAGGGGTGAAAGGCCAATCAAACTCCGTGATAGCTGGTTCTCCCCGAAATGCATTTAGGTGCAGCGTTGCGTGTTGCTTGGGTGGGGTAGAGCACTGGTTGGTTGATGGGCCTTCGCGGGTTACTGAGATCAGCCAAACTCCGAATACATCTGAGTTGAGCGTGGCAGTGAGACGGTGGGGGAGAAGCTTCATCGTCGAGAGGGAAACAGCCCAGAGCATCGGCTAAGGCCCCTAAGTGTGCGCTTAGTGGGAAAGGATGTGGGATCGCTGAGACAACCAGGAGGTTGGCTTAGAAGCAGCCATCCTTGAAAGAGTGCGTAATAGCTCACTGGTCAAGTGGTCCTGCGCCGACAATGTAGCGGGGCTGAAGCGCACCGCCGAAGCCATGCCAATAGCACATTAGTGTTGTTGGGTAGGGGAGCGTCCTGCACGCGGTGAAGCAGCACTGGAAGGTGTTGTGGAGTGTGTGGGAGTGAGAATGCAGGCATGAGTAGCGAGTGAAGAGTGAGAATCTCTTCCGCCGGATGACCAAGGGTTCCTGGGGAAGGTTCGTCCGCCCAGGGTGAGTCGGGGCCTAAGGCGAGGCCGACAGGCGTAGTCGATGGATAACGGGTTGATATTCCCGTACCCGTGCATACGCGTCCATAGCGAAACCTTTGATACTAACCATCCGTTCTTTTTCTGATTCTTCGGATGATGATTAAGGATGCATGGGACCTGATTGGGCGGTAGTTAAGTGATGGGGTGACGCAGGAGGGTAGCTCTGCCAGTGAGTGGTTGTACTGGTGTAAGCCTGTAGCCCGGTGTGTAGGCAAATCCGCACACCATGTGGGTGAGGGGTGATGCGTAGCCGTTGTGGTGATGTGAGTGATCCCATGCTGTCGAGAAAAGCCTCTAGCGAGTGTGTGCATGGCCCGTACCCGAAACCGACACAGGTGGTCAGGTAGAGTATACCGAGGCGGTCGGGTGAACTGTGGTTAAGGAATTCGGCAAATTGCCCCCGTAACTTTGGGAGAAGGGGGGCCATTGCTGGTGAACACCCTTGCGGTGGGAGCTGGTGGTGGTCGCAGAGGCCAGGGAGAAGCGACTGTTTACTAAAAACACAGGTCCATGCGAAGCTGTAAGGCGATGTATATGGACTGACGCCTGCCCGGTGCTGGAACGTTAAGAGGACCCGTGAACCCGTAAGGGTGTAGCGGAGAATTTAAGCGCCAGTAAACGGCGGTGGTAACTATAACCATCCTAAGGTAGCGAAATTCCTTGTCGGGTAAGTTCCGACCTGCACGAATGGCGTAACGACTTCTCCGCTGTCTCGACCACAGGCCCGGTGAAATTGCAGTACGAGTAAAGATGCTCGTTTCGCGCGGCAGGACGGAAAGACCCCGGGACCTTTACTATAGCTTGGTATTGGTGTTTGGTTCGGCTTGTGTAGGATAGGTGGGAGACTGTGAAGCATTCACGCTAGTGGGTGTGGAGTCGTTGGTGAAATACCACTCTGGTCGTTCTGGGCATCTAACTCGGGTCCGTGATCCGGATCGGGGACAGTGCCTGGTGGGTAGTTTAACTGGGGCGGTTGCCTCCTAAAGGGTAACGGAGGCGCCCAAAGGTTCCCTCAGCCTGGTTGGCAATCAGGTGTTGAGTGTAAGTGTATAAGGGAGCTTGACTGTGAGACTGACGGGTCGAGCAGGTGCGAAAGCAGGGACTAGTGATCCGGCACTGGCTGGTGGAAGCGGTGTCGCTCAACGGATAAAAGGTACCCCGGGGATAACAGGCTGATCTTGCCCAAGAGTCCATATCGACGGCATGGTTTGGCACCTCGATGTCGGCTCGTCGCATCCTGGGGCTGGAGTTGGTCCCAAGGGTTGGGCTGTTCGCCCATTAAAGCGGCACGCGAGCTGGGTTTAGAACGTCGTGAGACAGTTCGGTCCCTATCCGCCGCGCGCGTAGGAGACTTGCGGAAGGCTGTCCCTAGTACGAGAGGACCGGGATGGACGAACCTCTGGTGTGCCAGTCGTTCTGCCAAGGGCGTGGCTGGTTGGCTATGTTCGGGAGGGATAACCGCTGAAAGCATCTAAGCGGGAAGCCTGTTCCTAGATGAGGTCTCCCACCCTTTGTGGGGTAAGGCCCCCAGTAGATGACTGGGTTGACAGGCCAGATATGGAAGCACAGTAATGTGTGGAGTTGACTGGTGCTGATAGGCCGAGGACTTGTTCACGAAGATTGCTCGCACCCACTATATGGTGTCTGAGACAACAACCATGGTTGTTGGTCAGGCTTAACAGAATATGTGTGTGTCATCGATACGGTGACGACCTGTGGTTTGCCCACGTTGTGGGTTTTAGGGTTGTCGGTGGCGATGGCGGGGAGGGTCCGCCCGGTCCCATTCCGAACCCGGTAGCTAAGCTCCCCAGCGCTGATGGTACTGCACTCGACAGGGTGTGGGAGAGTAAGACACCGCCGACACACTAATTGAGAGGGGCCCCGTTCCCGGACGATTCCGTCCAGGGAACGGGGCCCTTCTGCTATCCCCGGTAACACTTCGCCCGCACCTCGGAACCCCGACCACGGGCGCGGACGGAGCACCGCCTCCGGTTCGTCGACGAGCATCCCCGGTGCGTGCGCGCCTACAGTCCTGGTGTGGATGCTTCGAAGCTCACCGAACGTCAGCGCGCTCTGAAGCCCCGGAGCTGCGAGGTCACCGAGGGGATGGAGCGGGCCGCGGCGCGCGGGATGCTGCGCGCGGTCGGCATGCAGGACGACGACTTCGCCAAGCCGCAGATCGGGGTCGCGTCCTCCTGGAACGAGATCACCCCGTGCAACCTGTCCCTGCAGCGGCTCGGGCGCGCGGCCAAGGACGGGGTGCACGAGGCCGGCGGGTTCCCGATGGAGTTCGGCACCATCTCGGTGTCCGACGGCATCTCGATGGGGCACGTCGGCATGCACTACTCCCTGGTGTCCCGGGAGATCATCGCCGATTCGGTCGAGACCGTGGTGGAGGCCGAGCGGCTGGACGGAACCGTCCTACTCGCGGGCTGCGACAAGAGCCTGCCGGGAATGCTGATGGCGGCGGCCCGGCTCGACCTCGCCTCGGTGTTCGTCTACGCCGGCTCCATCCTGCCCGGGCGGGTGGACGACCGGGAGGTGACGATCATCGACGCCTTCGAGGCGGTCGGCGCCTGTGCTCGCGGCCTGATCTCCAGGGAGGAGGTGGATCGCATCGAGCGGGCCATCTGCCCGGGTGAAGGCGCGTGCGGCGGGATGTACACGGCGAACACCATGGCGTGCGCGGCGGAAGCGCTGGGCATGTCGATGCCGGGTTCGGCGAGCCCGCCGTCGGTGGATCGGCGCCGCGATGCCAGCGCCCGGGCTGCCGGGCGAGCGGTGATCGGCATGCTGGAGAACGGCATCACGGCCCGGCGGATCCTGACCAAGGAGGCCTTCGAGAACGCGATCGCGGTGGTGATGGCCTTCGGCGGCTCGACCAATGCCGTGCTGCACCTGCTCGCCATCGCCCGTGAGGCCGGCGTCGACCTGGCGCTGGACGACTTCGACCGGATCGGCGACCGGGTGCCGCACCTCGCGGACGTCAAGCCGTTCGGCCGGTACGTGATGTCCGCGGTGGACCGCATCGGCGGTGTCCCGGTGGTGATGAAGGCACTGCTGGACGCGGGGCTGCTGAACGGCGACTGCCTGACGGTGACCGGGCGGACGGTCGCGGAGAACTTGGCCGAGTTGCAGCCGCCGGAGCTGGACGGCGAGGTGCTGCACCGGCTCTCGGATCCGATCCACCCGACCGGCGGGCTGACGATCCTCCGCGGCTCGCTGGCCCCCGATGGTGCGGTGGTGAAGAGCGCCGGGTTCGACTTCGCGCGGTTCGACGGCACAGCACGGGTTTTCGACGGCGAGCAGGGCGCGATGGACGCGGTGGAGGACGGTTCGCTCAAGCCCGGGGACGTCGTCGTCATCCGCTACGAGGGACCGCGCGGTGGCCCGGGAATGCGGGAGATGCTCGCGGTGACCGGTGCGATCAAGGGCGCCGGCCTCGGCAAGGACGTGCTGCTGGTGACCGATGGCCGGTTCTCCGGCGGTACGACGGGTTTGTGCATCGGGCACGTGGCACCGGAAGCCACCGACGGCGGGCCGATCGCGCTGGTGCGGGACGGCGATCCGATCAGGCTCGATCTCGCCGCCCGCACCCTGGACCTGCTGGTGGACGAGGCCGAGCTCCGGCGGCGGCGCGAGACCTGGACGCCACCGGAACCCCGCTTCCGCCACGGCGTTCTCGGCAAGTACGCGAGGCTGGTCGGTTCGGCGGCCGAAGGCGCGGTGTGCGGCTGATCAGCCCTGGAGCTGTGTCTTCAGGCTCTCGGCCTCCCGTTTGCCGATCGGTGCGGTCGTGCCGCACCAGGTGCAGGTCAGCGCGTAGCGCGTGCGGGTCGGGAACAGCGGGATGAAGAACAGGGTGAACTTGGTGACTCCCTTGTTGAGAGTCATCGCGTAATTCCCGCGGCAGCCTGGGCAGTCCAGCCGCAGACTGCCCAGGCGCCGGACGCTCCGCCGGAACCCAAAGATGATCATTCGCCCTCCCGGTTCGGTGCGACCGGCCGCCGGCGTCGGGACGCGGCCGATCAGTCCTGGGAAGGATGGTTTCAGAACGGGGTGGACGTGGCCACGGGTTCGGCGGTGCACGGCCCGGGCCGGACCGCGCACCGCGCGCGGGTCAGTCCCAGGACAGCGAGGCGCCGGACTGGTACTCGATGACCCGCGTCTCGAAGAAGTTCTTCTCCTTCTTGAGGTCCATCGCCTCCGACATCCACGGGAACGGGTTGTCCGCCTCCGGGAACACCGGCTCCAGCCCGAGCTGGTCGCAGCGGCGGTTGGTGATGAAGTGCATGTACTGGGCGCAGAGCTCGGCGTTGATGCCGAGGATGCCGCGGGGCATGGTGTCGCGGCCGTAGGCGATCTCCAGCTCGCAGGCCTCGGTGAGCATCCGGCGGATCTCGGCCTGGAACTCCGGGGTCCACAGGTGCGGGTTCTCGAGCTTGATCTGGTTGATGCAGTCGATGCCGAAGTTCAGGTGGATCGACTCGTCGCGCAGGATGTACTGGTACTGCTCGGCGATGCCGACCATCTTGTTCCGCCTGCCCAGCGCGAGGATCTGCGCGAAGCCGGTGTAGAACCACATGCCTTCGAAGATCACGTAGAAGGCCACCAGGTCGCGCAGGAACGCCTGGTCGGCCTCGGTGGTGCCGGTGGCGAAGTCCGGGTCCTCCAGGCTCTGGGTGTACTGCAGCGCCCAGGAGTCCTTGTCGGCGATCGACGGGATCTCCCGGTACATGTTGAACAGCTCGCCCTCGTCGAGGCCGAGGCTCTCGCAGATGTACTGGAAGGTGTGCGTGTGCACGGCCTCCTCGAAGGCCTGGCGCAGCAGGTACTGGCGGCACTCGGGATTGGTGATGTGCCGGTAGACGGCGAGCACGATGTTGTTGGCGACCAGGGATTCGGCGGTGGCGAAGAACCCGAGGTTGCGCTTGAGCATCAGGCGCTCGTCGTCGGTGAGCCCGTCGGTGGACTTCCACAGCGCGATGTCGGCCTGCATGGAGATCTCGGTCGGCATCCAGTGGTTGTTGCAGCCGGCGAGGTACTTGTCCCACGCCCAGCTGTACTTCAGCGGCAGCAGCTGGTTGACGTCGGCGCGGGCGTTGATCATCGCCTTCTCGCTGACGTCGACGCGGCCGCCGTCGCGGTCGATCTCACCGAGACCGGCGGAGGAGGGGGAGTGCAGGGAGGTCATGCTGTAGTGCTCCAGGGGTTTTCGTGCGTGCAGTGAGGTCCGCGCGCCCGGGTCCCCGCAATTTCAATGGAAATCGGAGGTGCGATTTCCATTGAAATTGCGGTTGGGACCCGGGTGGGGCGTTACTGGCAGGCTTCGCAGTCGGGGTCCTCGATGGAGCAGGCGGCTCCGGCCGAGGCCGTGGGAACTGCGGTGGGGACGGCGTTGAGCTTGCCGTCGGTGCCGCGCAGGGTGCTCTTCTCCACGTGGGTGGCGCTGGTGGAGCGCAGGTAGTACGTGGTCTTGAGGCCCTTGCGCCAGGCCAGCCGGTAGAGCTCGTCGAGCTTGCGGCCGCTGGGCGAGGCGACGTAGAGGTTCAGCGACTGGGCCTGGTCGATCCACTTCTGCCGACGGGCCGCGGCCTCCACCAGCCAGTGCGGCTCGATCTCGAACGCGGTGGCGTAGAGCTCCTTGAGCTCCTGCGGGATCCGCTCGATCGGCAGCAGGCTGCCGTCGTGGAACTTCAGGTCGGCGACCATGGCCTCGTCCCACAGCCCGGCGCGCTTGAGGTCGGCGACCAGGTGCGGGTTGACCACGGTGAAGTCGCCGGACATGTTCGCCTTGACGTACAGGTTCCGGTAGACGGGCTCGATGGACTGGTTGACGCCGCAGATGTTGGCGATCGTCGCGGTCGGCGCGATGGCCATCACGTTGGAGTTGCGCATCCCGTCGCGGACGACGCGCTCCCGCAGCGCCGCCCAGTCCAGTGTGGACGAACGGTCCAGGTCGACGTCGCCGCCGCGGGCCTCGGCCAGCAGCTCCAGCGAGTCGATGGGCAGGACGCCCTTGCTCCACAGCGATCCGTCGAAGGTCTCGTAGCGGCCGCGCTCGGCCGCCAGCCCGCTGGACGCGCTGATCGCGTGGTAGCTGATCAGCTCCATGCTGCGGTCGGCGAACTCCACCGCCGCCTGCGACGACGGTGCGATGCGCTGCACGAACAGCGCGTCGGCGAAGCCCATCAGGCCCAGGCCGACCGGCCGGTGCCGCAGGTTGGAACGGCGGGCCTCGGGGATCGTGTAGAAGTTGATGTCGATGACGTTGTCCAGCATCCGCACCGCGGTGCGGGTGGTGCGCTCCAGGCGCTCGGCGTCGATGCCGTCGGCCGTGACGTGGTGCGCCAGGTTGATCGAGCCGAGGTTGCACACCGCGACCTCGTCGGCGCTGGTGTTCAGGGTGATCTCGGTGCACAGGTTCGAGGAGTGCACCACGCCGGTGTGCTGCTGCGGCGACCGCAGGTTGCACGGGTCCTTGAAGGTGATCCACGGGTGGCCGGTCTCGAAGAGCATGGTCAGCATCCGCCGCCACAGCTCGACCGCGCGGACCCGCTTGAACACCGCGATCTCGCCGCGGTCGGCGGCCTGCTCGTAGGCGCGGTAGCGCTCGGCGAACGCCGCGCCGTAGAGGTCGTGCAGGTCCGGGGTCTCGTCGGGGGAGAACAGCGTCCACTGCTCGTCGCCCTCGACGCGGCGCAGGAACTCGTCGGGCACCCAGTTCGCGGTGTTCATGTCGTGGGTGCGGCGCCGGTCGTCGCCGGTGTTCTTGCGCAGGTCGAGGAACTCCTCGACGTCGATGTGCCAGGTCTCCAGGTAGGCGCAGACCGCGCCCTTGCGCTTGCCGCCCTGGTTGACCGCCACCGCGGTGTCGTTGGCGATCTTCAGGAACGGCACCACGCCCTGCGACTTGCCGTTCGTGCCCTTGATGTGCGCGCCGATGCCCCGCACCGGGGTCCAGTCGTTGCCCAGGCCGCCGGCGTACTTCGACAGCAGGGCGTTGTTGCTGATCGAGTGGAAGATGCCGGACAGGTCGTCGTCCACCGTGGTCAGGAAGCAGGACGACAGCTGCGGCCGGGTGGTGCCCGCGTTGAACAGCGTGGGCGTCGAGCACATGAAGTCGAACGACGACAGCAGCCGGTAGAACTCGATCGCGCGGGCCTCGCGGTCGTCCTCGCGCAGCGCCAGGCCCATCGCCACGCGCATGAAGAACGCCTGCGGCAGTTCGTACCGCGCACCGCGTTCGTGCAGGAAGTAGCGGTCGTAGAGGGTCTGCAGGCCGAGGAAGCCGAACTCCAGGTCGCGCTCGGTCGACAGCGCGCGGCCCAGCCGGTCGAGGTCGAAGGCGGCCAGCTCCGGGTCCAGCTGCTCCAGCTCGATGCCGCGCCGCACGTAGGTGGCGAAGTGCTCGGCGTAGTCCGAACCCGGGTCCACGCCGAGGAATTCCAGCGCTTCCCGGCGCATCCGGTTCAGCAGCAGGCGCGCGGTGACCTGCGAGTAGTTCGGTTCGGTCTCGATCAGGGTGCGGGCCGCCATGATCTGGGCCAGCGAGAGCTCGTCATCGCTGATCCCCGCATAACCGGTGCGCCGCACCTCGTCGAGCACGGCTTCGGCGGACACGCCGGGCAATCCGGCGCAGGCCTGGTGGACCGCGGTGGACACCTCGGTCCAGTCGTTGAGTGTCGCCGTCACTGGTCTTCTCCCTCGCGAGCTCGGTAGACCACGAGCGCGCGCAGGCAGACCTCGGCGGCCGCCTGCCGCCGATCATCCGCTCGGACCCGCCCTCGAGGTCCCGGACAGCACGCCACATTCGCGTGCACCGGTGGCAGGTCTTCGGACTCACGGGCGGCCTACTGGTCGTGGCTTCCCAGGCGTTGGCCCAGTGCTCTTACCCGCCACCCGGAGTGGGCGGCCGGGTCACGACGGTCGTTCCCGTTCACCGCTGCGGGGCAGTCCCGGATTCGCACCGGGTTCCCTCTTGCCTCACCGGATCGCTCCGGTGAACCACCAGCGAGCGACACACTACATGTTGGGTTTGGGGCTGATGTGAACGGGCAGATATCGGCGTGTTGGACTCCCGGCCGCCGGTGTCGGGCGGCCGGGAGCCCGCCGGTCAGCGCTGCGCGAGGTGCTTCTGGAGGTCGTCGAGGACCAGGTTCGCCGCGATCGGGCCGAGACCGAGGAACCAGGTGTCGTCGGAGACCTCGACGGCCTTGCCCGCGCGGACCGCGCCGAGGGTCGTCCACTGCACCGAGCCGACGACGTCGTTCATCTGCTCCCGGGCGCTGTCACCGTAGGCCGCGTAGAACAGCTGGTCGCCGTCGGCCTGGGCGATCTGCTCGCGGCTGATCTTGGTGTGCGTCGTGTCGGCTTCCTGGTTGGCGGGACGGCTGAAGCCCGCGTCGGCGAGGATCGTGCCGATGAACGAGCCCTTGTTGTACAGCCGGATGTCGCCGGGGATGAACCGCAGCATGCTGATCCGCTGCGCGCCCGGATCGCCGACCTGCCTGCCGATCTCGGCGGCGCGCTGCTGGTAGGCGTCCAGGATCTGCTGCGCCTCGGCCTTCTTGCCCAGCGCGTCGGCGTCGAGCAGGAAGTTCTCCTTCCAGGTCTTGCCGACGGTCTCGGCGAACACGGTCGGCGCGATCTTGCTCAGCGCCTCGTAGTTCTCGTCGTCGCGGATCTTGCTGGACAGGATCAGGTCGGGCTGCAGCGCGGTGATCTTCTCCAGGTTGGGGGAGCCGATGGTGCCGACGATCTCGATGTCGCCCGCCTTCTCGGCCAGATAGGGCTGGAGGTTCTTGTTGGCGTCGGGCAGCACGGTGCCGACCGGCTTGATGCCCAGCGCCAGCACCGCGTCGAGTTCGCCGGTGTCGAGCACGACGACCCGTTGCGGCGTGCCGGTGATCGTCGTCTGCCCCTTCGCGTGCGTGATGACGCGCGCACCGGATTCCGGCGCGGCGGGCTGTTCGGAGGCCGGCGTGCCGCACGCGGCGGCGCTGCCCAGGGCTAGCGCGACGGTGACCGCCGCGAGCAGTCGACGGGGACGGAGCATGGTGCTTCCCACCTGTTCACTCGATACTGAAGTTTGGTGAGCCTAACCTGACGATCGAGCTCGATCCAGCATTGAGGCAGTGCTCACTGTCACCGCTACCTGCGAAGATGATCAGGTGATGGGAGAGGAGCGGCGATGGATTCGCTGATCCCGCGCACCCGCGAGGAGATCGCCCCGGGCGCGGTCCACGTCCCGGACTGGCTGGGCTTGGAGGAGCAGCGGCACCTGGTGCGAGCCTGCCGGGAGTGGGCGCGGGCGGGCATGCGCTCCCCGAAGCTGCCCACCGGCGGCGTGATGTCGGTCCGCACGGTCTGCCTGGGCTGGCACTGGATCCCGTACCGCTACTCGAAGACCCTCGAGGACGGCACTCCGGTGATGCCCTTCCCGGACTGGCTGGCGGATCTGGGCAGGAGAGCGCTGGCCGACGCCTACCAGCGCCCGGCGGACGACTACGCCCCGGACGTGGCCCTGATCAACTTCTACGACGAGAACGCCAAGATGGGCATGCACCAGGACAAGGACGAGCGCAGCGAAGCCCCGGTGATCTCCCTCAGCCTCGGCGACGAAGCGGCCTTCCGCTTCGGCAACGCGCGAACCAGGACGAAACCCTACCGGGACCTCATCCTGACCTCGGGTGACCTCTTCGTCTTCGGCGGCCCGGCCCGCTTCGCCTACCACGGAATCCTGAGGACAACCCCGAGAACGGCCCCGAACATAGGAATGAGGACAGGCCGCCTCAACATCACCCTGAGAACCTCAGGCCTAACCCCACAAGAGTAACCAGCACCACGATCCTCTGAGGGCACACCTGAAGGGCAAGCCGCCCAGGCCGGGCACCCCACCCAACGCAAGGCGAACCCGGCACGCAACCCCCGCACCGTGGGGGGCTTGGGGGGTTCGACCCCCCAAAATCATGACGAGATATGCAGAAATGCGAAACGCCCCGCGTGAGCAGGGCGTTCCACATATCGAGTGCGCCAACAGGGACTCGAACCCCGAACCCGCTGATTAAGAGTCAGCTGCTCTGCCAGTTGAGCTATTGGCGCTGGCCTGTCGCTTCGGTTTCCCTCGCGACACGAGAAGACTAGCACGACCCA